>JBHENL010000178.1:0-10784 GCA_046262075.1 Gemmatimonadota bacterium
GCATGCAGGTGGCCGCACCGCCACCGCCACCGCTACCGCCACCTCCCCCTCCACCGCCACCGCCGCCACGACCACCGCCACCACCACCACCACCACCGGCGTCCGGTGGGTTCTCGGGGCGCGTTGCGAGCCTCTTCGGCAACGGCGGCATAGGCGGAGCGACGGTCACGGTCGGGTCCGCCACGGTGGTCACCGATGGAAGCGGGGCCTTCGATTCCGGCCTCCCGCCTTCGGGAACCATGGCGATCTCGCTGGCGGCGAGTGGGATGGTCGGCCGCTCCACGTATGCCAGCACGAACGCCGATCTCGTGAATCCGCTCACGATGATCCCGGCCGCCTTCGACATGGCTGCCTACGACGACGTGAACCGAGAGCCAGGGAGAGGGAAGACGATCCGCTGGATGTCGTCACCCAGCATCTACGTGGACACGAGCCCGGAGGTGGGGACTGGGATGCCGATCCCCGCGAGCTGGATCAGCGCGACGCAGGCGGCGGCGGGAAGGTTTCCCGCGCAGTGGACCGGAGGCGTCCTGAGCTCTTCCGTGAGCGTCGGCGGCTCGCCTCCGCAGGACGGGACGCCGGGAACGATCGTGATCCGGTTCGACAACACGATCAACCCGAGCGGCTGCGGCGGGAAGGTCGGGCAGGCGACCTTCGGCTGGTCCGGAAGCGGCGAGCTGGCCTATGGCGTCGTTCAGCTGGCCCTCTCGCGACTGTGCGGCGCTTCGAGCTCCGTGATCGAAGCCGTCGTGGGTCACGAGATCGGGCACACGATGGGGCTCGGGCACCTGACGGTCCCGGGTCGGTCCAGCCTGATGGAGCCGAGCGTCCGCCTGGCCGGCCTCAGCCCGCTGGATCGGGAAAACGCGAGCGTCCACTATCACCGCGCGCCCGGTCACGCGGCGCCGGATCGGGAGCCCGCGAGCTCCGCCTCGCTGAACTTCTCCCGCGTCTGGAGCCCCGGCGGGCCGGGCGATCGAAAGGTCTACGTCTGCGGGGAGGACCTCGACCCCCGCTGATCGTTCGCTTCGCGTGAAGGATCGCAGCACGGCATGGCGCGCCGCCCGGCGGGCGCCGAGCTTCATGCATGCTGCTGGACCTGGCACCGCTCGTCCTGGTGCTCATCGCAGGCGCCGGGCTGGGCGCCGTGCTACGGCGCCGCCTTCCCGCGCTCGAAGCGTTTCCGCTGGCGGCGGGGGCCCTCGTCGCCCTGCTGGCGGCCATCTCCCTGCTCGCCACGCGTATGGGCGCCTTCCATCCGTGGACGGCGGCGATCGCCTGTGCGTCGCTGCTGGGCTGTGCGACGGCGGCGCTTCGCAGGCGCTGGTCCGCCGTCGAGGCCGGGGCGGTGGCCGCGCCGGGAGCGAGCCCGCCCTCGATCCTGACGCCGCGCCGAGAGGCGCTCCTGCTGGGAGCGCTGCTGGCGTCACTCGCCGCTCTCTACGGCCTCTTCCCGATCTACTTCCTGCTGGGAGGCCAGGACGCGGGGCTGTACCTGGTCTTCGCGGCGCGGATCGCGCGGACCGGAGAGCTCGTGCTCGACCAGCCCTTCCTGCGCGAGCTCAACGACGTCTTCGGCGACGCGGTCTCACTCGGATACCCCGGCATCTACAGCGCCTTCTCGGCGGGGCTCTCCGACGACCCGGCCGAGCTCATCCCGCAGTTCCAGCACCTGTTCCCGGCCCTGCTGGCCAACGTCTGGGATGCGCTCGGGATCGAAGGCCTGGTCCGCGTCAACGCGGTGCTCGCGGTTCTCGGGCTGAGCGCCTTCCACGCGTTCGCGCGGCGGCTCGCCGGGCCCGCCGTGGCGCTGATGGCCACGCTCCTCCTGGGCATCAACCCGGCGATGATCTGGCACGCCCGATCCTCCCTGACCGAGCCGCTGCTGTTCCTCGTGACCTTCACCGGCCTTCTCCTGCTCGACCTCGCCTGGGAACGGAAGTCGGCGGCTGCCGCGGCGGCGGCGGGAGCGACGCTCGGGCTGGGCGTCCTCGACCGCCTGGACGGCGGCATCGCGGTCGTGGTCGTCGCGGCGGCGATCGCGGCGTTGCTCTTCGCGCGGGTCGGAGAACGGTCGGTCATCCGCGGCACGAGGGCGCGCAGCGCGCCCGCAGCGGCGGCGGCCGCCCTGCTCGCCGGCTACGTCGTCGTGGCGGCCCTGGGAGCGCTCGACGGCTGGCTCCACGCGCGGCCCTATCTCGTGGCGGCGTGGAAGGCGGAAGCGGGCAAGGGCCTGTTGGTCCTCAACGTGGGCCTGGCGCTCGCGGCAGGCGCAGCCGTGGTCGAGCTGAGGAAGCACAGGCGATTCCGAGTGGCGGGGACTCTGCGGACCAGCTCGGCCGTGCTGCTGGCCGGCGGCCTCGGCATGTGGCTGGGGTACGGCTATCTCGCGCGACCCGGCAGCGTGGAGTCGGCGGCGCCGCGCGCCGTGGTCGAGCTCAGCTGGTACGTCACGCCCGTAGCGCTGGCGCTCGCCGTCGCGGGACTCGCGTGGGCGATCCGCGACGAGTCCTGGCGGAGGTGGGGGGGGTGGGTCGCCCTCGCGGGCTTCGCGACGCTGCTGTTCACGGGACGACTCCTGATCGAGGCGCACCATCCCTGGGCGGCGCGCCGCTGGATCGCACAGGTCTTTCCCGCGGTCGCCTTCTTCAGCGCGTACGCGATCGTGCACGTGCACCGCGTGGCGCGGGGGGTCCGGGCGGTGGCCGCCCAAGACCGCCGGCCGGCGCGCCGTCGCCCGTCGGCCCCGGCGCGAGCCCGCTGGCCGGTCCGGTGGGCGCCCACGACCGCCGCCGCGCTAGGCCTGGCATTCGTGCTCCTCTACGGCGCCAACGCGGTGCGTTTCGCCGGTCCCTACCTGTTCCAGCCGCTCCTGCGGGACATGGCGGGGGACTACCGCCGGCTCGCGGAGCAGCGAAGCAGCGAGACGCTGGGGCTGACCTGGAACCAGCAGATCGCCTCGGTGCTCACCTATCTCTACGATCGCCCGACCGTGCACGTCACCCGCTACGAGCGCGGGATGGAGGACTTCGCGATCGTCGGCGCGTTGCCGACGAAGAGCTGGGGCCGGGTCCTCCGACTGCGTCAGCTGGGGTCGGGCTGGGTCTGCGGAAACTACGTCGTCGAGGACGAGCGCCGGCGCCCGGACGAGCTGGTCGAGCGCTGCTACGACGGCTCGCCCTACGATCTAGACGTCCTGCCGGCGGGCTCCGGCAACCCGCTACCTCCCGGACCGCGCATCCTCCTGAGGGCCGGCAGCTCGATCTTCGATCTGGGCGCGGCCGAGCGCGACGAGGAGAGCCGCGTCTGGTCCACCGGTGCCGGCGGCTGGATCCTCCGCGGCCCGGGAGTCCAGCTGGGACCCGGCCGTTACGCGGCGTTCTGGTCCGGGCATCTGGAGAGCTCCGCCCACGTCGGGCCCGAGGCCCGCTTCGAGGTGCGCGCGGGCGCGGAAGGAGAGGTCCTCGCTCGCGCGAGCCTGGACGAGGCTCCGGCGGGTCCGTTCCGGGTCGAGCTCGCTTTCGCACTGCCGAAGCAGCGCTCGGGAGTCGAATTCCCGGTCTGGGTCCCGGCGAGCGTGCGGCTCCGGTTGGACGAGTTCCGTCTCGGGCCCGCCTCGCCCGCCGGGGCGCTCACACCCTAGCCCCGCGAGAGACGCACTCCCGCACCTCGCGCCCCCACCCGATTCTTCCCGGCAGGCACCCCGCGCAGTCTTCGCGGCGCGCCGCATCCTCAGCGCGCGGGCTTCCGCGCCACCACGCCCACCGTGTGAGCGGTGAGCAGCGCGGCTCGGCGGCGGAGCAGCGCCGCCCGCACGCGGCCTCGCAGCTCCCGCAGCCGCGGCACCCCGGGCGGGTACATGGGCAGGCGCAGGCCCACGTGGCGCAGGGCTTCGCGGGCCAGCCGGTAGGGCAGGCTCGGCCGCATCCAGTCGCCATAGGTCGCCAGGAGCTCGAATCCCGCGGCGGTCACGATCCGCTCCAGCTGCCCGGCCGTGTACTGCGTCTCCCAACCGGCGAACCACCGGTCGAGCGCGATCAGCGCCTTCTTCAGCGCCGTCCATGCATGGAAGGTCTGGGGCACGTCGACGAGCAGCACGCCGCCGGGGCGCAGGAGCCTCGCGTTCTCGCGCAGCAGCGGCAGCGGATCGGGAAAGTGCTCGAGCAGTCCCTGATGGAAGACGAGGTCGAAGCTCGCCGGGGGGAACGGCGCGCGCAGCGCGTCGCCTCGCACGAGCGAGCGGCCGCGGAACCCGATGGCATTCCGATCCGCGAGGTCGAGGGCACCGGCGGAGGCATCGAGGAGGACCACGCACGCGCCCGCGCGCGCCAGCGCGGCGCTGTCGCGCCCGCTCCCCGCGCCCACCTCCAGCACGCGCGTGCCGCGGCCGGCGTGGCGCAGCAGGTGCTCCTGGATGCGCAGGCTGGGAGGGTAGAATTCCTCGGGAGCCTCGCGCCCGCGCCAGAAGGCGCTCCAGCGCTCGGCGTTCGGCTCCAGCGGGGACGCCCTCGAGGGGGCCGGGCGAGTCGCGGGCCTCGCGCTTCCGAGGTCGTGATCGCCGCTCTCGCGGGTCATCGAGCCCGCGTCCGGGCGGACTCGGCGCGAGGGTCCCCGCGGCGCTCGTACAGCTCGGCGAGAGCGGCCCAGGCCTCGGTGTGTCCGGGGTCAAGAGCCGTCGCCCGCTCGAGGCGCGCTTGAGCCGCCTGCTCGTCCCCGCGCGCGAGCGCGACCTGGGCGGCGGCGTAGTGGAACTCGGCCTCTTCGGGCTCGGCCGCGAGCGCGTCCCGGAGCGCCTCCTCTGCCGCGTCGAGCTCGCCGAGTGCCAGGCGCGCGAGTCCCAGGTTGTACAGCAGGTCGGGGCTGCGATAGCCGGCGGCCGCGGCCCGGTCGTAGAGCCGGGCCTCCGCGGCATGGTCGCCGAGCGAGCCGACGGAGAACCCCAGGTGGTAGAGCGTCAGCCCCTCGTCGGGGTCCTGCCGCTCGAGCAGCCGGCGGTGCGCGTCCACCGACTCGCGCCAGCGACCCTCGAGCATGGCCCGGTCGGCGCCAGGGTCGTCCGTCTGCGGCGCCTCGTCGGTGACGGCCGGAGGCGGTCCACCGCGGCAGGCGAGCGCGAGGACGAGCGCGGCGAGCGCGCAGGCGGAGAGGACGGGGTGCGGCACGCGCGAATCTCGCGGGCGGGGGGAGGGGCCGTCCAGGGCACGAACCTCAGCACGCCTCGCAATTTGCCCTCCGGGAGGAGTGTCGCGGAATCGTGCGCCTACGCGGCAGCGGGAGGCAAGCCATTCCGCCGCCGCCGCCGCGGTCGCCGGAGCCGAGATGGTACGGAGGTTGCGCGGGGGCCGAGCGATGTGCATGCCCACCGATCCTTCGAGCCCGCTCTCCCCAGGCTTCCGGCTGGTTCTCTCCGGGGCCGCGGCCGGCATCGCCTGCCTGGCTCTGGCGAGCTGCTCGCCTGCCGGCGGAGTCCCCTCCGCGACGGACGAGCCGCAGGCGGGGGGCGCGCCGGTCCTGGAGCTGGGCGCCACCAGCGTCGAGCTCACCGGACGCGGGACGTTCGTGATCCGGAACGGCGGCGGCGCGGCGCTCGAGTGGTCGTCGAGCGAGGACGTGCCGTGGGCCGCGGTGTCGCCGTCGTCGGGCCGCCTGGGCCGCGGCGAGGTCCCGGTGGAGGTGATCGCCGAGGTCGGCACGCTCACGCCGGGCCTGCACGAGGGGCTGGTGCGGATCGTCTCCAACGGCGGCGCGGCGGACGTCCGCCTCCGCGTTCGTGTCGGCTCCGCCGCCGACGGCCCGCCCGAGCCTCCGCTTCCGCTCCTGCCAGACTCGGCACCGGCAGCCAGGCAGCCGCCGTCGTCCAGCCGGGGTTTCTCCGGCAGCGTGCAGGGCATCTTCGGCACGGGACCCGTCGCGGCGGCTTCCGTGACGGTCGGCGGGCTTGCGGCGTCGACGGACGCCGACGGGCGTTTCACGACCGATCTGCCGCCGTCGGGCGTTCAGCCGGTGACGGTATCAGCGCCCGGCTGGGTCGCGCGCTCGACCTTTGCGGCGACGGACTCCGGCGTGGCCAGACCGCTCACGCTCATCCCGGCCGCCTTCGACCTGGCGGCCTACGCCGACCTGGCGCGGGAGGCGGCGGGAACCACGGTGCGCTGGAGCGAGGCTCCGCGCGTGTACCTGGACGTGCGCCCGGAGCGGGGCAGCGGGACGCTGGTCCCCGCGCGCTGGGCCGCCGCGGCGGAGGCAGCTGCGCGGGAGTTCCCGAGCCGGTGGACGGATGGACGGATCGTCCCGCCGGTGGAGGTGGGCACCGCACCCCCGGCGGCCGGCACGGCCGGCACGATCGTGATCCGCTTCGACGACACGATCAACTCGAGCGGCTGCGGAGCCCGGGTCGGCCAGGCGCAGTTCGGCTGGGCCGGCGACGGCCGGCTGAGCTTCGCCGTCGTGCGGCTCGCTCTCTCACGGCTGTGCGGGGCCGACTCGGAAGGAATGCTACGCGCGGTCGTGGGCCACGAGCTCGGCCATGCCATGGGTCTGGGCCATGCGACGCTGCCGGGCCGCCCCAGCCTGATGGAGCCGAACGTCCGGCTCCAGGACCTGAGCGCGCTCGACCGGCAGGTGGCGCGCGTGCACTACGGTCGCGCTCCCGGTCACGCCGCTCCCGACGTCGAAGGGCCGGCGCACGCGCTGCTCCGCTTCGCGCGCGGCCGCGCTCCGCTCGCCGCCGAAGAGCGCACCTACGTCTGCGGCGAGCCCGCTCGACCTTGACGGCTCACCCCGGGGCCGCGATCGTCGTATTGCCGCGGGAGGGCGCACGCGATCGCCGCCGCGCAAAATTCGCGGTTGCGACGCTGCCCGCAGATTCCCTACATCTCCTCAGGCGCTCGCGCGCCATCCCGCCGCGGCAGGCCGGGGGACCTGCCGCGCCTCTCCGTTCTCTCTCCTCATCCATCCTCGCGAGTGAAAGGAGATCCCGATGGACATCCGCGACGAGCTGGAGCGAATGCTCGCCAACATCGTGGCGTTCCTGCCCGAGCTGCTGGGCGCCATCCTCATCCTGGTCATCGGCTACTTCGTTGCGAAGCTCCTGGAGAAGGCGACCGACGCGTTGCTCGAGAAGCTGCGCTTCGACGAGGCGCTCTCGCGCGGCGGAGTGAACTCGGCGCTCGAGCGGACCGGGACCAAGCTCGACCCGTCCAGCGTCGTCGCGCGGCTGGTATTCTGGATCGTCCTGCTCGTCGCGATCCTGATGGCCGCGAACGTGCTGGGTCTCACGGCGGTGGCCGACATGTTCGAGCGTCTCGTGACCTACATCCCGAACGTGATCGTCGCGGTGCTGATCCTCACGCTGGGGATGATCCTCGGGGAGTTCGTCAAGGACCTCGTGGCGGCGTCCGTCGGATCCGTCGGCGGCGGGATGGTGCTGGCGAAGATCGCGAAGATCGCGATCCTCGTGCTGGCCGTGTTCATGGCATTGGACCAGCTGCGGATCGCGCCGGACATCATCGACACCGCGTTCACGCTGCTCCTGGGTGCCATCGCCCTGGCCGCGGCGCTCGCCTTCGGGCTGGGCGGACGCGAGGTCGCGGGCGAGTACCTGCGGCAGTGGACCGACAAGGGCAGGCAGAAGGCGCAGGAGATGAAGGAGGCGGCGCAGACCCGCGGCGACATGCCACGGCCCCGCGACGAGCGTCGCGATCCGGAGCCGCGTGGCGGCGTGGAGGTACGCCGCTGACCCGCGGCCGCTCCGGGTCGGACGCTCGAGCCCAGGTCCGCGGCTAGGGCTCCGCGGCCTCGAGCACCCGGAGGAAGTTCCCGCCCAGGACCTTGACCACGTCGTCGTCCGAGAGGCCGCGGCGCTTGAGCTCCCAGGTGAGGGCGGGTAGCCGGCTGGCGTCTTCCAGACCCACCGGCACGGCACTGATGCCGTCGAAGTCGCTGCCGAGACCGACGTGGTCGACCCCCGCCACCTGGACGACGTGGAGGACGTGGTCGGCCACGCGGGACAGGGGCACCCTTGGAAGCCCGGCGAAGGCCGCCGCGCGGATCGTGTCGCGCGCGGCGCCCGCGGCGGCGGGATCGCCGGCGTGGCGAGCCGTCGCGGCCTCGAGCTCGGGCTGGAGGATCTTCGTCAGCGACTCGGCGGCGGCGGCGAACGCCGGGTCCACGTACGCCGGATAGAAGTTGATCCCGACGACGCCGCCGTTCTTCGCGATCGCGCGCAGCTGCTGGTCGTTCAGGTTGCGGTGGTGCTCCTGGATCGCGTCGGTGGACGAATGGCTCGCGATCATCGGCCTCGTGGCGATGTCCATCACGTCCCGGAAGGTCGCGTCCGAAGCGTGCGAGACGTCCACCAGGACGCCCAGCCGCTCCATCTCGCGCACCACCTCGCGCCCGAAGTCGGTGAGCCCGCCGTGCGTGATCTCGCCGCCCGAGCCGTCTGCCCAGTCGTGGTCGCCCATCCAGGTGAGGGTCATGTAGCGCACGCCCTTCGCGGCGAAGTGGCGCAGCTTGTCCAGGTCGTCCTCGATCGCCAGCCCGTTCTCGATCGCCAGGAGCGCGGCCACGTGTCCGCGCCCGGCGATGGCCCGGACGTCCGCCGCCGTGCGCGCGAGCTCGATCTCCGGGATCGCGCGAGTGAGCTCGACCACGGCCTCGAGCAGGCGGTCGGCGCGCTCGAACGCTCGATCGGGACCGTGGTCCGGGTCGATCCACGCGGCGAAGAACTGGGCGTCCACTCCGCCCTCGCGCAGCCGCGGCAGGTCCATGTGGCCGTCCGGCAGCCGGCGGCTGAAGTCGATCCTCTCGTCGAGCAACCGCTGGGGCGTGTCGGAGTGACCGTCCACCACGAGCGCCGACCGGTGGAGGGCGAGCACGTCGGGGGGGATCGGAGCGGCGCCGCTGCTGGTGCCCGGCGCGGCGCAACCCGTCACAGCCACCAGCGCGAGAGCGGGGGCAATCCGCCGGGAGCGCAGCGACGTGCGATCGGCCTGGATGCAGGTGGACGCGGAGTGGCGCAAGGCGGCATGGGCCCGTCGGCAAAGGGGGGAATGATGCAGACGCGCGCGGCGGTTCGCAAAAGAGCGCGGCGCTGCACCGCGGCCGGTTGCCTGGCGCTCTTCGCGGCGCCGCCCGCGGGACCGCGACGCACCCATCTCTCGAGCCGCGAGGGGACGCCGCGAAGGATCGAGGGGACGCTCCTCGAGAGCCGCTGCGTCGACTCCATGTCCGGCGAGATCCGCAGCTTCCACGCGCGCGTCGACATCGACGGGCGCGTCCTCGAAGGCTGCGCGCGAGAGGGGTGGCCCTCCCCGTAGCGCGCCTCTAGAATCCCCTACGCCTCACCGTCCACCGCCGGACCTTCGATGGCTCTCGAGTCGCGCGAGCTCTCCGTCTCATCGCTGCCGCCCCAGGCGCAGGTGCATCCCGACCCGCGCACGGGCTTCCCGCGCGCCGCCTATGACTCGCTGCAGGCCGACGGCGTCGAGCGCGAGCGCATGGAGGCCGACGTCGTGATCGTGGGCGGGGGCGCGGCCGGGCTGGCCACCGCCCTGCGCCCGGCGCAGCTCGTGGAAGCGGACGGATCGGGGGCGGAGCCGCCGTCGATCCTGCTGCTCGAGAAGGCCGCGGAGTTCGGAGGGCACGCCGTCTCGGGCGCGGTGATGGATCCCTCCGGTCTGCGCGCGCTCCTGCCGGACCTGCCCGAGAGCGCGTGGGACGTCCCGTACGCGACGCGCGTCCGGCGCGACGAGGTGCGGTGGTTCACGGCGCGGCGTGCGATCAAGGCGCCGGTGGTGCCCGGCTTCTTCCACAACGTCGGGAACTGGATCCTCCCGCTCTCCCGCCTGTGCGCGTGGCTGGCCGACAAGGTCGAGGCGACGGGCCGCGTGGACCTCTTCCCCGCCGTCCCCGCGGCGAGGCTGCTCTTCGAGGGGGAGCGGGTCGCGGGAGTGCAGACACGCGACCAGGGGATCGGACGCGACGGTGCGCCCCGGCCGAACTTCCAGCCGGGGCTCGACCTCTCCGCCCGCGTGGTCGTGCTGGCGGAGGGCGTGCGTGGCAGCCTGACGCACCACCTCGTGCAGCGCTTCGCGCTCGACGACGGGAAGAACCCGCAGACCTACGCGACCGGCGTGAAGGAGATCTGGCGCGTGCGGCCGGAGCGTCACGAGGAAGGGCTGGTCGTTCACAACGCGGGTTTTCCGCTGGATCTCTCGACCTTCGGCGGCGGCTGGATCTACCACATGGCGGACGGCCTGGTCTCCGTCGGCTACGTCGTCGGCCTCGGCCACGCCGATCCGTTCCTCGACCCGCACCGGATCTTCCAGAGGTACAAGCGCCACCCGTTCGTGGCCGAGCTGCTCGAAGGGGGCGAGCTGGTTGAGTACGGCGCGAAGGCGATCCCGGAGGGAGGCTTCTGGGCGCTTCCAAGGATGGCGGTGGACGGTGCGCTCCTCATCGGCGACTCGGCGGGCTGCCTGAACAGCCAGCGCCTGAAGGGCATCCACCTCGCGATCCGCAGCGGCATGGAAGCGGCCGAGACCGTCTGGTCCGCGCTTCGCGAGGGGGACACGGGCGCCGCGCGGCTGCAGGAGTTCGAGGCGCGGATCTACGACGGGCAGGTGGGGAAGGAGCTGTACGCCGTGCGCAACTTCCACCAGGCGAACTCGCATGGGGTGCTGCGCGGCGCCCTCGGCACGGCGCTCCAGCTCGTCACCGGCGGCCGCGGGCTGCGCAACCGGCTCGAGGACGACGCCGACTGGCGGCGCTACCGGACTGTC
>JBHENL010000179.1:0-8012 GCA_046262075.1 Gemmatimonadota bacterium
CAAGGGGGAGAACCTGCCCGAGCCGGGGATCCCCGAGTCGTTCAACGTGATGGTCAAGGAGCTGCAGGCGCTCGGGCTGGCGGTGAAGCTCGGCGAGTAGGTCGTGCCGGGGGCGCCGCCGCCGGCTCGTCCCCGCGAGCGAGAGGGCCTTTTAGCGCTCGCGGGGACGACCGGACGGCGTCGCCCCTGCAGCGGCGTCGCCCGGGTGCTTCACCTCCGCCTCTCGCGCGGGGGACGGGAGTCCGGTGAGGCCGACGGCGCTTTTCGATCGTTCGGGGTGCGGTGGGGCGTTTCGAAGGTTCGCAACGAGCGGAGGCATCAGTGATCGATTTCCGCAGTCAGCGTGACACGCAGTCGTCGTCGAACTTCTCGCACATCCAGGTGGGCATCGCCTCGCCGGAGCAGATCCGGCAGTGGTCCTACGGCGAGGTCACGAAGCCCGAGACGATCAACTACCGCTCGTTCAAGCCCGAGCGGGACGGGCTGTTCTGCGAGAAGATCTTCGGCCCGGTGAAGGACTGGGAGTGCAACTGCGGCAAGTACAAGCGCATCCGCTATCGCGGCGTCATCTGCGACCGCTGCGGCGTGGAGGTGACGCTCTCGAAGGTGCGCCGCGAGCGGATGGGGCACATCGAGCTGGCCGTGCCGGTGGCCCACATCTGGTTCTTCAAGTCGCTCCCCTCGCGCATGGGCTACCTGCTCGACATCAGCCTGCGCGACCTGGAGAAGATCATCTACTACGCGAACTACGTCGTGATCGAGCCGGGCAAGAGCGGCTACGACAAGATGCAGCTGATCAGCGAGGACGAGTTCCTCGACCAGCTGGAGCGCGGCGACTCGAGCTTCGTGGCCAAGATCGGCGCCGAGGCGATCTACGACATCCTCTCGCAGATGGACGTCGAGGACCTGTCGAACGACCTGCGCGCGCACGTCAAGGTCGAGACCTCGAACCACCGCAAGAAGGGTCTGCTCAAGCGGCTCAAGGTGGTCGAGGCGTTCCGCCAGTCCGGCAACCGCCCGGAGTGGATGATCATGAAGGCCGTGCCGGTGATCCCGCCCGACCTGCGGCCGCTCGTGCCGCTCGAGGGCGGGCGCTTCGCGACGAGTGACCTGAACGACCTCTACCGCCGGGTGATCAACCGCAACAACCGGCTGAAGAAGCTGATCGAGATGCGCGCGCCCGAGGTGATCCTGCGCAACGAGAAGCGGATGCTGCAGGAGGCCGTGGACGCGCTCTTCGACAACGGCCGCCGCTCGAAGGCCGTGCGCGGACGCGGCAAGCGCCCGCTGAAGAGCCTCTCGGACATGCTCAAGGGCAAGCAGGGGCGCTTCCGCCAGAACCTGCTCGGCAAGCGCGTGGACTACTCGGGCCGCTCGGTGATCGTGGTCGGGCCGGAGCTCAAGCTGCACCAGTGTGGGCTCCCCAAGACGATGGCGCTCGAGCTCTTCAAGCCGTTCATCATCCGCAAGCTCGAGGAGAAGGGCTACGTCCAGACGGTGAAGAGCGCGAAGAAGCTCGTGGAGAACGAGAGCCCCGAGGTGTGGGACATCCTCGAGGAGGTGATCCGCGACCATCCCGTGCTGCTCAACCGCGCGCCCACGCTGCACCGCCTGGGGATCCAGGCCTTCGAGCCGATCCTGATCGAGGGCAAGGCGATCAAGGTCCATCCGCTGGTCTGTGCGGCGTTCAACGCCGACTTCGACGGCGACCAGATGGCGGTGCACGTGCCGCTCTCGTACGAGTCGCAGATCGAGTGCCGGCTGCTCATGCTCTCGTCGAACAACGTGCTGAAGCCGGCCGACGGCAAGCCGATCGCCGCCCCCAGCCAGGACATCGTGCTCGGCTGCTACTACCTGACGCGGGAGCCGGCGAAGGTCGACGGCAGGGAGCCGGAGCTCGAGTTCCACGGCTCGCCCGACGAGGCGCTCGTGGCCTACGAGAACGGCCACCTGCGGCTGCACAGCCGGATCCGCGTGCGCTACGGCGCGCGCACGTACGACAGCACCGTGGGCCGCGTGATCTTCAACTCGATCGTCCCGCGCGAGACGGACCCGGGCCGCGAGGAGCTGCCCTGGATCAACCGCGAGATGAACAAGAAGGAGCTGACCGAGCTCGTCGCGTCGGCCTACGACAAGCAGGGCCTCAAGCGCACCGTCGTGTTCCTGGACGACCTGAAGGAGCTCGGCTTCCGCTACGCGACCCAGGCCGGCATGTCCGTGGGGATCGACGACATGGTGATCCCGGAGTCCAAGCGCGAGCTCCTGGACGCCGCCGACCGCGAGGTGGAGAAGATCACCGCGCAGTACAAGAAGGGCGTCATCACCGACGGCGAGCGCTACAACAAGGTGATCGACGTCTGGACGCACGCGAACACGGACGTCGCCAAGGTCATGTTCGACCACCTGCGCGACGACCAGGCCGGGTTCAACCCGATCTACATGATGGCCGACTCGGGCTCGCGCGGCTCGAAGGACCAGATCCGGCAGCTGGCCGGCATGCGCGGGCTGATGGCCAAGCCGCAGAAGAAGATCACCGGCCAGGTCGGCGAGATCATCGAGTCGCCGATCAAGTCGAACTTCCGCGAGGGCCTCTCGGTGCTGGAGTACTTCATCTCGACGCACGGCGCCCGGAAAGGACTCGCCGACACCGCGCTCAAGACCGCCGACGCGGGCTACCTCACGCGGCGGCTGGTGGACGTGGCGCAGGACGTCGTGATCACCGAGGAGGACTGCGGCACGATCCTGGGGCTCGAGGTCTCGGCGCTGAAGGAAGGCGAGGAGGTCATCGAGGCGCTGCGCGAGCGCATCGTGGGCACGGTCGCCCTCGAGGACGTCGTGGATCCGATCCAGAACGACGTGCTCGTCGAGGCCGGGGACGAGATCTTCGAGAGCTCCGCGCAGGCGATCGAGGACGCCGGCATCGAGAAGGTGCGCATCCGCTCGGTGCTGACCTGCGAGTCGCGCCGCGGCCTGTGCCAGAAGTGCTACGGCCGCAACATGGCCACGCTCAAGCCCGTGGACGACGGCGAGGCCGTGGGGATCATCGCCGCCCAGTCCATCGGCGAGCCCGGCACGCAGCTCACGCTGCGGACCTTCCACATCGGCGGCACGGCCGCGCGCATCGCGGCGCAGTCGCGGAAGAGCGCGGGCCTGGCGGGCGAGGTCGAGTACGACCGCGTGCTGACGGTGGAGAACGAGACCGGCGACCGGGTGGTGACCGGCCGGGAGGGCCAGCTGCTCGTGAAGGACACCGACGGCCGCGTGCGGAGCCGTCTGGCGGTGCCCTACGGCGCCTTCATCCGCGTGGCGGACGGTGAGGCGATCGAGGAGGGGAACCTGCTGTTCGAGTGGGACCCCTACACGACGCCGATCCTGACCGACGTCCCGGGCAAGGTGAAGTTCATCGACATCATCGAGGACATCACCGTCCGCGAGGAGCTCGACGAGTCCACCGGCCTGCGGCAGCGCGTGATCAGCGACGACCGCGAGAAGAAGCTGCACCCGCGGATCACGATCGTGGACAAGGCGGGGGACAGCCAGCGCAGCTACATCATCCCCACCGGGGCGCACCTGCAGGTGCACGACGGCGACGCCGTGTCCGCGGGCGACATCCTGGTGAAGATCTCGCGCGAGGTCTACAAGACCCGCGACATCACGGGCGGCCTGCCGCGCGTGGCGGAGCTGTTCGAGGCCCGCAAGCCCAAGGACCCGGCCGTGATCACCGAGATCGACGGCACGGTGGAGTTCGGCAAGGTCGTGCGCGGCAAGCGCGAGATCATCGTCAAGCCCGGCGAGGGCGAGACGCGCCAGTACGAGATCCCGCACGGCAAGCACCTGCGCGTCCACGAGGGCGACGTCGTGCAGGCCGGCGACCGGCTCTCCGAGGGCCCCGTGAACCCGCACGACATCCTGCGGGTGAAGGGCCCGCGCGCCGTGCAGGAGTACCTCCTGAACGAGATCCAGGAGGTCTACCGGCTGCAGGGCGTCAAGATCAACGACAAGCACATCGGCGTGATCGTGCGCCAGATGCTGCAGAAGGTGCGGATCACCGAGCCCGGCGACACCTACTTCCTCGAGGGCGAGCACGTCGACAAGGTGACGTTCCGCCGCGAGAACGAGCGGGTGCTCACGGCCGGTGGCGAGCCGGCGATCTCCGAGCCGCTGCTGCTCGGGATCACGAAGGCGGCGCTCACGACCGACTCGTTCATCTCGGCGGCCTCGTTCCAGGAGACCACGCGGGTGCTGACCGAGGCGGCGATCACCGGCAAGCGCGACGAGCTGCTGGGTCTGAAGGAGAACATCATCATCGGCCACCTCGTGCCCGCCGGCACGGGCATCCTGCGGTACAAGGAGGTCGAGTTCGACATGCCGGAGCTGGCCGAGGCCGAGGCCGCTGCGGCCCAGGAGGCGGCCGAGGCGGCCGCCACGGCGGCGGCGACCGCCGCGGGGCCGCAGGGCGGCGACGGCGGGCCAGTGGCGGGCAGCACCGCGCCGGTGGGGTGAGCAACGCGCGACGTCGCCGCCCCGGGTGCGCAGGTGGGCCGTAGGATCCATCGGGTGCCGTCGCCCTGGCGGCGTTCGTCGTCTTCATGGAGGTCGTATTCGGAGGAGTCTGTTTCGGAGGCTGAGCGGGAGCGGCACGCGAGCTTGACTCCCGGCTGTCGGACGCCTAAACTTCAAAGTCTGTCAAGGTTTGGGACCATTGGAGCCCCGATCAGGTCCGCGTAGCGGGAGAGGCCGAGTGCCGACGATCAACCAGCTGGTCCGCAAGGGGCGCCGCCCGCTCGTGCGCAAGACGTCGTCGCCGGCGCTGGCCTCGTGCCCGCAGCGGCGCGGGGTGTGTACGCGCGTGTACACGACCACGCCGAAGAAGCCCAACTCGGCGCTGCGCAAGGTCGCGCGCGTGCGCCTCACGAACGGCTTCGAGGTGACGGCCTACATCCCGGGCGAGGGGCACAACCTGCAGGAGCACTCGATCGTGCTCATCCGCGGGGGGCGCGTGAAGGACCTCCCCGGCGTGCGCTACCACATCGTGCGCGGCACGCTCGATGCCAGCGGGGTTGCGAACCGCAAGCAGGGCCGCTCCCGCTACGGAGCGAAGCGCCCGAAGGCATGAGCCGCCGGGCGCGCAAGACCGAACGCCGCACGTCCGTGGACCCGCGCTACGGGGACATGCACGTGTCGAAGTTCATCAACTGCCTGATGTCCGACGGCAAGAAGAGCACGGCCGAGGGCATCTTCTACGGCGCGATGGACCAGCTCGAGTCGCGCGGCGGCCCGCCGGGTCTCACGGTGTTCCGGCAGGCGCTGAACAACGCGAAGCCGCTGCTCGAGGTGAAGTCGCGGCGCGTGGGTGGGGCCACGTACCAGGTGCCGGTCGAGGTGCGCTACGAGCGGCAGCTCGCGCTGGCGATGCGCTGGCTGGTGCAGTTCGCGCGCGCGCGCAACGAGAAGACGATGCGCGAGCGCCTCGCGGCCGAGCTGCTTTCGGCGTCGAAGAACGACGGCGCGACGATCAAGAAGAAGGAAGACGTCCACCGCATGGCCGAGGCCAACAAGGCCTTCGCGCACTACCGCTGGTAGCCCCCGGGAGGCCGGCGAGGCTCTCCCGCGGGACCGAGAAGGCGACCGTCGGTCCCGCGGAAGACCTCGCCGGCCCGCCCCCGCCGCTCACGTTGGGCGGATGAAGTTGCTGGAACCCCTGACCGGGTGAAGGGCTGGACACCTCCGCGGCGCGCCGCGGAGCGGCGCCTGAATCCCCCGAGCCAAACGCGACGTTTCACGGGTTCGGGGGATTTTCTTTCCCTGGGCCCGAGGTGGAAGACTCTCTTGCACGGGCCGCGTGGCCCACGGGACGATGGCCAAGACCGAACGCCGGACGAAGCTCCAGAACCTGCGCAACATCGGGATCATGGCGCACATCGATGCCGGCAAGACCACGACGACCGAGCGCATCCTCTATTACACGGGGCGCCTCCACAAGATGGGGGAGGTCCACGAGGGCTCGGCGACGATGGACTGGATGGAGCAGGAGCAGGAGCGCGGGATCACGATCACGTCGGCGGCGACCACCGCCTACTGGCGCGACCACCGCATCAACATCATCGACACGCCCGGCCACGTGGACTTCACCGTCGAGGTCGAGCGCTCGCTGCGCGTCCTGGACGGCGCCGTCGCCCTGTTCTGCTCCGTGGGCGGCGTCGAGCCGCAGTCCGAGACCGTCTGGCGCCAGGCCGACAAGTACCGCGTCCCGCGCATCGCGTTCGTGAACAAGATGGACCGCGTCGGGGCCGACTTCCTGGGCGCGGTGAAGATGATCCGCGAGCGGCTGGGCGCCAACGCGCACCCGGTGCAGCTGCCGCTGGGCGAGGGCGAGATGTTCAACGGCATCATCGACCTCGTGAAGATGAAGGCGCTCATCTGGGACGACGAGACGCTGGGCGCGAAGTACCAGGAGGCCGAGATCCCGCACGACGTGCTCGAGCAGGCGCGGACCCATCGCCACGAGATGCTGGAGGCCGCCGTGAGCTTCGACGACGAGCTGCTCGAGAAGTACCTCGAGGGGACGGAGCTCTCGGAGGACGAGGTGAAGAGCGCGATCCGCAAGGCGACGCTCGCGGCGAGCTTCGTGCCGGTCCTGTGCGGGTCGTCGTTCAAGAACAAGGGCGTCCAGCCGCTGCTCGACGCGGTGGTGGACTACCTGCCCTCGCCGAACGACATCCCCCCGGTCGAGGGCCACAAGCCGCAGGCCGACGACCAGAAGCTCGCGCGGCCGGCGAGCGACGACGCGCCGTTCGCGGCCCTCGCGTTCAAGATCATGACCGATCCGTACGTCGGGAAGCTGACCTTCTTCCGCGTCTACTCGGGCACGCTCAAGTCCGGCTCCTACGTCTACAACTCGACGAAGGACCTGCGCGAGCGGGTGGGCCGCATCCTGCAGATGCACGCGAACAAGCGCGAGGAGCGCGAGGAGGTGTTCTCGGGTGACATCGCCGCGGCGATCGGGCTGCGGGACACGCGCACCGGCGACACGCTGTGCGACGCCGACGACCCGGTGATCCTCGAGGCGATGGTCTTCCCCGAACCCGTGATCGACGTCGCGATCGAGCCCAGGACCAAGGCCGACCAGGACAAGCTGTCCGGGGCGCTCGCGAAGCTGTCGGAGGAGGACCCGACGTTCCGCGTGCACACCGACCCCGAGACGGCGCAGACGATCATCTCGGGCATGGGCGAGCTGCACCTCGAGATCCTCGTGGACCGCATGCTGCGCGAGTTCAAGGTCGAGGCCAACGTCGGCAAGCCGCAGGTCGCCTACCGCGAGACGGTGCGCAAGGCGGTGGAGCAGGAGGGGAAGTTCATCCGCCAGACGGGTGGCCGCGGACAGTACGGCCACGTGGTGATCCAGCTCGAGCCCAACGAGACCGGCGGCGGGTTCGTGTTCGTGAACAAGATCGTCGGCGGCTCGATCCCGCGTGAATACATCCCTTCGGTGGAAAAGGGGATCCGCGAGGCGCTCGACAACGGGGTCCTCGCCGGCTACCCGGTCGTGGACGTGAAGGTGACGCTGCTGGACGGGTCGTACCACGACGTGGACTCGTCCGAGATGGCCTTCAAGGTGGCCGGCTCGATGGCCTTCAAGGAGGCGGCGCGCAAGGCGAGCCCGGTGCTGCTCGAGCCGATCATGGACGTCGAGGTGGTGACCCCCGACGAGTACCTGGGCGACATCATGGGCGACCTCTCCTCGCGGCGCGGCAAGGTGGGCGGGATCATGCAGCGCTCGGATGCGCAGGTGATCGGGGCCTCCGTTCCGCTCTCGGAGATGTTCGGGTACTCGACCCAGCTGCGCTCGATGTCGCAGGGGCGCGCGGTGTACACGATGCAGTTCTCGCACTACCAGGAGGTGCCGCGCAGCAAGGCGGAGGAGATCATCAGCAAGGTGCAGGGGCGGTAGGAGGCGATTGGCTGTTCCTTTGCGGCCTGCTCGCTCCGCCGATCGGCGGCCTCCGCCGTGT
>JBHENL010000180.1:0-5146 GCA_046262075.1 Gemmatimonadota bacterium
GCGATGCGCTCCGGGTCCGTGCGGGGAGCGCTCCCGCGCCGCTCTCCCGCCGCGAGCGTCTGGGGGCCGATCGGCCGGTAGCCGGAGCCGAGCGTCACGTTCCGCGGCTCGGTCGTCACGACTCCGAGGACTGCTACGAGCAGGAGACCCGCGACGGTCACCCCCCAATTCATCGTCATTTCAGCCTTTCGCGATGGAATCGCGGCTATGTCGCGGCGCAACTGCCTGCGCGCGCGGCGCGGATGGGAGCGACGGGGAGAAAAGAAAAACGCCGAGCCGCCACTCGGCAGCCCGGCGATCGTGGATCCTCCGGCACCCCGCCACCACCCGCCCGGAAAATCGAGGACCCGTAGCTTTGCGCCCCCGGTTCCAACCGGGGTTGCCCTTTCGAGTACGCGGTGAGCTTAGCCGCGCGGCGCCGGCGGCGTCAAGAACCTCGATTGTCGCAAAACACGACAGCTAGGGTACCATGCATCAGTCGGCACCCTCCAGGCGGATCTCCGTGCGGGGCAGCTCCGGGCCGTCCGCCAGGGCCCGCGCCAGCCGCAGCCAGATCCGGGCGTAGCGCGCGGGACCGCCCCAATCGAGCACCAGGGGGACGTCGTCGCTCGAGCGGTGGTAGTGGTCCTTCAGGTAGACCATCGCCTGCTCCACGCCCCAGGCCTGCGGCCGCTCCTCGAAGGCCAGCCCCGCGAAGAGCAGCGCGCCGGGGACGCCCGCGCGCAGGAACGAATAGTGATCGGAGCGGAAGAAGAAGCCTTCGGCGGGGAAGGGGTTGCGGCTCCACGCGAGCCCCAGCCGGCCCACCTCGCCCTGGAGCGCCGCCTCGAAGGGCGGAGAAGCCGCCGCGGCGATCGCGATGACGTCGGTGGCCTTGCCCCACGCTTCGGGCGCCCCGTCCTTGTTCAGGCAGCCCAGGATCGAGTCGAGCGGCACCGTCGGGTGCTCGACGAAGAACTGGGAGCCCAGCAGCCCGGCCTCCTCGGCGGTGGGAAAGAAGAACAGCAGCGAGCGCCGGGCGCCGCCCTGCTCGCGCGCGAGTGCGGCGGCCTCGAGGAGCTCCGCCACGCCCACGGCGTTGTCGATGACCCCGCGGTAGATCCGCTCGCGCGAGCGGCCCAGTCCATCGTAGTGCGCCGAGAGACAGACGTGGGCCGCGGCGGCGCTCGAGTCGGCGCCAGGGAGCCTCGCCAGCAGGTTCGGGTGCTCGAAGCGCCGCACCTCCTGCACGAGCTCGAGATCGATTCGGCCCGCCAGCGGGAACGCGCGGAACCCCGGGGCGACCGCCGCCTCCCACAGGTTGCGGCCCGACGAGAGCGAGTCGACCAGCGGCCCGCGCACCGCGATCCACGGGATCGGCTGCCCGCGCTCGCCACGGCCCCATCCCGGCAGGATACGCTCCTCGCGGGCCAGGTCGTAGGGCTCGGGCCAGTCGCTCAGGTGCGAGAGCAGGACGAGACCCACGGCACCCCGGCGGCGGGCTTCGTAGAGTTTCGTGACGGGCTGCCCCGCTACCGGCGAGAGCGATCGCGGTTGCCCCGGCGGCGCGCCGTCGAGCGCGACCGCCCAGCGGCCTTCGAGCTCGGCGCCCGCGAGGTCGTCGCGGCCCTGCTCCTCGTCCACGACGCCGTAGCCCACGAAGACGGCTTCCGCCGCCGTGCGCGAGCGCTCGATCCCGCGGTTCCAGCCGGCGATGAAGAACTCCGTCTCGACCCGCCCAGCGCCGGCACCGGGGTCGTCGTCGGCTCGTCCGCTTCCACCGCGCGGCTCACCCGGCGAGCCGGTCCAGATCAGCCTGGTGCCGCGCGTCGTGCGCACGCCGACCAGCGGGACCGGCTGCCGAAAGCCCTGTGTCCCCGCCGGCTCGAGGCCCGCCGCGCGCAGGCGGCTCTCGACGTACTCCGCCGCCGCATCTCCCCCGTCCGTCCCGGGCGCGCGCCCGCCGTACGCGTCCGAGGCCAGCTCCTGGACGTGAGCCTCGATCCGGCTGGCAAGCGGGTCCGGAGGCGGCGGGCTCGCTTCGCTGGCGCAGCTCAAGGCCAGCAGGACCGAGGCGAGCAGCGGGCCGGCGGGAGTCTCGCGAAAGAGAGGAAGGGGCATGGCGGTCCGGCAGGGAGAGACGGCTTCGAACACTCTACCCCGGCGGCGGAGGGTGGTTTCACCCGCCGTCCTCGTGCCTCGCGTGGGAGCCGTGGTCCGAGGTCTGCGCTCGGAACCAGTCGTGGATCGCCCGCGCGAGAGCGGCGTCCTGCGTCGCGTAGGTGATCCGCGCGCCGGCCTCGACCTCCTCGTAGGTGACCCGCACGCGCTCGTGCCCCGCGCGCAGCTCGGCGAGACCCGGCATGTCCTCGCCGTGGATCTCGGCCGGGTCGCCGAAGTCGCCGGCCGCGAAGCGCCGCGCCGCGTCGCGCAGGTGCTCGCGGACGAGCCGGACCTGTTCGGCGTCCGGGAGATCGCGTGCGACGACGGTCTGTACGCCGCCCTCGGGTGTGGGACGGAAGGCGTGGGTCGTGCGCTCGAGGTCGAAGGGCATGACACCCGCTCCGCGGCGGGCGACCTCCGCCTGACGGGCGGCGAGCGTCGAGTCCGCCGGCGCGGAAGGCTCCACGCGCAAGGCCGGCTCCTGCGCCGCCGCGGGTGGCTCCGGCTCCCGCCCGCCGCAGGCCGGCAGCACGAGCGCCAGCAGGCACGCGCCCGCGCGCCGAGCAGGTCTCGTCACGCACGGCGACGGCTTCAGGTGCGACCTTTCCGGAAGCGACGGCTCCTCACTCGACCTCCGGCTCCGGGCGAGGCACGTTGACCACCACGTGCGTGCGCGCCTCCCGCAGGAAGCTGCCGTATGCGTCGAGCTGCTCGAACGTCACTCCCTGCACGTCGCGCCGGTCGAGGCGTGCGAGAAAGCCGCTCGAGTCCGCTCCCGCCGGCAGCCAGGGCCGCACCGCCACGCCCGAGAAGTCACGCTCGAACTCGTAGCGCACGGCACCCGGCTCGACGACGGTGTCGCGTCGGAGCGTGAGATCCGCGACCTCCCGGTCGTAGAACGCCGCCACGCGCTCCGGCGCGTCGGTCGTGAAGAAGTCCACCGTGATGAAGGGCGCCGTGTTGGCCTCGAACTCGGTGGAGTCGAGACCGCGGGCGCCGGGATAGATCGGCACGCCTGCGCGCAGGAGCGCGGCGCGGGCCTTGCGAACCTCCTCGATGTCGGGCTCGCTCACCACCGCGCGCGGCTCGCCCGCATCCGCGGATTCGGCGCCCCGCCCGGCGCCCGCGGGACCGGCGTTCTCTGGAGCGCCGCCGTCGCGGGAGCACGCCGCGGCGGCGGCCGCGCACAGCGCGAGCACCCGCAGCAGCGGCCGCAGGCCGCCGCGGCGCCCGCGGCGACGAGCGCCTCGCTGCGCCTCTCCGCCGCGGCGCCCGCTCAATGGGTGGGTCGCACCTCGACGCGATTCCCGTTGAAGCTGGGCACGAGCATGCGGCTGCGTCCGTAGTCGAAGCCCAGGTCCGCGGGCGAGTCGATGTCCTGCCAGATCGTGTGGACCTCGCCGCCGGCCGTGATGTGGTAGACGGCCGAGCCCTCCCAGCCGGTGACGATCATGTCTCCGCCCGCCAGGAGCACCACGCCGTCGAGCTGTCCGGCGGGCGGCGCGGCCAGCTCCTGCAGCGCGCCGTCGTCGCCCACCCGCAGGATCCTGCCGCTGCCGAAGCTGACGACGACGGGCCCTCGCGCATCGACCGCGACCCCGTTGGGGCCGCCCAGCTGCTCGCCCTCGGCGATGGCGATCGGCTGCCCGCCCTCGAACCGATAGAGCGCGTCCGTGCCGCTCGGCTCCAGGCCCGTGTCCGTGACGCGCACGCCCGTATCCGTCGCATAGAGCGTACCGTCGGGACCGCTCGCCAGGTCGTTCAGGAACGTCGCACCCGGGACGGCGAGCGCGCCGAGCGGGACGCCCGTTTCACGGTGGAAGACCCTGATGCTGTCGACGTCGGCCACGAACAGGCTGTCCCCGCTCAGGGCCAGGCCCTTGGGCGCGTGCAGCGTCACGTCCTCGCTCGCGCCGTCGATCCAGCGCAGCTCCAGGAGGCGCCCCTCGGGAGAGACCCGCGACACGAACCCATTGTCGTCCTTCGCACCCGGCCCGCCGTCGATGTTCGAGACCAGGTAGACGTCGGCGACCGAGTCGTGGAGCACGGACTCCGGCGTGCGGAAGCCGACGTCGGCGAGCACGAAGCCCGTGTCCGCGGCCGTGCTGGCGGACGTGGCCGACGTGTCGGCAGCGGGGTCCGCCGTCTCCCCCTCGCCGCCACCGGCGCACCCGGCCGCGAGGACGAGCAGGAGTGGCAGGTGGAGCGAAGGCCTGGCGTGACGCGCGAGCGAACGGGATGCGGTCATCGAGATCTCCGAACTGAGGGTCGGGTGCACGAGCGCCGCAGAGGCGCCCGTCGAACTCCATTCTACCGGCCAGGGGGGGTGGATGTCTCCACCCGGGGCGGCGGAACCCGCGTCAGGGCTGCAGGCGGTAGCCGGCCTTGCGCACGGTGAGGATGTGGCGCGGCATCGAGGGGTCCTCCTCGAGCTTCCGACGCAGCTCGGCGACGTGGGTATCCACCGTGCGAGTGAGCACGGCCGCCTGGTGCCCCCATACCTCCTTCAGAAGCTCGAGCCGGGAGGCCACCGCTCCCCGCCGGCGGAGCAGCGCCACCAGCAGGTCGAACTCCATGGGCGTGAGGGCGATCTCCTCCCCGCGCCGGCGCACGATGCGTGTGGTCCGCTCCACCTCGACCACGCCGAAGCGCTCGACGCGCTCCGAGCCGTTCTCCGCGCCCGCGCCACGATCGGCGCGCCGCAGGAGCGCCTCGACCCGGGCGAGCAGCTCGAGGACGCCGAAGGGCTTCGTCACGTAATCGTCGGCTCCCAGGCGCAGCCCACGCACCTTGTCGGCCTCGTCACCGCGCGCCGTGAGGATCAGGACCGGCACGGCGCTGCCAGCCTCCCGCAGCCGGCGCAGCACACGGAAACCGTCCAGCCCCGGCAGCATCAGGTCCAGCACCACGAGATCCGGCCGCGTCGTGCGCGCGCTCTCGAGCCCCTCCATCCCGTCGGCCGCCACGGCCACGTCGTAGCCCTCGATCTCGAGGTTGTTGCGCA
>JBHENL010000181.1:0-9795 GCA_046262075.1 Gemmatimonadota bacterium
GATGTCGGAGAGCGTCTGGAGGTAGCGCAGCTGGAGCGCCTGCGGCTGCGCCTGCAGCACCTCGGCCGCCTGCGCGAGCTTCTCGGCGGCCTGGTACTCGCCCTGCGCGGCGATCACCTTCGCGCGCCGCTCGCGCTCGGCCTCGGCCTGGCGCGCCATCGCCCGCTGCATCTCCTGCGGCAGGTCCACGTGCTTCACCTCCACCGCCGACACCTTGATGCCCCAGGGGTCCGTCTGCTCGTCGAGGATCGACTGCAGCTTCGCGTTGATCGTGTCGCGCTCGGCGAGCAGCTCGTCGAGCTCCGTCTCGCCGAGGACCGAGCGCAGCGTCGTCTGCGCGAGCTGGCTCGTCGCGTAGAGGTAATCCTCCACCTCCACGATCGCGCGCCGCGGGTCCATGACCCGGAAGTACACGACCGCGTTCACCTTCACCGACACGTTGTCCTTGGTGATCACGTCCTGCGGCGGCACGTCGAAGGCGATCGTGCGCAGGCTCACGCGCTGCATCTTGTCCACCATGGGGATCAGCAGGAACAGCCCGGGGCCCTTGGCGCCGATGAGCCGCCCGAGGCGGAACACGACGCCGCGCTCGTACTCCTTCAGCACGCGCACGGAGCTCAGGACCAGCAGGAGCAGAAGGACGGCGATCACGCCGATCGAGATCTCAGGCATCGCGGCCTCCAGCGGGGAGGGGTTCGCCGAACAGGATGGGCCAGAGGGTTGAGGGCCAGCCGGAGAGGTCCGGCAGCAGGTGGTCCGGGCGCTGGGCGGCGAGCAACCCGGTCGTGCGGCCGGTGTCGACGCCGACGGCGACGGCGCCGACGGCGCGCGCCGCCGCGACGTCGAGCGGGGTGTCGCCGATGACGAACGTCCGCTCGAGCGGGAAGCGCACGCCCCAGCGCGCCTCCGCGCGGGCCATCGCCAGCGCGGGGAGCTCGTTGCGCTCCGCGTGGTCGCTGCCGAAGGCACCCGTCGCGAAGTGCTCCCACAGCCCGAAGCGCCCGAGCTTCACGCGCGCCCCGCCCGCGACGTTGCCGGTGAGGAGGGCGAGCGCGGCCCGCGGCTCCCGCGCGAGGCGCGGGACGAGCTCGGAGACGCCCGGGAGCAGGCGCGCGCCGGGATCGCCGCGCAGGTGTGCGCCGAGCCGGCTGACGTAGTGCTCCAGCGCCCGGTGCAGCCCGGCCTCGACCTCCGCCGCGGGCCTCGCCGCGAGTGCGAGCAGCTCGCGCACGATCTGCGGGTCGGTCTTGCCCGAGAAGTCGTGGCTCGTCACCGGCCCAGGCGTGCCGTACACCGCCCGGAGCGCCTCCTCGAGCGCGTAGCGCGGCGCCTCGCCGGCGGTGAGCAGGGTGCCGTCGATGTCGAAGAGGAGCAGGACGTCGGGGGGCCCGGAGCCCTCGGCGCGCGGATCGTCTTGCCCGGCTGCGCGCGGCTGGCGATCGTGCCCCGGCCGGCCGGCGGCGCGGGTCTTCCCCCGGTCCGGAGATCCCACACCGACACCGCCTCGAGGAGCGCCATGTCCGAGATGCCGCAGGAGGGGCGCCCGGCGCCCGAGTTCGCGCTGCCCGCCCACGGCGGCGACGTCGTGGGCCTCGGGGATTTCCGTGGCAGGAAGCACGTGATCCTCTTCTTCTATCCGAAGGACGACACGAGCGGGTGCACGCGCGAGGCGTGCGACTTCCGCGACGCCTACGGAGAGCTCGAGCGGCGAGACGTAGCGGTGCTCGGCGTGAGCAAGGACCCGCTCGACTCGCACCGGAGCTTCGCCTCCAAGCACGGGCTGCCGTTCCCGCTCCTCTCCGACGCCGGCACCGACGTGGCCGAGCGCTACGGCGTCTGGCGGGAGAGCCGCCGCTACGGACGCACGTCGAAGGGGATCGAGCGCACGACGTTCCTCATCGACAAGCAGGGCATCCTGCGGCGCGTCTTCCCGAAGGTGCAGGTGGCCGGCCACGTCGCCGAGATCACGGCCGCGGTGGACGAGCTCGAGGGCTGACCCCGACCTCGGGTCGCGGCGCGCCCTCCGGCGCTCAGGCGCCGGGGCCGGGCTCCGGCGGAGGAGACATCACCGTGAGCACCACGAGCGGATCGGTCCCCGTGTTGCGGACCCCGTGCGGCACTCCCGCGGGGGCCGGGACCAGCGTCCCCTCGCCGGCCGAGAAGCTCGTCTCCCCCACCTCGAACGTTCCGGCGCCGCGCAGCACCAGGTAGAACTTGTCGGCCCCCGCGTGACGGTGGGGCGTCCGCGCCTGGCCGGGTGCCAGGCAGTCCAGCCCCGCGAACAGAGTGGAACCCCGCCAGAGGTCCGCCTTCCGCGCCCGCTGCGGGTCGCAGACGACGCGCTCCGGCCAGCGAACCGCCGCCGCGGCGTCGAGGGCGGTCACCGGCTCCCGGCCGGAGCCAGCTCGGCGCGCAGGAACTCCACCGAGCGCGGCCATGCACGCTCCGCCGCCTCGGCGTTGGCACCCTCCTCGTCCTGGCGCAGGAAGCCGTGACCCGCTCCGGCGTAGATCTCCTTCTCGTAGCGCTTGCCCGCCCCCGCCATCGCCTCCACGATCTCGGGTATCGACGCGTTCACGCGCGCGTCGTCCCCACCGTAGAGACCCAGCACCGGGGCCTCGATCTGCGCGACCCGCGCGAGCGGCTCGGGGCCGGAGCCGTAGAACACGACCGCCGCGTCCAGCTCCGGCTGCTCCGCGGCGTACTGGAACGACTGGTGGCCGCCCCAGCCGAAGCCCACCGCCCCGACGGCGTCCGTCGATCCGGGCAGGCGCCGCAGATAGGCGCGCGCGCCGTCGAGCCGCGCCTTCACGAGGTCCGGCGGCAGCTCCCGGATGGCCGCGATCACGACGTCCTGGTCGGCGAAGGCGTCCGTGCCCCCGCCTCCCGGGCCGCGGCCCCACAGCAGGTCCGGCGCGATCGTGACGAAGCCTTCGGCCGCATACCGATCGGCCACCGAGCGGATCCAGTCCGTGAGGCCGAAGATCTCGTGGATCACGATCACGCCGGGCGCTGGAGCGGGGCTCTCCGGATGGACCACGAACGCGCGGACGCTGTCTCCCGCTGCCGTCGTGTACATCACGTACTCCCCGTGACGCGGGCTGTCCGAGACGTCGCCGGACTCGGCGCCGCCCGCCCGGGGCGTGGCCGCCCGCGCGCTTTCACCCTCCGCGGCGCCCTGTACGCCGTTCGCCGGTCGCGGGTCGGCGGAGCCGCAGCCGGCGAGCAGCGCGGTCAGGCCCACCCAGGCCATGCGTCGCAGGGATCGCATCGAGTGAACGCGCATCGTCGGTACCTCCTCACATCCGGACTTGGAGAAGAGCGGCCGCGCCTGGAAAGCGGGACCCAGACGGACCTCGCGCGCGGCTCGGGCCCCACATCCCTGCCCGCTCGGCACCGCCGGCGATCCTACGCTCCGCTCCTGCGCAGGCGCAAGGCGGCGCTCCGGAATCCGCGGCTGCCGTAGCGCGCCGGCGGAAGAGAAACGCGATCGAAGGGCAGCGGGACGTGCAGCTCCGCGGCACGGATGGTGCATCCCCATCCGGGTTCTTCCATCGCGACGTTCTTTCGCCTCCTCGCACGGGGCCGCGTAGTCCCCGCCGTGAAATTTTTTCACCCACGGCGTGCAGACCGGGCGACTCCCGAAGCGAGAGGCTCGAAGCGGGTTCAACCAGGGGAGGTTGTCGATGAGCTGGAGACACATCGCGGCACCGGTGCTGCTGTTGACGCTGCCGCTGCTCGCCGGGGCGTGCGCGAGCGGCGGTCGCGCCGAGGGCGACACGGAGACGATGGGCACGATGGACGACGAGGGGCGGCCGTCCCGGGCGGGGACGGGCGTGCTCGTGGTCCAGAACCAGACGTCGGAATCGGTAGAGATCTACGTCGGCAACGAGCGGGTGGGAACCGTCGCGGGCGGCGAGAGCCAGCGCTTCCCCGAGATGCCCACCACCGCCGCGACGGTCGAGGCCAGGGGGAGCGGAGGTGCGGTCGTCGACACCGACAACCTCGACTTCGCCAGCGCCGGCGACAACACCGTGACGTTCGTGGTGGACGGCACGTAGCGCTCGGCGGGTCCCGCTCAACCGGGCGTCTCCATCAGCGAAAAACCCCCGCTCGAGAGCGGGGGTTTTTCGCTTGGCGCGTTCAGCCGGGTGCGGGCTCAGGCGCTGAACGAGCTCCCGCAGCCGCAGGTCGACTTCGCGTGCGGGTTGCTGATCTTGAAGCCCGCGCCCTGGAGCGTGTCCACGTAGTCGATCTCGGCGCCCATCAGGTAGGGAGCGCTGAACTTGTCGACGATGAACGGCACGCCGTCCACCGGCAGCACGTGGTCCTGCGCCGAGGCAGAGTCGAAGTTGAGCGAGTAGGAGAAGCCGTGGCAGCCGCCGCCCACGACGCGAACACGCAGACCCTGACCCTCCGCGAGTCCCTCCTGCTGCATCAGCTCGCGGATCTTCTCAGTGGCGGCGGAACTGGCCTTGATGAACGAGGACGCCGCGCCCGTCTCCTTCACTGTTTCGGTCATTCGTCAAAGGCTCCTGTCTGGCGAAGGGGGGCGTGGGCCCCGGGACCGCCAAGATACTCGCTCGGACGGCTGGTCACAAGCCGGGCAGGCCCGAAATTTTCCAGCCGAACCTCTTTACGTTCAAGCACATCCGTCATCGCTCCGCGGCCGGTGAAGCCTCCCCTCGCGGCCGGGTTGACGATTTTCTTGACAAGCTCTGCCTGCGCGAGCTACAACTGATTGCGGTTGTGCGGGGACGAGAACACTGCAGGTAGTGGTCGAGGCGTCGGCAGGTCGCCGCTGGGCTCCCGCCGACGCCTCGAGTACGCTTTGCCTCGGGAACGCCCGACTCCGCGCTCGTGCCTCTTCGCCTTCGCGGCGCCCACACCGGGCCCGCCACGCCCGCTCCACCTCCCGTCCGAGGAGACGCCAAGGATGACCCCGACCCCCGCACCGTCCGCGGCACCCGGCCGTTCCGGCTTCTGGCAGACCCCGGGTGAGGTGCGGCTCGATCCCGCCCGGCTCGAGCGCGCTCGCGACGCCGACCTGTACTACGGCACGGGGGACCTGGCGGCGGACGTCCTGCGCAGCAAGTACCTGGCTCCCGGAGAGACGGGTCCCTTCCACGTCTGGGACCGCGTGGCGCGGGCGGTCGCCTCGGTCGAGGACGACCCCGACTTCTGGTACGAACGCTTCTTCGAGCTGCTCTACGACTTTCGCTTCGTTCCCGGCGGCCGCGTGATGCACGGCGCGGGGCGCGACGACACGATCCGCAGGCCGACGCTCTCGAACTGCTACGTCATCCCCATCGAGGAGGACAGCCTCGAGGGCATCTACCGCTGCATCTACGAGTCCGCGATGGTCTATCGAACGGGCGGCGGCGTGGGCACGGACCTGTCGATCCTGCGGCCGGCGGGGGCACCCGTCAACGCCACGGTGCAAGGGTCCCCCGGCGCCACGTCGTTCATGAACCTCTTCAGCGAGTCCACGAACACCGTGTCCCAGGCGGGGCGGCGCGGCGCCCTGATGCTGACCATCCGCGTGGACCATCCGGACGTCGAGGCATTCATCAAGATCAAGAACGACCGCTCCCGCAAGAAGGTGCAGTACGCGAACGTGTCGGTGCTGATCACGCACGAGTTCATGGACGCGGTGAAGCACGACAAGGCCTTCGACCTGCGCTGGGGCGGCCGCACGTTCCGCACCGTGCGCGCCCGCGAGCTGTGGAACACGATCATCGAGAACGCGCACGCCTCCGCCGAGCCGGGGATCATCTTCTGGGACACGATGTGCGAGTATCACAACGTGGAGTATGCGCACCCGATCACGTCGACGAATCCGTGCGCCGAGCAGCCGCTCGCCTCCTACACCGCGTGCAACCTCGGCAGCCTGAACCTGAGCCGCTTCGTGGACGAGAGCGGCGAGTTCGAGACCGAGACGTTCGTCGCGGCGTGCCGCATCGCGACCCGATTCCTCGACGACGTCATCGAGTACAACATGCCGAACCACGCGCTCGAGAAGATCCGGGACGCAGTGGCCGCGGATCGCCGCGTGGGTCTGGGGCTCACGGGCCTCGGGGACGCGCTCGTCAAGATGGGCATCAAGTACGACACCGAGGAGGCGCTGGGGAAGGTCGACGAGATCATGCGCACGCTCTGCTATACGGCCTACGCGGCTTCGGTCGAGCTGGCGAAGGAGAAGGGTCCGTTCCCGCTGTTCCGCTGGGCCGGCGAGGATGGCTCTCCCTCGGGCGGCATCGCCGGCTCGAAGTTCATCCAGGGCCTGCCGGAAGCTCTGCAGGCGGCGATCCGCGAGCACGGGCTGCGCAACTCGACGGTCATCACGGTGCCGCCCGTCGGCACGGGCTCGATCGTGGCGCAGAGCTCCTCGGGCATCGAGCCGATCTTCTGCACGTCGTACAAGCGGCGCGTGAAGAACCCCGACGGCGAGACGTTCACGGAGTACAAGGTCTTCCATCCGCTGGTGAAGGAGCTCTTCGGGGATGACGAGGAGCTGCCCGAGCACGTCGTCACCGCGCACCAGATCGATCCCTACTTCCGGGTGCGGATGCAGGGTGTGATCCAGAAGTACGTGGACTCGTCCATCTCCTCGACGGTGAACCTGGCCGAGGACGTGAGCGTCGAGACCGTCGCGGACATCTACATCACGGCGTACGAGTCGGGGCTCAAGGGGATCACGGTCTATCGCGAGGGCAGCCGCGAGGGGATCCTCCAGACCGAAAAGAAGTCGCCCCCCGCGATCGAGAAGGCCGCTGCGGAGGCGGTGGTGAGCGCCGAGCGGCAGGCGGAGGGAACACCGGGAACGGGCCTGCTGCCGCGCTACCGGCCGGCGGTGACGAGCGGCATGACCGAGCGCATCCGCACCGGGGAGGGCAACCTCTATGTCACGATCAACGAGGACGAGAAGGGGCTGTGCGAGGTGTTCACCTCCATCGGCAAGGCCGGCGGCAACGCCGCGGCGCAGTCGGAGGCGATCAGCCGGCTCATCTCGCTCTGCCTGCGCGCGGGCGTGGACGCCCAGGAGATCGTCAAGCAGCTGAAGGGGATCTGCGGCCCCAATCCGGTCTGGGACAGCGGCACGCTCGTGCTCTCGGCACCCGACGCGATCGGGAAGGCGCTCGAGCGCTACCTGCAGCGCAGGGCGTCGCCGCAGGGCGACCTGGAGTTGGATCCGGTCGATTCGCAGCCGGGCTCCAGGCCTGCCGCTGGCTCGCCTGCCGGGGCGAACGGCGCGAGCACGACCAGGGCGAGAGGTCGACCCGGACAGCGGCCGTCGGTCTTCGCGTTCGAGAGCCACGAGGGTGGAAGCGGCCGCTCCGGAGGGAACGGCTCGCCAAGGGTCTCGCTGCCGCAGGAAGAGAGCGCCACGCGGGTGCTGGCGACCTGCCCCGACTGCGGGGGCCCCATCGCGCACCGCGAGGGGTGCATGGTCTGCCCGGGCTGCGGCTGGAGCCGATGCTAGGCCGCGCCGACCTCGGACCTGGCGGCGGTCGCCTGCCCTCGCTCGAGAGGAACCAACGCGACCCCGTGGCGTAGAGGAGAGCAGAGGGTTGCACGGCGGAGGGAGCGGTAGGGATCGTTCCCCCCAAACACGCGGAAAGCGCCGGGTGGTTCGCCGCCCGGCCTTTCTGTTTGCCGGCTCACTTCCAGCTCCCGCTTCCTGTCCGCCGGCGCCCGCCTATCTTCCTCTCTCACCCGGGGACTCGATCGCTGCCCCGACGGACGGCCTCCCCGTCACGACCTTGCAACGCCCGACATGGACGAGCTCGCATGAAGGTGCCTCTGGCCGTGCTGTGTGACGCGGCGAACGTGAGCCGCGAGGGCAAGCTGAACATCCTGGGGATCTTCAGCGCGCTGCGCGCAATCCAGTTCCCGCACTCACACCCTTCGCTCACGCTGGTCGTGGGCCTCGAGGCGACGTACACGGAGCGTGGCGACCACTCCATCGACATCCGGCTGGTCGATGCCGACGGGAGCGAGCTCCTCAAGCTCGACGGGCGGGCGCACTTCCAGAGCGACCGGGCTGGGCACCCGATCTTCACGCAGGCGATCCTGACGCTGAACAACCTCACCTTTCCGCGTGCGGGCACGTACACGGTCGACATCCTCGTCGACCGCCGCCACGAGCGCAGCCTGCTGCTCGAGGTGCAGGAGATCCTCAAGCCTCAGCCGGAGGCCGCCGGCGACGGCAGCGAGGCCTCGCCGCCCGTCTGACCCGCCGCGCGCCCGGATCTCGCGGCGCCGCGCAGCCGAAACGAAAGCGGCAGCCTTTGGACAGCACCCCCGCCGCCCGCGTTCTCGGGAATGCCCGGCTCCTCCGGCCGCCGCTCTCGCGGAGACCTCGAGCAAGGGCGGTGCCACCCCGAAGGGCAGCGAGCCCGGGAGCTGGCGGGGTCTCGAGCGCAGGATCCGAGCGGGAGAGAGCGCCAGTCGTTCGCCTGCGAGCAGCCCAGTCGCCGATCAGGAGGAGCCGGCGGCTCAGCGGGGAAGGGATTCGATCGCAACCGGATGCCGGGGCTCGTACAGGAGGACCTCGACCTCGCCGGGCAGATGCAGCATGACGGTAACGCCAAAGCCCTCGTCGCTGGGCTCGTCTTTCACCTCGATCCCCTTCGCCCTCAGCTCCCGGATCGTGGCTTCGATATCGTCGCACATCAGCGTGAACTGGTGCCGGACTCCCGATTCGTAAGTGCGTCCCTCGGCGGGATGCACTCCGAGCTCGGCGGGAGGCAGGACAAAGATGAGCCACCCATCGCCCGCGTCGACATGCTTCCACCCGAACGCGTCGCGGAGTGTTGCTCGGAGCGCGTCGGGCTCCCGGGTGTAGAGCAGGACGTGCACACCCGTGATCCCCATGGATCACCTCCGGCTGAGCGTCTCGCGCACCACTGGCCTCCAAACACGCCAATGCTATCCAGCATACGCCCGCTTCAGTTCATCAATGTCGATCTTCTTCATTTGAAGCATGGCCTCCATGGCTCTTTGGGACTTTCCGGAATCGGGATCATTGATCATCTCGAGTAACACGCTCGGAACAACCTGCCATGAAGCGCCGTATCTGTCCTTGAGCCAGCCACACTGCTGTGCCTTTTCATCCCCGCCCTCAGATAGCTTCTCCCAGTAATAATCCACCTCTTCCTGCGTCCCGCAATTGACTTGGAACGATATGGCCTCGTTGAATCTGAACATCGGCCCGCCGTTGAGTGCGGTAAACGCCTGCCCATCGAGTTCGAATGCCACGGTCATCACCGTTCCCGCCGGTTTGCCGTGGACCTCATGCCCGGCTTCTCCATACCGAGCAATGTTCACGATCCTCGAGTTTCTAAAGACAGCGGTATAGAACTCGGCTGCCTCTTCGGCCTGATCATCAAACCACAGACAGGGGGTGATCCTTTGAACGTCTTGCACGGTTCGTCTCCTATGTGGGTTGATCAAGAACGAGGATGATCGTGGACTGCCAGCTGGCGTGATGGAGCTGAATCATGGCTGGGTTCACGGTCCCTTGCTGGAGCAAGAGGTCTGCTACCCCGAATGCCGGTGCAGAAACCCCAGGGTCTCTTGGTTGAACTCCTCCACCTTCTCGTAGATGGGAGCGTGCGCGCAGCCTTCGAAAACGATGAGTTCAGCTCCCTGAATGTTGGTCCTCATTCGATCGGCAAAACGGGTGGACGCCACCATGTGGTACCGGCCGAACGTGATCTGCGTCGGGGCTGTGATCTTGCCGAGATGCGGCTCGACGTCATGCGCAATCACCGCATCCGACTGCCGCAGAAA
>JBHENL010000182.1:0-3202 GCA_046262075.1 Gemmatimonadota bacterium
GCGGCCCAGGCTCACGGCGACCGCCGCCGCCGCCGCCAGGAGCGCGCCGACCGCGGCGAGCGCCACCGGGACGGGCAGCTCGCCGGAGGCGATCGGGCGCAGCCGCTTCTGCGGGTGCGCGCGGTCGAGGTCCGCGTCGAGCACGTCGTTCACGAGGTACAGAGCGCTCGCGAGCAGGCAGAAGCAGGCGAACGCGATCAGCGCGTCGGTCGTGGCGCCCGCATCGGTGAGCTTCATCCCGAAGAGCAGCGTGGCCAGGACGAAGAGGTTCGTCGTCCACTGGAGCGGCCGCATTGCGACCAGCAGGAGGCGCGGGAGCCGACGGCTCGAGACGGCTCCGGCGATGCCCGGCGTCTCCGCGATCACGGTCCCTCGCGCTGCCAGCCCGAGCCGGCCACGCCCACGCTCTCGTCCAGGCTGCCGTGCGTCGGGAGGCCGAGTCGCGAGGCGCCTGCGTCGTGCCCGACAGGCGCGTCCGGGGGGTGTCCGCCGCCGCCGAAGCGCCAGACGCCCGCGATCAGCGCTGCGGCGAGTGCCATCAGCGGCAGCGGAGACGGTGCTCCCTCGAGCCAGGGGGCGTACTGGGCCGACGTGCGGCCGATCACGGTGAGCCACGGCAGCTGGAAGCCCCCCACGAAGACGCGCACGAGCGACTCCGGCACGCTTTCGCGCGCCATGGCGAGGGCCCACGCATGGGCGAAGGCGAGCACGGCCGCCGCGTAGGTCGCCAGCGGAGGCATCCGCCGTAGGGCCGGGATCGCCAGCAGGAACAGGATCGGTACCAGCGGCATCGTGTAGCGCATGCCCGTGTTCCAGGTGAGCCGCGCGAACTGGTTCGCGCTGCAGAAGAGCAGGAACGCCACCACGAAGGCGGCGATCAGGCCCTTCTCGGCGCGTGAGAGCCAGCTCGCCGGCGTCAGCCAGAGCCCCGGCAGCGCGAGCAGCAGGATGGGCCCGAAGGCGAAGAGGCCGAAGCGCGGGTCGAAGAGGTTGGCCCAGATCAGGTCCGCTCGCGGCCATGTCATGCCATGGTAGCCGTGCACGCTGTACTCCGTGGGGGGCATCAGGGCCTGCGCGGGACGGAAGGGGCTCCCGAACGCCGACCACTGGTAGGCCAGCAGGAACGCGATCGGCAGGGCCGCGCCGGCCACGAACCAGCCGGCCCCGGAGACGGCGCCGCGCCAGCCCGGATCGGCGGCTCCCGCAGCGGGAGCGGCCCAGGCGCGCAACGCGGCGTACGCCCCGAGGAAGGCGAGCGGCACCACGCCGCTGTAGTCGCACAGCACGCCGAAGCCGCCCAGGAATCCCGCTAGGACCACGGGCCACCGGCGGTCCGGCGAACGCGGGGCGACGCGCCAGAGCAGGACGAACGCGAAGAACACCGCCAGTCCCAGCACGTGGTTGTGGTTGAGGTAGCCGTTACGGAAGAAGAGCGGGGTCCCGAGCACGAGCAGGAACGAGAGGAAGAGCGCCTCACCGCGCGGCACGGCGAGGCCGCGAAGAGTGCCGAGCAGCACCACCCCGGCGAGTGCCGTGAGCGGGGACATGCAGAAGGCCACCGTCAGGAACGAGATCAGCCCGAACTTCAGATCGAGTCCCCGCTCGCGGGCCTGGCGGTAGAACGTCTGCCAGCCCCGCCGCTCGGTGCGGTACTCGGCCGACACCCGGCCGCCGCTCTCGGCCAGCTCTCTCCGGCGCAGCGACTCGGCCCAGGCCAGCGCCGGCCGCGCCACGAGCAGCGGGACCGCCGCGAGGATGGAGACGCCGGGATTGTTGTTGATGTACGCCTCGCCCTCGGGCGTCTCGAAGATGTCGGAGTGCAGCCCCAGGTACTCGTCGACGCGGAAGCTGCCCGTCTCCGCCAGGCTGAGGGCGGGGTAGTGCTCGCGCGCGAAGTTCGTCGCGAAGTGCAGGGTGAGGACGATCCAGCAGGTCGCGAACAGGCGCAGGGCCGTCGCGTCCGCGCCGCCCCCGTACCGCCGCCAGACCTCCGGCGCGGCTCGGCTCACGAGATGTAGCCCAGGCCGGAGAGCCGCTGCCGCACCAGCTCCTCCTGATCCGCCGACAGACCCCCGTCGGGCGGCGCCCCGGACGTCACGCCGGCCGTCCACGAGCGACCCTGCATGGACGAGGGCACGTCGTAGCCGCCGAGCTCCAGCAGCGTGGGGGCGACGTCCAGGAGGTGCGCCCCCTGGAGCTCCCCCCGCAGCGAGAGGTTGGGTGCGGCGAGCACGAAGGCGCCGATCTGCGCGTGGTTGCAGTCGTCGGGGCCCGTGTCGTTCTCCTGCACGTGGACGCCGGGATAGCCGACGCCCCCGATCGAGCGCCAGGCGAGGCCCCCGAAGTGCACGATCAGGTCGGGCGCCACGTTGCGGACGGTGCGGTAGACCTCCTCGGGCCGGAAGACCAGCGTGCCCAGAGGGCGCCCCTCCGGGTCGACGGTCGCCCCGAGGCGCGCCTTCAGCTCGTCACGGAAGTCCTCGTAGCTCGCGGGGTCGACGACGCCGCTGGGCTCGCGACCCTTCACGTTCAGGAACACGCGCGCGTAGTAGCCGCCCTCGCTCCACGCCCGGGTGCGTTCCCAGTCCACGTCCAGCTGGGCGAAGGGCGTCACGGACTCGGGATAGGAGCGCAGCACGAGCAGCCCCTCGCGCACCAGCCACTCGTTCACGCAGAACCCGCCGTCCAGCCGCCGCGCGCCGTGGTCGGAGACCACCAGCACGACCGTGTCGTCCTCGAGCAGCTCGAGCACCCGGCCCAGCTCGTCATCGAGATGGGCGTAGTAGTCCCGGATCACGTCCGCGTAGGGGCTGCCGGGCTCGTGGAGCACGTGCTGCGGGTCGTGGTACTTCCAGAAGCCGTGGTGGATGCGGTCCAGCCCGATCTCCACGAACTGGAAGAAGTCCCACTCCGAGCGTGTCAGATAGTGGCGCACGACCGCGAAGTGCTTCCGGCTCATGGCGTAGATCTCGTCCCGGAGCCAGTCCTTGCGCTCGGTGCGGAAGTTCCGCACGTCCACGGGGTAGTCGCCCACCAGCGAGGCGATCTCGTCCTTCACGCGCGCGGGGTGCGTGTAGGCGTCGCGCTCGGTGTCGGGCGTCATGAAGCAGCCGACGCAGAGGCCGCTCACCTTCCGCGGCGGGAACGACGGGGGCACGCCGAGGATGTTGGCCCTGCCGCCCTCGCGGGCGACCTGGTCCCA
>JBHENL010000183.1:0-11276 GCA_046262075.1 Gemmatimonadota bacterium
GGGGCGAGGGTAAACTCAGCGCCAGGCGGCGGCCGCGAAGGGTAGCACGGAGCCCGCGCCTCGTGAGCCCCGCCCCTCTCTCGGATGGGAAGCCCGCATGTCCGGCCATTCCAAGTGGTCCACGATCAAGCGCAAGAAAGCCGGGGTCGACGCCAAGCGCGGCCGGATCTTCACCCGCCTGATCAAGGAGATCACCGTCGCCGCCCGGAGCGGAGGCGGCGACCCGGAGGCGAACCCGCGCCTGCGCACGGCGGTCACGAACGCTCGCGCCGAGAACATGCCGGCCGACAACATCGAGAAGGCGATCCAGCGCGGGACGGGCGAGCTGCCCGGCGTCACCTACGAGGAGATGACCTACGAGGGCTACGGGCCGGGGCGCGTGGCGATCATCGTCCACGCGATGACCGACAACAAGAACCGGACGGTCGCCGACCTGCGCCACCTGTTCTCGAAGCACGGCGGGAACCTGGGCGCGGCGAACAGCGTCGCCTGGATGTTCGACCGCAAGGGGCAGATCACGGTGGACGCCGACGCCGTCGACGAGGAGACCCTGCTCCTGGAGGCTGCCGAGGCGGGGGCGGAGGACGTCGTGCGCGAGGACCAGGAGCTCAAGGTCTTCACCTCGTTCGCCGCCTTCCAGCCCGTGCAGCAGGCGCTGCAGGCCCGCGGCATTCCGTTCCAGGGCGCCGAGCTGGTGATGCTCCCGAAGACCACCGTGGCCGTCGACGAGAAGGAGGCGGAGCGGCTGCTGAAGCTGCTGGAGGTGCTGGAGGAGCACGACGACGTCCAGAACATCGCCGCCAACTTTGACATCGACGAGCGCGTCCTCTCCCGCGCGAGCTGACGCCCACCCGCGCGTCCTGGGGCTGGACCCCGGGAGCCGGGTCACCGGATTCGGGGTCGTGGACGTCTCGCCGCGCGGCCCTTGCTGCGTCGACTACGGGACGATCCGCCCGCCCCTCGCCGCACCGCTCCCCGATCGCCTGAAGGTGCTCGCCGAGGGCGTGCGCGACCTGGTGGAGCACTTCCAGCCCGATGCGATCGTCGTGGAAAACGTCTTCCTGGGGCCGAACGTCCGCTCCATGGCGGTGGTCGGTCAGGTGCGGGGCGCGCTGATCGCGGCTGGTCGGATGGGCGGCGTGGCGGTCTTCGAGTACGCTCCGCGCGAGATCAAGCTCTCGGTCGTGGGCACCGGGAGCGCCAGCAAGCGGCAGATCCAGTACATGGTCCGCGCCGCGCTCGGTTTGCCCGTCCTGCCCGCCCCCTTCGACGCCGCCGACGGCCTCGCCGCCGCGCTGTGCTACGTGCACCGCGGCCTGCGCCTCGGCGCGGCGCGGGCGCTCGTGCGGTGATCGCCTGGATCGAGGGAGAGCTCGCCGCCAAGGAGCTGGGCCGGGTGGTGCTCGCCGTGGGCGGCGTCGCGCTCGACGTCGCGATCCCGCTGAGCACGTACGAGGCGCTCCCCGACGCGGGCACGCGCGCGCGGCTGCTCACCGTCCTTCACGTGCGCGAGGACGAGCTCGCGCTCTTCGGCTTCGCGACCCCGGAGGAGCGGCGCGTCTTCACGACGGCGACGGGGGTCACGGGCATCGGGCCCCGGCTCGCACTCGTCCTGCTCTCCACGCTCACGGTGCCCGCACTCGTCGCGGCCGTGACCGGCGGCGACCTGGCGACGCTCACGCGCGTTCCGGGCGTGGGCCGCAAGACGGCCGAGCGGCTGGTGGTGGAGCTGCGCGACAAGTTCCCCGACCTCGTCTCCGCGGGAGACGGGGCCCACCGCCCCGCCACCCCCGGTGGGGCACGCGGCGAGGAGGCGCTGAAGGCGCTCGGCGCCCTCGGCTTCCCGCGCACGAAGGCTGCCGAGGCGGTCCGCGCCGCCGCCGGAGAGGCGCCGGGTGCGGGGGTCGAGGAGCTCGTGCGGCGCGCGCTGGCGGCGTTGAACTCGTGATGCGCGCATATCGCTGCCGCTCCGGCTGCCAGAGCGGCACGACGCCGAGGCCCTTGTGAGCGCTCCCGCCCAGAAGAAGTTCACGAGCACCCTCTCCGGCCATGCCGCCACCCAGCCCGAGCCGCGCCGCGAGGAGGTGGAGCTCGAGGAGACGCTGCGGCCCGCGGCCCTCGAGGACTTCCTCGGGCAGCCCCGCGTCGTCGCCAACCTGCGCACCTCGCTCGCGGCCGCGCGCGGCCGCGGCGAGCCTCTGGACCACTGCCTCTTCTGCGGGCCGCCCGGGCTGGGCAAGACGACGCTGGCGCACGTCCTGGCGCGCGAGCTGGGGGTCGAGCTGCGGGTCACCTCGGGCCCGGCGCTGGAGAAGGCGGGCGACCTGGCGGGCCTGCTCACGAACCTGCGCGAGGGAGACATCCTGTTCATCGACGAGATCCACCGGCTGCGCCCGGCGGTGGAGGAGTACCTCTACCCCGCGATGGAGGACTTCTCGCTCGACATCCTGATCGACTCGGGGCCGAGCGCGCGCTCGATCCACATCCCTCTCAGCCGCTTCACGCTCGTGGGAGCCACGACGCGCCAGGGGCTGCTCACATCGCCGCTGCGCTCGCGCTTCGGGATGGTGCATCGGCTGGACTTCTACGCGCCCGAGGAGCTGGCGGCGATCGTGCGCCGCTCGGCGCGCATCCTGCAGGTGTCGATCGACGACGAGGCGGCCGGGGAGATCGCGCGCCGCTCGCGCGGGACGGCCCGCGTGGCGAACCGGCTGCTCAAGTGGACCCGCGACTGGGCGCAGGTGAACGGCGCCGGACGGATCGACCGTGAGGTCGTGCGCGCGGCCCTGGCCGCGCTCCAGGTGGACGAGGTCGGACTCGACGAGATGGACGCGCGCATCCTGCGCACGCTCATCGAGAAGTTCGGCGGGGGGCCGGCGGGGCTGAACACGCTCGCGGTGGCCGTCGGCGAGGACCCCGGCACGCTGGAGGAGGTGCACGAGCCGTTCCTCATCCAGCGCGGCTTCCTCCAGCGCACCCCGCGCGGGCGCGAGGCCACGCCGGGCGCGTACGCGCACCTGGGCCTGGCCGCGGGACGTGCGGCGAAGGTGCAGAGCGACCTGTTCTGAGCCTTCCGCACCGGTGCGGCGACCTCGACTGCCGCGATCCCGCGTGCGCGTGTCTCCTGCCTCCGACCGTTGCGGCCCCCGGTCGCACGTCCCTAGTTTCGTCCCGACTCACGAGCCCCTTCGGTGCCCCGCCCGACATTCCCCGTTCGGCGCCGCGCTCCGATCCGAACCGGACAGCATGCACGTTCTCGCCCTCAGCCCCGCCGCCGTGGCGCACGCCGTTCGCCGTTTCCGCGCCTACGGCAACTCGCCCGCCGCCATCGCCCGCCACCACGCGCGGCGCGGGGAGCGGGCGCGCGAGCACATCTGCCGCATGGTGCACGGCCTGGAGCTGCGCTACGGGATCGACCTGGGTTCCCTGTGCGCGCGATTCGAGGGGCGCCACGAGGCGGGCGTGCCGGCCTTCGAGCGCGAGGTGCTGGAGCTGCTCGCGGAGTGGTCGCACCCGCGCGAGGGGGCGCCGGCGCTGGTCGTGCGCGTGGACCGCGTGCGGGCGCTGAACGCGCTCGCGAGCGGCGGGGCGGCCGCGCTGCGCGACGAGGCGCTGAGCCTGGCACGGGCGCTGGCGCGGCGCGGCGATCCGGTCCAGGGCGGTTAGGGTGGAAGGCGTGGGCCGGCTGCTGCTCGTGCTCGGCGGGGTCCTCGCGCTGGTGGGTCTCCTCTTCGTCCTCTGGCCGAATCTTCCGCTCGGCCGTCTCCCCGGGGACCTGCGCTTCCGGCTGGGCGGCGGCACCGTCTTCGTCCCGCTCGCCACCTCGCTCCTGCTGAGCGTGCTCCTCACGCTGCTCCTGAACTTCTTCCTCAGGCGCTGAGTGTCCCCGGTCGGGATTTCCGCCGCCGGCCACTGAGGCCGACCCGCCGATGCGGGTCGACGAGCTCGACTTCGACCTTCCCCCCGGCCGCATCGCGCAGCGCCCCTCGGCCCGCCGGGACGCCGCGCGGCTCCTGGTCGTGCACCGCCGCGACGGGCGGCTGGAGGATCGCCGCTTCCGCGACTTTCCCCGCTACTTCGAGCCCGGCGACCTGGTCGTGCTGAACGAGACGCGCGTGCTGCCCGCGCGGCTGGAGGCGCGGCGCCCGAGCGGCGGCCGCGTGGAGGTGCTCCTCACGCGCGATCGCGGACACGGTCGCTGGGAGGCGCTCGTGCGCCCGGCTCGACGGGTCCGGGTGGGCGAGGCACTGCGCTTCGGCCGCGGACTCGAGGCGCGGGTGCTCGAGCAGCTCGACGGCGGAGGCCGGCTGCTGGCCTTCGCCGACGCCGCCGCCCCGACCCGCGCGCTCGAGGAGCGCGGGCGGATGCCGCTTCCGCCCTACATCGAGCGGGCGGCGACGGCCGCCGACCGGCGCCGCTACCAGACGGTCTACGCGAGGAAGCCGGGGGCCGTGGCCGCGCCGACGGCCGGCTTGCACTTCACCGCGGCGACCCTTCGCGCGCTGCGCGAGCGCGGCGTGCGCCTCGCGCGCGTGTGCCTGCACGTGGGGCCGGGGACGTTCCGGCCCATCGAGGAGCTCGAGGCGGAGCGCGTGCGCATGGAGCCGGAGCCGTTCGCCGTCGGCGCGGCCGCGGCGGCGGCCGTCGCCGCGGCGCGCGCGCGCGGCGGCGCGATCTGTCCGGTCGGGACCACGTCCATGCGCACGCTGGAGACCGCCGCGCGCCGCTGGGCGGCGCCGCGTGCGCTCGCGGGAGAGACGGACCTCTGCATCCGGCCGCCGTTCCGCTTCCGCCTCGCGGATCGGCTGCTGACGAACTTCCACCTGCCGCGCTCGACTCCGCTGCTGCTGGTCGCGGCGTTCGCGGGCGGCGATCTCACGCGCCGGGCCTACGCCCACGCCGTGCGGGAGGGCTACCGCTTCTACAGCTACGGCGACGCGATGCTGATCCTGTGACGACCTTCCGCCTGCTGGCGCGCGACCCCGCCGGCGCCGCCCGCGCGGGGGAGCTCCTGACCCCGCGCGGGCGGGTCGCCACGCCCGCCTTCATGCCGGTGGGCACGCAGGCCACCGTGAAGGGCGTCACCCCCGCCGAGCTGCGCGAGGTGGGGGTCGAGATCGTGCTCGCGAACGCCTACCACCTCTACCTCCGCCCCGGCGCGGAGACCGTGGCGGAAGCCGGGGGCCTGCACCGGTTCATGGGCTGGGACGGCCCGGTCCTGACGGACAGCGGCGGCTATCAGGTCTTCAGCCTCTCGGCGCTCGCGCGCGTGGACGACGAGGGGGTGACGTTCCGCTCCCACCTGGACGGGTCGCTGCACCGCTTCACGCCCGAGAAGGTGGTCGAGATCCAGCGCGACCTGGGATCGGACGTGGCCATGCCGCTCGACCACTGCCTGGCGAACCCGGCCGGGGAGTGCGAAGCGCGCGAGGCGGTCGAGCGCACGCTGCGCTGGCTGGAGCGGTCCGTCCGGCACGCCGAGGCGCTCCGCGCGCGTGGTGGGGCCGGCGGGGCGCTGTTCGGCATCGTCCAGGGCTCGACGTTCGCCGGGCTGCGTCGCGACAGCGCGCGGGCGACGCGCGCCTTCGATCTGCCCGGCACGGCGATCGGCGGCCTCGCCGTCGGAGAGCCGAACGCCGAGATGCGTGGCGTGCTGGAGGCCCTGGAGCCCGAGCTCGACCCGCGGCGGCCGCGCTACGTCATGGGCGTTGGCTTCCCCGAGGACCTGGTGCACGCCGTGGCACGCGGCATGGACCTCTTCGACTGCGTGGCGCCCACCCGCCACGGCCGCAACGGCACCCTCTTCACGCGCGACGGCCGCATCAACATCCGGGGGAGGGCCCACCGGCGGGACCACGGCCCGATCGAGCCCGGCTGCGGCTGCGGCGCCTGCGCCCTGGCGTCCCGAGCGTACCTGAGCCACCTCTTCCATGCCCGCGAGGTGCTGGGGCTGCGACTCGCCACCCTCCACAACCTGCACTTCCTCACGACCCTGCTGCGCGAGGCGCGAGAGGCGGTCCTCGCCAGCCGCTACGCGAGCTGGGCCGACGACACGCTCGCGCGCTACGCCGCGGGCGGCCGCCGGTCCGGCGCCGCGGTCTCCCAGGCGCCGCCCGGCTGACGCGCGGCGGCCGAGCCGGCGGTGGGAGCGCTTCGTTTGCGCCCCCGCCGGACGCCCGAGCATATTCGACCTGCGACGACGACACCTGCGACTCCCGCGTTTCGAACGACGGCGGACCCGAGATGCAGACGCTCCCGTTCTTCCTCCTCATGATGGCCCCTTCCGCCCCCGGCACGAACCCCTTCGTGGGATTCCTGCCGATCGTGGCGATGCTGGCCATCCTCTACTTCCTCCTGCTGCGGCCCCAGCAGAAGGAGGCCAAGCGTCACCAGGAGATGCTGCGGGCGCTGAAGAAGGGCGACGACGTCGTGACCGCCGGCGGTCTATTCGGCCGAATTCTCTCCCTGAACGAGGAGCGCGTGTCGTTGCGGGTCGACGAGGGGGTCAAGGTGGAGGTGGAACGCTCGAAGATCCTGCGCCTCGTCGAGCGCACCGGCGGCAGGCCCGCGGGCGAGCCCGAGCGCTCCGAGGGTGCGGGGAGGAAGGCGTGACCTCCGCCTCGTCGCGCACGGCCGATCCGGCCGTCCTGCCACTGCGCCTTCTGGGCGACCCCGTCCTGCGCGCCAAGGCCGCGCCGGTGGAGGTTTTCGACGACGCGCTGGAGCGCTTCGCCGAGGAGCTGATCGCGGCCATGTACGCCCACAAGGGCGTCGGCCTCGCCGCGCCGCAGGTGGGCCGCTCGACGCGGGTGATCGCCGTGGACGCCGGCGAGCTGCGCGACGGCTCCGAGGCGTTCGCGCTCGTGAACCCCAGGATCGTCCAGACCGAGGGCCGGGTCGCGAGCGAGGAGGGCTGCCTCAGCATTCCCGGGATCACGGCCGACGTCGAGCGCAGCGCGCGCGTCGTGGTCGAGGGGTTGACGCCGCGCGGCGAGCCGCGCCGCGTGGAAGGCGCCGAGCTGCTCGCGCGCGTGCTCCAGCACGAGATCGATCACCTCGACGGGATCCTCTTCGTGGACCGCCTGGGACCGCTGCGCCGGCGCATGGCGCTGCGCGCGTATCGGCGGCAGCAGGAAGAGGGCGCCTCCGAGACCGGGAGCAGGCTGTAGGCGCCGAGCCCGCCGGCACGGCCGCGCACGGGCTGCGCATCCTCTTCTGGGGGACTCCCGACTTCGCGGTCCCCTCCCTCGAAGCCCTGCTCCGGTCTCCGCACACGGTGGTGGGCCTCGTCACACAGCCCGACCGCCCGCGTGGCCGATCCGGCCGCGCGGAGCCTCCGCCCACCAAGCTGCGACTGCTCTCCTCGCGGCCCGACGTCCCCGTGCTCCAGCCGGAGCGGCCGCGCGGCGCCGAGTTCCGCGCCACGCTGGCCGGCCTGCGGCCCGACGTCAGCGTGGTGGCGGCGTACGGCAACCTGCTGCCGGAGCGCGTGCTCGAGCTCCCGCGCCACGGGTCGCTGAACGTCCACGCCTCGCTGCTCCCGCGCCATCGCGGGGCGGCGCCGGTGTCCGCGGCGATCCTGGCGGGCGACGAGGTGACCGGGATCACCCTCATGCGCATGGAGCGCGGCCTCGACACGGGACCGATCCTGCTCCAGCGAGAGCTGCCGGTGCGGCCGGAGGAGTCCTCCGGGGAGCTCACGCGGCGCCTCGCGGAGCTGGGAGGGGAGGTCCTCATGGAGGGCCTGCAGGCGCTGACGCGCGGCCGGCTGGAGGCGCGGCGCCAGGACGAGCGGCTGGCCACGTACGCGCCGCGCGTGACGCCGGCGGACGCGCGCGTGCGCTGGTCGCGACCGGCAGCGGAGGTGGAGCGGGCGCTCCGGGCCTTCGATCCGTGGCCCGGCGCCACGTCCAGCTGGAATGGACGGCGCGTGAAGATCTTCCGCGGTCGAGCGCTCGAGGAGCCGCCAGGAAGGGCGCAGCCGCCGGCGGAGCGCCCGCGACCGGGCGAGGTCCTCGCGTCGCCGCCGGGGAGCCTCCGCGTCGCCTGCGGGGCAGGCATGCTGGAGGTCCTGGAGCTGCAGATGGAGGGCCGGCCCCGCATGGCCGTGGCCGACTTCCTGCGCGGCCGGCTCATGCCGCCCGGGACGTGCTTCACGTGAGCCGCCTCGCGCGGCTGCACGCCGTCACCGACCGCGAGATCCTGGAGCGGTCCGACTTCGTGGAGCTCGCGGCGAGGCTCCTGCGCGCCGGCCCCCTGGCGCTCCACCTGCGCGCTCGCGGGTCGAACGGCCGGCTGCTGCTCGACCGGTCGCGCGAGCTGTGCGCCACCTTTCCCGAGACGGCGATCCTGGTGAACGACCGCGTCGACGTGGCGCGCATCGCGGGCGCGGGCGCGCACCTTCCCGAGGCGGGGTTGACTCCCGCCCAGGCGCGGACGATCCTGGGTCCTGGACCGCTGCTGGGCCGCTCCGTCCACACCCCCGAGGCCGCCGGCCGGCGCGCCGCCGAGCTGGACTTCCTCGTCTACGGCCACGTCTTTCCCACGCCCTCGAAGCCGGATCTCGCCCCGCGCGGGACGTCGGGCCTGACGGCCGCGGCGCGGGCGGCGAGCCGTGTCGGGCTGCCGCTGATCGCCGTGGGCGGCGTCACGCCCGGGCGGGTGGGACTCGCGCTCGCGGCGGGCGCGTACGGAGTGGCGGCCGTCTCCGGGATCTGGGACGCGGCCGATCCCGGTGCGGCGGCCGAGGCGTACCTGCAGGAGCTGGAGAGGGGGATGGCATGCAGCTCACCGTGAACGGGCGCGAGCGCGACCTCGAGGAGGGCGCCGAGCTCCTGGACCTCCTGCGGTCGTTCCGGATGGACCCGCGACTGGTGGTCGTCGAGCACAACGGACGCATCCTGCGTCCCGGCGAGTACGAGCACGTCGGCCTGTCCGGCGGCGACCGGGTCGAGATCGTGCAGTTCGTCGGTGGCGGATGACCGCCGCGCCGCCTCCACACCTGGACGGAGCCGAATGGCCGAGACGCTGAAGCTGGGGCCCCGGGAGTTCGGCTCGCGCCTGATCCTGGGATCGGGCAAGTACCCCTCGAACGCGGTCATGCGCGAGGCGCTCGAGGCCTCGGGCGCCGAGATCGTGACGGTGGCGGTCCGGCGCGTGGACCTGGGGCGCTCCACTGAGGACGCCCTCCTCAACTGGATCGATCCCGAGCGGTACCTGGTGCTTCCCAACACCGCCGGCGCCACGACGGCTGCCGAGGCCGTGCGCATCGCCCGCCTCGGCCGCGCCGCCGGGCTGTCGGACTACGTGAAGCTCGAGGTGATCGGCGACGAGCGCACGCTGTATCCGGACACGGCGGAGCTCGTGGAGGCGACGCGCGAGCTCGTGCGGGAAGGCTTCCACGTGATGCCCTACACGAACGACGACCCGGTCGTCGCGCGAAAGCTCGAGGATGCCGGAGCGGTCTGCGTGATGCCGCTGGCGTCTCCGATCGGCTCCGGGCAGGGAATCCTGAACGCGCAGAACCTGCTCTTCATCAGCGACGTCGTGAGCGTGCCCGTGATCGTAGACGCAGGCGTCGGCACCGCCTCCGACGCGGCGATCACGATGGAGCTCGGCGTCGAGGGCATCCTCATGAACACGGCGATCGCGCAGGCCGACGACCCCGTGAAGATGGCGCGGGCGATGCGCCTGGCGGTCCATGCCGGGCGGCTCGCGTGGGAGGCCGGACCCATGCCGCGGCGCCCGCACGCCGTGCCCTCCAGCCCCCGCGAGGGGGTCCTCGTCTGACTCCGGACGCCACTCCCGGATCCGCCAGCGCCGAGCCCCGACCGGTCGCCGGGCGCGACCCCCGCGGCCGTGCGCCCGACGCGCGGCTCGCGGCCACCCGGGTGCTCCTGGACGTCGCCGCCGGCCGGCGGGCGGACTCTGCACTCGAGGGCCGCGGGCGCACCCTCACGCGGGCCGACCGCGCGCTCGCGCAGGAGATCGCCTTCGGCACGCTGCGCTGGAAGCTGCTGCTCGACGAGCGGCTGGACGCGCTGCTGCGGCGCGGGCTCGTCTCGCTTCCGCTCACGGTGCAGGCCGTGCTCGAGGTCGCGGCCTACCAGATCCTGTTCCTCGATCGCATCCCGGCCCGCGCCGCGATCCACACCGCGGTGGACCACGTGCGCGAGCTCCTGCCCGCGTCGCAGGCGCGAGGGCTCACCGGCGTGGTGAACGCCACGCTGCGGGCACTCGCCGCGGAGCCCTCCGCCCGGCCCTCGGGCCTTGCCGCGCCGCCGGCCTCCGAATCGGGCCCCGCCGGCCTTGTCACGTCGGAGGCCGCGCCCGAGTCCTCCGCGACCGCGGCGGAGCTCTCGCGCGCGAGCTCACATCCTCTGTGGCTCGTGGAGCGCTGGCTTGAGCGCTTCGGACCCGCGCGCGCGCGCGCGTTGCTGGCGGCGGGCAACGAGCGTCCGGCCGTGCACCTCCGTCCGCACGCGGGACGGATCGGCGCCGGCGAGCTCGTGGAGCGGCTCGGGACCGAGGGGGCCGAAGCATGGCTCCACCCGGCGATCGAGGGCTGCGTCGTCCTCGGCCGCGGCGATCCGCGCACGCTGGCGACCTTCGCGCAGGGTCTGTTCACCGTCCAGGACGCGGGAGCGCAGCTCGTCTCCAGGCTCGTGGAACCGCCGCAAGCCGGCCTCGTGGTGGATGTGTGCGCGGCGCCCGGGGGAAAGCTCGGCGCGCTCGCCGAGCGTCCGACGGGGGCCACGCTCGTCGCGTGCGACCTCTCTCCCTTGCGGCTGCGGCGGCTGGCCGGCACGGCCAGCCGCATGCAGCTGCCCCTGCGCCTCCTGGCGGCGGACGCGCGGCACGTGGCGTTCTCGCGCCCCGCCGACCTGGTCGTGGCCGACGTGCCCTGCCTGGGCACGGGTACGCTCCGGCGGCGCGCCGACGCGCGGTGGCGGAAGTCGCCCGACCTGCTCCCGCGGCTCGTCGAGCTCCAGCGGGAGATCCTGCTGAACGCGGCCTCGCTGCTGGCCTCCGGCGGGCACCTGCTCTACTCGACCTGCAGCCTGGAGCGGGAGGAGAACGAGGACCAGGTGGAATGGCTGCTCCGGGCGTGGCCCGAGCTGCAGGCGGTGGACCTCGCCGGCCGCCTGCCGGCCTCCTGGACCGTGGCCGTCGCGCCGGGTGCCGCCGCGCTGTTCGTGACGCCCGAGGCCACCGACTGCGACGGTGCGTTCGCCGCCCTCCTGGAGCGGCGGTGAGCCGGCCCCGCTCCTCCGGAG
>JBHENL010000184.1:0-3199 GCA_046262075.1 Gemmatimonadota bacterium
GTAGTGGAGCTTCTCTGTCAGCATCGCGAGCTCCTCCGGTAGCACCGCGGGCCCCCACTCGTTGATCTCGGTGTAGGAGTTCGCCATCGGGTCGACCACCGCGGTCGAGGTGCGGGACTCGTCGGCGATCCGCACGAAGTCGTTGAGAATCGCTTCGGCGGTCAGCTCCTCGATGATCCGCGTGCCGGTGCGGCCGCCGGCGAGGCCCGTCGCCACAACCGGGACGTCGAGCCGCTTGAGCGCGCGGGCGATGTTGATGCCTTTGCCGCCCGCGAGCGTCATGCCCGCGCTCGCCCGATGGCGCTGTCCCCGCTGGAAGTTCGGCACGGTCAGCGTGCGGTCGAGCGCCGCGTTGAGCGTGACCGTAACGATCACGAGACCACCCCCCACGCATTCTTGAACGTCTCGCCCGCATACCAGCCGATGCGGCCCGCGAGCCCGGGCTTGGCGATGGACTCCGTGGCGACGAGCGCCCGCTTGCCCAGCAGCTGCCTGCCCGCCCAGATCTGCACTTCGCCGAGCCGCTGGCCCCGCTGCACGGGCAGCGAGACCGCGGCCGGCGCCACCACGCGCTCGAGGAGGGGCCGGTTCACGCGCACTACCTTCGTGAGGGGTCGCTCGGCAACGAGCCGGACGTCCCGGCGCCCGAAGGGCGCCGTCGCTCGCGCGTAGACGTGGCTGCTGCGAATGATCGGGACGACGCGATAGCGCGAGAGGCCCCAGGCGAGCAGCTCCGTCAGGTCGGCGTTGCGCACTGCCCTGGTCGGGCTGCCGAGAATGGCCGCGTAGATCGTGACACCGCGGCCGCGCGCCGCCGCCACCTGGGACCACCCCGCAGCCGAGGTGTGGCCGGTCTTGACCCCGATCAGACCCGGGAAGGTGGCCAGCAGGTCGTTCCAGTTGCGCAAGAGGCGACCCGCCGCCGTCTCGGTCGGACGAGCGACGAGTTCCCGGACGACGGGATGATGCATCGCGACGCGTGCCAGCCTGGTGACGTCCCGCGCGCTCGAGACGTGGCCGGGCACGTCGAGCCCGTCGGGTCGCACGAAGTGGGTGTCGGTGAGACCGAGCGCACGGGCCTTCGCGTTCATGAGCGCAACAAAGCGAGCCTCGCTGCCGTCCCCGGCGTGCATGGCGAGCGCGCTGGCGGCGTCGTTCGCACTCTGGATGAGCGCGGCTTCGACGAGGTCGCGCACGCTGATCCTCTCTCCGGCCCGGAGGTTGATCGTGGCACCGCCGACCGCAGCGGAGCGGGCGGTCACCGTGACCACTTCGTCCAGCTCTGCCCGCTCGAGGGCGACGAGCACCGTCATCAGCTTCGTGATGCTCGCGATCGGCACGCGCTCGCGCACGTTGTGGCCGAGCAGCACCTCCCCGGTGGAGGCGTTCTGGACGAGCCACGCCCGTGCGCTCACGTGCGGCGCCGACGCCGCGGCGGGAGCCGCGAGAGCGAGGGCGGCGACGAGCAGAGCGAGCCGGAACGTCACCGCGCAGAAGGCTACAGCTCGACTCATGAGACCCGGATTCGCTGGCCGATCGTGAGCGCGACCGGGTCGACGTCCGGATTCAGGACGAGCAGTTCCTCGACCGTCGTGCCGTACTGATCGGCCACGGATTCCAGTGTGTCGCCGGCCTCGATCACGTAGAACTCCCCCTCGGCAGCGCTGGTCGCCGGGGCCGTAGTGGCCGCCGTAGTGGCCGGGGCGGGCGCGGGCTGCCTGCGGGCCTCCGCGACCGTCGGCGTGTCCGTCGTCGCGCGCGCGGGAACGTCGTTCGAGCTGAGCGCGGAACGCACCAGCAGAATGGCGACGGTCGCGGCAAGCAGAAACGCGGCGGGTGCCGCCAGTCGAGCCAGCTGACGGCGATCCATGCCTACCAGCCCGAGACCGCCCAGACCTCCCGCTGCAACCGCGCGGCCGCGCGCCCGGCGGCGGAACGCCAATCGCTTTCTTCGTTCCGGAACGCGTAGTTGATCGCGCGCGAGACGGTCACGAGGGCGCTCGCCGGGCCGCTCGTGAAGGCACGGGCCACGTCGGCCGGGGTCGCGCCCTGCGCGCCCACTCCCGGCAGGAGCAGGATCGACCGCGGCAGCAGGCGACGGGCCTCCCCGACGGCACGCGGATACGTGGCGCCCACAACGGCTCCCACGCTCGAGAGCCCGTGCTCGCCGACGAGCTCCTCCCCCCACTCGTGGACGAGCCTCGCAACCTGCTGCCAGAGCGGACGTCCGTCCGAGAGCACGAGATCCTGTACTTCGGCTCCGCCCACGTTCGACGTTTTCACGAGGCAGAAGATCCCTGCCCCCTCCCGCCGGCAGGCCAGCAGGAACGGCTCGAGCGAGTCGCGCCCGAGATAGGGACTGAGGGTGACCGCGTCGGCCAGCGGCGGCCCGGCGCCCACTGACTCGACGTAGGCGGCCGCGTACGCACGAGCAGTGGAACCGATGTCGCCGCGCTTGGCGTCGGCGATGACAAGCAGGCCGGCGGTCCGGGCATACGCGCACGCGTCCTCCAGCGCGCGGATGCCGTCCGCGCCGAGCGCCTCGAAATACGCGAGCTGGGGTTTGACCGCCACGACGTGCGAAGCGACCGCGTCGATGAGCCCGCGGGCAAAGCGGAAGCACGCGTCGGCGGCCTGGGCCCGCCCCATGTGCGCGTCTCCCCGGAGCTCGACGGGGAGCAGCTCCGGCCGCGGGTCCAGGCCGACGACGAGCTGGCTGCGCTTGCGCTCCACGGCGCCGGCGATACGGTCGGAGAAGAAGGCCGTGGCGGTCGCACGCCCCGTTTGCACGTCCTGCGCCATTCCCGGCGAGCTTAGCGGCCCGTGCTCACGCAGCCGCGCTGAGAACGGCGCCGAGCGAAAGGACGCGCAGTTCGGGCGGTGGCCGGCGCAGAAATGAGCCGATGAGCAGGAGCTCGTCGGCGTGCTCCGGCGAGAGCGACGGCTCCGCACGACCGGCGGTGGCGAGGCCCGTCTCGAGCTCCAGGCGAGCGCCTGCGCCCGTCGGCAGGGTGCGTACCGCCGCCACGCGACCGCCCCGCACGAAGAACGCCCGTGTGAAGCCGGGCTGGCGGGCGGGCGCCAGGAGGCACAGCTCCGCGGCCCGGAGACGCTCCAGCTCCGCCAGCTCGCGGACGACAGCCTCGAGCGCGTGCAGGCGGTCGCGGAGGCGCGCAGCCTCCTCGTAGCGCAGGCAGTC
>JBHENL010000185.1:0-23388 GCA_046262075.1 Gemmatimonadota bacterium
CCACCCGTCTCTCCGCAACTCGTTGTGGCACAACCATCACGGCGCCGGCGGGCCATGCGCCCCGCGGCTGGCACGCGCTCTGCACCTGGGACCGCCACGGATTGCCGCTTGGTCGTCCCAGCCCCAGGCAGCGGCGTCCGCGGGTGTGCTCGCGGGCGGATCTCTCGTCCGCCCGCGGCCTCCCGGCGAGCAGTCGAAACCCGCACCAGCGAGGACGATCGTGACAATGGCGCGCGGCAGGGAGCGGGGCTTCACGCTGATCGAGCTGATGATCGCCATCGCCATGTTCTCGAGCCTGCTGCTGATCGCGATGCCGCGCTTCACGGACTTCCAGGAGTCCATGACGATGAAGGCCACCGCCCGCAACCTCGCCACGAACTTCCGCCTCGCCCAGCAGCGCGCCTCGGCCGCGAACCGGCCCTGCTACATGGACTTCGATCTCACCGAGAGCTTCTTGACGATCTGGCTCGACACCGACCTGGACGAGACGTTCGACGGCCTCGAGGAGGTGCGGGCCGTCGGCTTCGTGCAGACGGACCAGAACGGCTCCGTACCCGGCGTGCTGCTGCCGGCGAACACGATCTTCGAGAGCACCACGTTCTCGGCTGGGACCCGCGGTTTCCCTTCCGTGGCGTTCGCTTCCGACGGCAGCGTCGCGGAAGCGGGCGAGGTCGTGGTGCGCGACGATGGCGGCCGCCGCTACCGGATCTCCGTCACCCTGCCGGGTGCGATCGTGATCGCCCAGGACATCGGCGGGAGCTGGGTCGAATGAACCGCCGCGATGCCGTCGCCCCGCGCCGCTCCGGCCCTTGCATTCTCCGCTGCGGCGGCCGCGTCGCGGGCTTCACGCTGATCGAGGTGGTGGTCGCGATCTTCGTCGTCTCGCTGACGGTGATGGCGCTGGGCCCCGTGATGGCCGGCATCAACCGCGGAACGAGCTACGGCCAGTCGATGACGATCGCCTCCGGCCGCGTGCAGGAGAAGATCGAGGAGCTCCGGAACGTGCCGTACGCGAACATCCTGGACGGCAGCGAGGTCCTTTCGGGGCCGACGATGACGCGGTCCTGGTCGGTCGTGGACGAGCCCGTGGTGAACGCGCTCAAGGAGGTGGACGTGATCGTCACCTGGACGAACCGCGAGGGCGTGGACCAGCACGTGTCCGTGAGGACGTTCATCGCCAGCCGGAATCCCCGATGACCCTCGAGTGCCGCGCGCCGGGCATCCCCCGCAGGCGGAGCCATCGCGCCGGGCACGCGTCGGCCGGGTTCACCGTGGTCGAGCTGCTCGTCTCGATCGTCCTGTTCGCGATCGTCTCCACGGGGATGTACAACCTGCTGATCTCGCAGAACCGCTTCTTCGACACGCAGGAGGCGGCGAACGCCACGCAGCAGAACACGCGCATCGCCCTGAAGCGCGTCGCCAACGACATCCTGCTGGTGGGCCGCGGCATCAACACGCTGAGCCTCGACAACCCGGATGTGATCCTGCCCAACGACGGCTCCGTCCCCGCCAACACCTTCCAGTCCGGCGCGATCACGCTTCTTTCCATCCCGGACGGCGTCCCGCAGATCCCCTTCGCGGCCGACGCGGCGCGCGGCGCCACCTCGATCGTGCTGGTGGACGACTCGCTGGGCGTCGTGCGGGGCCTCACGACGGGCGACCTGATCGTGATCCACGACACGAACCTGAACAGCAGCCAGATGCTCCCCGTCACGGGAACGACGGACAACGGCGCGACGGTCACGGTCACCCTCGCGGCCGGCGACAGCCTGCTCGCCGGCTATCCCGGCGACTTCAGCCGCATGTACGTGCTGAACTCCATCTCCTACCGACTGAACACCAGCGACGCGCAGCGGCCGCACCTCGAGCGCAGCGTCGACAACGGGGCGTGGCAGCCGATGGTGACGGGGATCGAGGGGTTGACGTTCACGTACTTCAACTCCGCGAGCGCCCAGATCACCCCTACGAGCCAGGACCTACGGCGGCAGATCCGCAAGGTCCGGCTTGAGATCGATGGCCGCTCCGTCCGGCCGATCGCCCGCGATGGAACCCGCCTGACGTTCGACCTCGCGACCGAGGTCACCCCCCGGAACATGATGGAGTAGCCGACATGACGCCCCTGCACCCTGCCCGCGGCGAACGCGGGATCGCCCTCGTGAGCGCGCTCATCATCATGAGCGTGCTCCTGTCCCTCGGCACCTTCGCGCTGATGACCTCGCGCTCGGAGATCCGCACGAGCGCGAACTACCGCGGCCGGGTTCAGGCGCAGTACTTCGCCGAAGCCGGCATCGACCAGGTCGTGGGGCTGCAGAACGATCTCACGGAGTCGCCGCGGTACTTCTTCGACGCCGCCAACTACGTCTCGATGAGCTCGGACTCCTCCGTCTTCAACGACCTTCCGGCCGTGGACCCCGAGACGGGCGCCACGATCGGCACCATTCACCGCCTGATCGTGGGCAGCAATCCGGCGGCGCAGCCGCCGCCCTGGCGGATGCGCAGCACGGCGACGATGAACGACGGCAGCCAAGCCACGTTCGAAGTGGACATCAACGCGCTGTCGCTGCTGGACTTCGCGATCTACGCCGAGGCCAGCCTCTGGTACTGCCCGCCGGGGACGACGCTGGGGCGGACCTACTCGGGCGGCAACATCACGATCGTGGGCGGGTGCTCACCGCCCGAGGTCTTCATGAAGAAGGTGGAGTACGTGGGCTCGCTCAGCGGCGCGAGCCGCGGCGACTTCCGGGAGGGCGCGTTCAGGATCCCCGCCTACCCCCCGCTGTCGACGCTCGCGGATCTCAGCTTCTTCGAGGACGCGAGCAAGACCCCCGGCTTCTGCAGCGACGGCGTGGGGCTGTTCATCGGCGCGACCGACGGCGGAATTCCGAATGCCGTGAGGGACCAGTCCGAGGACCTCTTCGGGATGCGCGATACCGGCAAGCCGGGCGTGGACGACCTGAACGACGACGACGATTGGGAGGACAGCGAGGGCGAGGCGGTGAACGGCTGCAAGACGACGAGCGGCGGCCCGCCCCAGTGCTACCAGATCGACCTGACCCTCTTCGACTTCGCGAGCGACCCGATCACGTACGGGGGTGTGCCGGTGATCGGTTGGAGCGGCGCGGTGCTGCGCCCGAGCACCTTCAACGGGGTCGTCTACGTCAACGGGGAGCTGCACATCTGGGGCATCCTGGGGGGCCGCTCTCCCGAGGACGCGGTCACCGTGGACTCGATCACGATCTACGACGCGCTGCTCACGCGACCCACGGCCTACCCGGCGAACAACATCAATCCCCCGACCGAGCCGATCGGCGTCCTCGCGGTGGGCGAGCCGTTCTACCACCACCCGAACTTCGACGAGCTGGCCGTGCCCTGGGACACGCTCACGTCGAACCTCTACAGCAACAACGTCCTCGATGCGGGCGAGGACGCGAACGGCAACGGGATCCTGGATCCGGCGGGCAAGGGGCGGAGCCTCTCGATCGTGACGGACGCCAACTCCGACATCGTGATCGACCACAACATCCATTACGGCACCGATCCCAACGGGAACCGCGTGAGCCTGGGGCTGCTCGCGGGCGACGTCGTGTACATCGATCCCAGCTCGCCGCGGGCGATACAGGTCACCGGTGCCAAGTTGGGCAGGGGCGCCGACTCCTACGGTGGCTGGAACGGCTCGTTCGTCGCGCTTCCCAACAACGACCAGCTCACGCATCGCCCGAACTACTGGGCCAAGGCGCGAGGGGACTCGAACCCGGCCGACTCGACGTACGTCTACGACCTGAACGCGAACGGCGTCGTCGAGACCAACAACGGAATGGGCCTCGCCGGAGACCGCGACGAGACCGCGATGCGCAACGCCTGGGCCGTGGTCGACCTCGGGAACATCGTCACGGCGGGGGGCGCCTCGTACGGCGCGTGGGCCACGGGCCTGCACGGCGGGACGATGATCTACGACTTCGACCTGCTGTCGGCCGAGCCTCCCTGCTGGCCCGTCCTGCCCTACTACGGCACGGTGTCGGGATCCTTCACCGAGATCCGGAACTGACGATGCGCCGCCGGTCCGCCCCTCGCGCACGTTCCATCGGCACACCGCCGGCCATCATCTCGACCGGCGGCGATCACGGCTCCGGCCGCGCGCTGCCGTGCCTCATCGTCGGCTCGTTGCTGGTGCTCGGCGGGCTCGTCGCACGGGATCACGTCTTGCCGGCGCTGCGTCCCGCGGAGGTTCGAGCCGACGTCCTCGCCGGGCGGCAGCACCCATCCGCCGAACGCAGCGCTCCCGGGAACGAGGCCGCTCCGCGGACGGAGCGACGGGCCGACCGGCCCCGCTCCCCGCTGCTCACCGGTCGCGCCGCAGAGCGCGCCATCGCTCAGCAGCGACGTGAGGAGATGCTGGGGAAAATGCAACAGGCGAGCTTCCCGGATGGGCTGCCGCCGTCGCTTTGAGGGCGTGACGGTGCCGCGGTAAGCCCAAGGCGGGCTTTTTGTTCCCATGAGCTCGCGCGCCCAGGCGACGGAGAGGAACGGAATTTGCTACCCTGGTCCGCACCCGCGCGGTACCGGTCGCGGGGCTCCTTAGCCCAGAGCAGGTTTCCGTTGCGCATCCTCTCTCTCGACTGGGACATCTCCTACCAGCGCGATCTCGCGGCCGAGCTCGAGGCCTCGGGTCACCAGGTCGACCTGCTGATGCGCGCCGACGAGGCGATCGCCTGCGACGCCGCCCGGCCGTTCGACCTCATCATCGCCGAGGCTCGCCTCTCCGAGGGCAACGGTCTCCAGTTCCTGCGCGAGCTGAAGGACGCCCGCGGGGGCGAGCTTCCGCCGGTCGTCTTCCTCTCAGAGGTGGAGCAACCCGAGCTGCGCGACCTCTGCCTCCGCGAGGGCGCCGCGCGCTTCCTCCTCAAGCAGGAGGGGTGGCCGGCTACGACCGCGGAGATCTACGGTGTCATGGCCGAGATCGAACCCGTGGCCGAGCTCCCGGCTCCGACCGCGACGGCTTCGCGCGTCGACCCGCGCATCTTCCGCGGCAACCTCGAAACGATCGACATCGTCGACATCATCCAGCTGCTGAACCTGGGCCGAAAGACGGGCACGCTGGTGCTCGCCGCCGGTCCCCGCGAAGGCCGGATGTACTTCTCCGAGGGCGAGATCGTCGCGGTCTCCTGCGAGCAGGGTCGCGGTCGCGAGGCCTTCGCCGAGCTCCTCACGCTCCAGCGTGGATCGTTCCGGTTCGAGGCCGGAGACGTGGACGTCGAGCGCACGATCCATCAGCCCACCTCGACGCTCCTGCTCGACGCCCTGCGCATGCACGACGAGCAGGGTCGCGGCCGGGGAGACGAGCGGCTGCACGCTGGCGACGGCGCCGCGAACGTCGAAGCCGGCGACGGCTTCGACTTCGAGCACGGCGGCCCCACTGCCGAAGCCGCGCTGGAGCAGCCTGCCGAGACGGCCGGGGGATGGCTCTACGCCGGCCTCGAGGAGACCGAGCGTCCGCCGGATCCGGCACGGCCGGCACGGACGCCCGCACCCGTGGCCGAAGCCGCGAGCGCGCCGCGCAGCGCCGGTTCCGTCTCGGCGGCCGCGGCCGAAGCGCCCTCAGGCCCGCCGCCATCCTCCGTCACGGCCGCGACCCTCGACCTCGACCTCCGTCCCGTGGGTCCGGGTGCCACGCTCGTCCGTCGCCGCGGGCGTCACAGCCGCCTGCCGCTGCCGGCGCGCCGCACACTGGCCGTGGTCGGGATCGCATCGGTGGTCCTGCTGGGGAGCGGCTCGGTCTTCCTCTTCTCGGACGTGCTCTCCAGCGGCAAGGACGCCGCGGCCGAGGAGGCGGACTACCGCGCGCTGATGCTCGAGGCCGCCGACAACCAGGCGCGCATCGACAGCCTGGAGCAGCTGATCCGCGACCTGTCCCTCAGCGCGGGCAGCGCCGCCAGCCCGGCCGGCGACGCCGCCGCCCAGCAGATCTCGCTCATCCAGCAGGAGATCGCAAAGGTCTCGGCCGCCCGCGACGCGGTCCGCGACGCGGCGACGCGCAAGCAAGCCGAGGTGGCGCGCAAGCCGGCCGCCGAGGACGAGCGCCGAGCGGAGCAGAAGGAGGAGCAGAAGCCGTCCCCGTCGGAGCGACCCGTGGACGGCGCCGGCGAGGCGCGGCTCGCAGCAGCCGATGCGGCTCCCGGCTCCGGCGACTCGCGACCGGCCACGATGCGTGACAGCACGCCGCGCGAGCCGGTGACCGAGCGGGGGCTGCGCGACGTGGACTCCGCCAGCGTCCTCCGGATCGCCGACCTGGGCGTGGCCGAAGACGCGGCGGTCGAGCCGCGCAACGCGACGGTGCCGGCAGCGGCTTCCGCGGACGAGGCGTCGGTTCCCGACCTCAGTCTCTCGGCGATCCGCGGCGGGCCGCAGTTCGTGCCCGTGGACTCCCGCGCCACTCCGCGGAGCCCGATCCGCCCCAGCTACCCGCCCGCGCTCGCCGAGCGGAAGATCGGCGGCACGGTGACGCTGTGGGTGCTGGTGGACGCCTCCGGCGCGGTGCTGGACGTGCGCGTGCTCCGCTCCTCGAGCTACGCCGAGCTCGACAAGGCCGCCCTCGACGCACTGCGCCGCGCGGCCTACAACCCGGCCCGCCGCAACGGCGTCCCGGTCCCGGCCTGGGTCCAGCAGCAGATCTCCTTCAAGCTGGACTGACGCCCCGGCCGGCCGCACGCCTCCCGCGTCGGCCGAGACGATGCCCCCACTGGTTCGGCTGCCGATCTTCGGCTCGCGGCCGCGCGACTCAAGCGGCACCCGCGGTCGCTTGACTTGACCTCGCCCCCGCGCGAGGCTTCGCCGTGTTCCGCTCCCTCCGCCGCTCGTTCGCGGGCGAGATCGACGCATCGCCCTTCATCCGTCGCTGCTACTCGGGTGCGGCGGGGATCTACGCCCAGCGGCCCCGTGCGGTCGCCTTTCCGGCCTCGGCCGAGGACGTCCGCGCCGCGATCGGCTTCTGCCGCGACCGCGCGCTCCCGCTCACCGCCCGGGGGGCGGGCTCGGGGATGGCCGGCAACAACGTGGGCCGCGGCCTGGTCCTCGATCTCACGCGCCACCTGAACGGCGTGCTCGGCTACGATTCCGGCACCGGCGAGGTGCGGGTCCAGCCGGGGCTCTCGTACGACGCCCTCAACGAGTTCCTGCAGCCGCACGGCCGCTTTCTCCCGCCGAACCCCTCGAGCGGCGCCTTCTGCACGCTGGGTGGCATGGTGGCCAACAACGCGAGCGGCATGCGCAGCGTGCGCTACGGCTCCGTCGCCGCCTGGTTGACGGCCGCTGCTGGCGTCTGGGGGAGCGGGGCCGCCTTCGCGCTCCGGCGTCCGGGGCCGGGCCCTTCGCGAGCCGCCCCGGACCCGCGCGGGCCCCCGCCCCGCGATGGCCGGGCGGTCTCGGGCGATCCCGTCGTCGCCCGCCTGGAGCGCCTGTTCCTGGACGCCTGCCCGCCGCCGCCGGCTTGGATCGCGCGCGTGGTGAAGAACAGCGCGGGGCTCCGGGTATGGCCCGCCTGGGACGGAGAGCGCCTCGACGCCGTGGAGCTCCTGGCGGGCTCGGAGGGGACGCTCGCGGTGCTCACCGACCTCGCGTTTCGCACGGCACCCCTGCCGGGGGGGCGCAGCCTGCTGGTGGCCGCCCTGGCGAGCCTCGAGGACCTCGCGCAGGCGGTGGATCGCGTGCGTCCCCTGCAGCCGAGCGGGGTCGAGTTCCTCGATCGGACGTTCGTCGAGCCGCTGCGCGCCGGCAACGCCGCCGCGCGCGCGGCGCTGCCGGCGGCGGCCGAGGCCGCGCTGTTCGTCGAGCTGGAAGGGCCCGACTCGGCGGCGGCCGCCGCACTGGGCCGGGCCGCGCTCCAGCGCATCGGCGGGCTCGCCCTGCCCGGCGCACGGCTGGCGGAGGGAGAGCCCGAGGCGCGCGCGCTCTGGGCCATGCGGCGCGGCGCCTCGCCTTCGCTCGCGCGGTTGCATCCCGGGCGCGTGACCCTGCAGTTCGTCGAGGACTGCGCCGTCGCGCCCGCCGACCTGCCGGCGCTGCTGCATGGCCTGCGCGAGGTGTTCGCCCGCGAGGCCCTGCCGGTCGTGCTCTTCGGCCATGCCGGAGAGGCGCACGTGCACGCCAACCCGCTCTTCGACCTCCACGACCCCGATCTGCCCGCGCGCGTGGAGCGCGTGGCGGAGCGCGTCTGCGAACTGGTCGACCGGCTCGGCGGGACCCTCAGCGGCGAGCACGGCGACGGGCTTGCGCGCGCCGCCTTCGCCGATCGGCGGTTCGGAGCGGCCGCCGGGTTCTTCGCGGCCGTGCGGCGCGTCTGCGACCCCGCTGGCATCCTCAACCCCGGCAAGATCCTCCCCGCGCCCCACTGGAGCACGGGCAGGGACCTGCGCCACCGCGCACCGCCCGCGCGTTCCGCCGGAGCCGGGCGGATGACCGTCGCGATGGCGGCTCGAGCCCCATGAGGACGCTGCTGGTCGCCGCGGTGGGGGTTCCCTTCACGGTCGCGGCCGCCATGCTCTACATCCTCCTCTGCCTGATCCGCCCCGTGGCCCGGGGGCCGATGGCGGTGGAACGGGCCTGGGCCGCCGCCATGCTGCGGCTGGCCGGAGTCGAGCTGAGCGCGCGCGGGACGGAACACCTGCGGCCGGGGGAGTCGTACGTCGTGATGCCCAACCACCGCTCGTGGTTCGACATACCGGTCCTGTTCCTGGCACTCGCGGGCCGCGACGTGCGCTGGGTGGGCAAGAAGGAGATCGTGCCGGTGCCCTTCTTCGGCTGGGCGTTCCGGGTCTCGCGCCACGTGGTCATCGACCGCGGCGACCGCGAGAAGGCCGTGCGCGCCATCCGCCGGGCGGCGGCACTCGGCGGCCGGGGGGTGTCCGTGTTGATCTTTCCCGAGGGCACGCGCAGCCCCACGCCCGAGCTGCTTCCGCTGAAGAAGGGCGGGTTCCATCTGGCGATCGAGGCGGGGCTGCCCATCTTGCCCGTGGCCATCGAAGGCACCGAGTGGATCATGCCCAAGCGGGCGTGGAGGATCCGCCCCGGCCGCGTGCGCGTGACGTTCCTCGCGCCCGAGCCGCCGCCCCGGACCCAGGCCGGCCTTCCAGGCGCCGCCGCCCGGGTGGGCGGGCGCATCGCGGCCACCCTCGGCGGGCATCCGGCCACACCCCTGCCGCAGGAGGTGCGATGACGGACGACCGCGACGCGGAAGCATCGCAGAAGGGTCTCGACGCGCGCGCCTACGACGAGACCCGGCGCCTGCTCTCCGGTGCGCTGCGCGAGGCCTCCGGGCCGCACGAGGCGTACGAGACGGTCTGCGCCATCCTCTACGAGGAGCTCGAGCACTACGCGTGGGTCGGCATCTACCTCGTGGACGGCGACGAGCTGGAGCTGGCGGCCTGGGCCGGGCCCGAGGAGACCGAGCACACGCGGATCCGGATCGGCGAGGGGGTGTGCGGCTCGGCCGCGGCCTCGGGCGAGACGGAGGTCGTGCCCGACGTGAGCCGTGACGAGCGCTTCATCGCGTGCTTCGCCTCGACCCGCTCGGAGATCGTGGTTCCGATCCTGAAGCGCACCGACGTGGTGGGGGAGATCGACGTGGACAGCGACGACCTCGACGCCTTCGACGATCGCGACGTCCGGCTGCTGGAGTGGCTGGCGGCGCGGCTCGCCACGCTGGCGTGAGCGTCCGCGTCCTGCTGCTCCTGATGGCGCTGGCCTCCACGCCCGCATGGCCGCAGGAACGGCCCGACGAGGTCCTGCTCCTCGAGAACGGCCGCTTCTGGACGGCGGACGGTGCCCGTCCCTGGACGTCGGCGGTGGCGGTGCGCGCAGCTCGCATCGTGGCCCTGGGCGATTCGGCCCTCGCCGCCACGGGACCGCGCGCGCGCCGCATCGACCTCGCGGGGCGCCTGGTGGTGCCGGGCTTCATCGACAACCACACGCACTTCGCGGAGGGGAGCCTCGGCCTCGTCTCGCTGCAGCTGCGCGATGCCCGCACACCCGAAGAGTTCGTGTCTCGGCTTCGCGAGCACGCGGCGCGGCTCTCCGGCGACGCGTGGGTGCTCGAGGGCAGCTGGGACCACGAGAACTGGGGCGGCGAGCTGCCCACAAGGAGCTGGATCGACTCGGTCTCGGGCGGACACCCGGTCTTCGTCCAGCGGCTCGACGGCCACATGGCCCTCGCGAACTCCGAGGCGCTGCGGATCGCGCGGGTGGATCGGAGCACCCCGGATCCCGAGGGTGGCACCATCGTGCGCGACGCGAGAGGCGAGCCCACGGGGATCGTGAAGGACAACGCCATGGCGCTCGTCTCCTCGAAGATTCCCGCGCCCACTGCGGAACAGCTGGAGCAGGCGGTGGAGGCGGGGCTCGCCTACGCCCGCAGCGAGGGCGTGACGAGCGTCCAGGACATGTGCCGCCCGTCGGACCTGCCGGTGTTCCAGCGACTCGCCCGGGACGGCCGGCTGACGGTGCGCATCTACTGCCGGCACTTCCTGGACCACGCTCCCGAGCTCGCGGGGCTGGGGATTTCGGCGGGCTTCGGCGGGCCCTGGATCAGGCTGGGGTCCGTGAAGGCCTTCATGGACGGGTCACTCGGCTCCTCCACGGCCGCGTTCTTCGATCCCTACGAAGGCGAGCCGGAGAACCGCGGCCTCGAGCTCCAGCCCAAGGAGGAGCTCTACGAGAGCCTGGCGGCGGCGGACCGGGCCGGCCTGCAGCTCTCCGTGCACGCGATCGGCGACCGCGCGGTCAGCGACCTGCTCGACATCTTCGAGCGGATACGGGCCGAGAACCCGCCGCGAGACCGGCGCTGGCGGGTCGAGCATGCGCAGCACGTCGCCCCCAAGGACTTCGCGCGCTTCGCGGACCTCGGAGCCATCGCGTCCATGCAGCCCTACCATGCGATCGACGACGGCCGCTGGGCGGAGAAGAGGATCGGGGCGGAACGGGCGAAGACGACGTACGCCTTCCGCACGCTGCTCGACGAGGGGGTGAGGGTGACCTTCGGCTCGGACTGGTACGTGGCGCCGCTCTCGCCGGTCCAGGGGATCTACGCGGCCGTGACGCGGCGCACGCTCGACGGAGCGCACCCGGGGGGCTGGGTGCCGGAGCAGAAGATCTCCGTCGAGGAGGCGCTCACCGCCTACACGTCCGCGAACGCGTATGCCGCCTTCGAGGAGGACGACAAGGGACGGATCGCGCCGGGTCTGCTCGCCGACTTCGCGGTCCTCGAGCGGGACTTGTTCGAGATCCCGCCCGAGGAGATCCGCGACGTGCGGGTGGCCATGACGATCCTCGGCGGCCGCGTCGTCTACGAGCGCGAGGGCGGCGGAGTGGACGCCGCGCCGCCTCCGCCCTGACCGGCTCACGCGCTCGCGACCAGCAGGATCGATCCCAGAACTGTTAGGCAGACTGCGCTCCTGTCGAGGGTTGTTAGATAGCTATTGAGGAGGCGGGATGACGTCGGGGTCCGAGAGGACGAGAAAGCAGTCGGTGAGCGGGCGGGAAGGCGGTCGCTCGGCTGGGAAGGGTGCATGCTCGCCTGCGGAGCTCCCCGCGCTCGACCCCGCCTCCGGGCACCTGAACGTCGTGATCGACACCCCGAAGGGAAGCCGCAACAAGTTCAAGTTCGACCCCGAGTGGCGCCTCTTCAAGCTGAGCGGGGTCCTGCCGGCCGGCGCGATCTTTCCCTACGACTTCGGGTTCGTCCCCTCCACCCGAGGGGGGGACGGGGACCCGCTCGACGTGCTGGTGCTCATGGACGAGCCCGCGTTCGTGGGCTGTCTGGTGCCGGCTCGGCTCCTGGGCGTGATCGAGGCCGAGCAGACCGAGAAAGGCGAGACCCGGCGCAACGATCGCTTGATCGCCGTGACGACCGAATCCAGGAATCACGCCGAAGTCGAGTCGCTGGACGACCTGAGCTCCAACCTGCTCCACGAGATCGAGCACTTCTTCGTCTCGTACAACGCGGCCAAGGAGAAGACTTTCGAGGTCGTGCGCCGCAACGGGCCGCGTCGCGCGCGGGCCATCCTGGCGGCGGGGTGTCGGCTTCAGGAGGGGCGGACCCGCTCCCGCGGGCGCCGGTAGGTGGCGTTGCCCCAGGGCGGCGCTCCGGCGGCTTCCGCACGAGACGTCGTGCCGACGGCGCGCATGCTCTACGCGATCTGGGGAGCGATCGGCCTCTCGGTCCTGATCGAGTTCGCGGTCCTGCTGCACCTGCAGCGCCAGGGCGTCGCGAGCATCCCGCCCGCGGTTGCCGGCCCGGGATCCGGGGCGCACCTCGCGCTGGCGTGCATCCTCTTCGGGACCGCGGCCGGCGCGGTGGGGATCCTTCGCGCCCGCGTCCGCAGTCCCGAACGGCTGGCGCGTGGAGCTCGCCGAGGATCGTCTAGAAGCCCGGGACCCTCGCCGGTCCGGCCCGCGCTCGAGGCGGACCCCGCTGCAGAAGCTCCGGGGCGAGCGGCTGCCGCCAGCCCGGCGCAGCGGGTCGTCACGCGGTTCGTGGCGCTGAACGTCCTCGCCTGGGCCGTCGCGGAGAGCCTCGCACTCGTCGGCTTCGCCCTCGCGCTGGCCCTCGGCGGCGTCCCGCGCCTCGCGCTCACCGTCTACTTCACCGGCGCCCTGTTCCTGTGGCTCTGGGGCCGTCCGCCTCCCGCCGCGGCGCTGGAGGAGGCGCGCCGCCGGGCGGCGACCCCGTAGCGGGCGCGAGCCGGAGGCGCCCGCAGGTGGGCTGGATCTCGTTCGACTGCAGGAAGGAGCTGCCGGGGTTCAGGCTCGAGGCCCGCTGGGAGAGCTCTCGGACGCTCGTCGCACTCCTCGGGCGCTCCGGCTCGGGCAAGACGCTCACGCTGCGCTGCATCGCCGGCCTGGAGCGTCCCGACCGCGGAACGATCCGCGTGGGTGAGCGCCTGCTCTTCGACTCCGAGCGCGGGGTATCGGTGCCGGTCCACCGGCGTCGCGTAGGGCTCGTCTTCCAGCACTACGCGCTCTTCCCGCACCTGACCGTCCGCGACAACCTGCTCTTTGCCCTGCCCGGCGCGGATCCAGCGGCGCGCGCAGCGCGGCTGCGCGAGATGCTCGCGCTGTGCCGGCTCGACGGGCTGGCCGGCCGCTATCCACGCGAGCTCTCGGGCGGACAGCGCCAGCGGGTCGCCATCGGTCGCGCGCTCGCCTCCGACCCCGCCGTGCTGCTCCTGGACGAGCCCTTCGCGGCGCTCGATCGACAGACGCGCGACGAGGTGCTGGGCGAGCTGCGCGCGATCCTGGAGCGCTCGCGCGTGCCGACCGTCATGGTCACCCACGACGCCGAGGAGGCGGCGGCTCTGGGCGAGGAGGTCGTCCTCATGGACGCGGGACGGGCGCTCAGTCCTCCGGAGGCGTGCCCGGGTCCCCGATCCACTGCCTGAACAGACGCTCCTGCCGCTCGTCCGTATCGTCCAGTCGTTCGAGCACCCAGCGCTCGTTGCCCCCGCCCGCCGCCGCGACCTCGAGCTCCATCAGGCGGTCGCGGCGCAGCACGCTCAGTCGCACCGCCTCGCCTGGCTCCACTCCCGCCAGCAGGGCCTCCCACTCCTGCGCCGGCGCCGCGATGCCGTTGACGGCCACGATCTGGTCGCCGGTGTCGAGTCCCGCCGCCAGGGCCGGCGAATCCGGATCGATCGAGGCCACCACGGCGTGCTCCCCCCGCGGCTGCGTCCGGATGGCGAGCGTAGCCTCCGGGCGCGCCGGATCGGCGTCCGCCCGCACGCTCAGGCCGAAGGGGCGCAGGAGCGCATCGTAGGGAAGCTCCTCCGTGCCGTGCACGAAGTCCTCGAAGAACTCGTTCAGCGACTCGCCCGCCACGCGCGCGGCGGCGAGCCGGACTCCGTCCTCGGGAACGCCCCTGCCCTGCTCGTACCACGTCTCGTAGAGGTGGCGGAACACGTCGTCGAGCGAGCGCTCCCCGTCGGTCAGGTCACGGATCCGCGCGTCGAGAAGGAAGCCGAGGATCTGTCCCTTGCCGTAGAAGTTCACGCTGATGTTCGGGTTCCCCTGGCCGTAGCCGGTAAGCCAGCTGTCCCAGGAGGACAGCGCGACCGGCACCACTTTGCGACCCGGCGCGCGCTGCAGGTTGTCGATGACGCCCCCCATGTGGCGCAGGAACTCCTCGGGCGTCGTGAACGCACCCCGCCGCAGGGTGAGGCCGGCGTAGTAGCTCGTGACGCCTTCCGTGAACCAGTGCAGCGTCGTGAACTGCTCCTGCATGTAGTCGTAGGGCCAGAGCGCCGCGGGGCGAATCCGCTTCACGTTCCAGGCGTGGAACAGCTCGTGCGCCACGATGTTCAGGAATCCCTGGTAGTTCTGCGCGCTGGCGAAGGCGGCGTCGTGGATCACGTAGGAGGACGAGTTCGCGTGCTCCACCGCGTGTCCGAAGGGATACGGGACCAGGTGGAAGAGGAACGCGTACTCGTCGAAGGGCGCTCCGCCGAACATCGAGGTCTGGATCCGGACGATGAGCTCCACGTCGGGGACGATCCGGTCGCGGTACTCCCCCGGCTCGAAGCGACCCTGGAACCAGATCGTGTAGGGCACCTCGTCGAGCGTGAACGTGAGGCTCTCGAGGCTGGGGCTGGCGATCACGGGGGAGTCGGCGAGCTCGTGGAAGTCTCCGGCGACGAACGTGTTCGCCTTGTCGCCGCGCGAGAGCGCGGTGGCGATCTCCCACTCCCGCGGTGCCTCGATCGTGAGCCGCAGCGGCCGGAAGATCTGTCCCTCCGGGTACATGAACAGGTTCACGGGATTGAAGTACGCCTCGGCGGGGCCGAGCAGGCTCGCCCCGGCGTCGAGCGTGTTGGCGTAGTAGCGGTAGCGGACGGTGACGCGGTGCGGGTCACTTCCGCGGTCCTCGCCCGCCGCGATGCGCCAGGTCGAGAGACCGGACTTGTGGAAGTCCAGCGCCCGACCGCGGGCGTCCGTGGCCGCGAACTCCTGCACGTTGCCGGCGTAGTTCTGACGGATGTAGCGGCCGGGGCGCCAGACCGGCAGGTGCACGTCCACCGAGTCCTGCCCCTCGACGGAAAAGGTGAGCGAGACGTCGTAGAGGTGGGTGGCGGGGTTCTCCCACCCGAGCGTGTACTCGTTCATCGGCTCGGCTGCCTGAGCGCGCAGGCCCGGGAGGGGCGTGGACGCGAGGAGCGCGCCGCATAGGGCGGCGACGAGCCTCGGCCGGACTGGAACGGACCGCATGCGGTGGACCTCCTTGGTCGAGCGAGCGAGTAGTATATTCGCAAAGGCAGGGCGGGACTAGCGACGTAACGGTATGACACGCAAGGTGTTGTTGGGTTCCGCTCGCAGTCACGGGCGAGCCGCTGGGGACCCAAGCCGATCCTCCTCCACGCGACCCCTGGATCGACGAAGGGACCATGAAGCTGCTGCACACGATGCTACGCGTGAAGGACCTGGAACGCTCCGTCCGTTTCTACCGAGACGCGCTCGGAATGCGCGAGGAGCGCCGCGTCGTGCTCTCGAAGGCGGACGCCACGCTCGTCTTCCTCGGGGACGGAACCGGTGAGCACCGCATCGAGCTCACGTACAACCACGACGGACGCGACTACGAGCTCGGGACCCAGTTCGGGCACTTCGCCTTCGCGGTCGAGGACATGGACCGCGAGAGGGCCCGGCTCGAGGACCTCGGAATCGCGTTCACGCGCGGCCCGTACACCGTGACGGAGGGGGGCAGCCGGATCGCGTTCGTGCGCGATCCCGACGGGGTGGAGATCGAGCTCGTCGAACGGGGGCACTCATGAACGGACGCAGGCGGAGCCCGCCGGGGCGACGCACCGGCTCGAAGGATTCGGCGCGCCGCGAGAGCGGCGACGGCCGGCGCGTGGCGGAGGATCGCCGCTACGGCGACGACGCGTCGGACGTCGTCGAGGCCGGCCTTGCTGGCCAGCCGGAGCGTTCGCGGCGCGGCGCCAGCGGAAGCGGAAGCGCGCGCCAGACGAGCCGCAGGCCTCCGCGAACCGCCACGCCGGAAGCGATGGAGGCGCACGTGTCCGCGCTGCTCGAGGGCATCGGCGAGGACCCCTCCCGCGAAGGACTCCTGAAGACCCCCGGCCGGGTCGCCCGCGCGCTGCGTGAGCTCACGCGGGGCTACGAGCAGGACGCCGACGAGATCCTGAACCAGGCGTTCTTCACCGAGCCCTACGACTCGATGGTGATCGTGAAGGACATCGAGCTGTACAGTCTCTGCGTCCCCAGCAAGCAGATGGTCAATGCTGTCGGAGGAGCCAAGCCCGCGCGTGCCGTCCGCTGTGGCGACCGGTTGTGGACGCTGGAGCAGGGCATGCTGAAGGAGACGCGGGTCACGAGCATCCTAGCCCGCAAAACGCGTGAGGTCGTCGAGATCACGACCACCGCCGGCTCCATCCGCCTCACCCCGGATCATCCGGTGATGACCGATGTCGGATGGCGAGAGGCGCTGGATCTGCATCCTGGCATGAACGTCGAGTGGGTGAATCCGAAGTCCTTGTGTCGCAGACCTTATGCAGCCCAACCGGGCTACCCGGCAGGCTATGTCCTAGGCGCCGTTGCGGCGGACGGAAGCATCCAGGAGGGGCGCCGCATCACGCTCGTCGTGAAGAGCCGAGCGTTCGCCAAGAAGTTTGCTTCCATGTTCGCGCAGTCCTTTCCCCCTGCCGATCCCCGGCTGGAGCGTGTCAGCGTTCCGTCGAGCTTTCTACGCCGCAACGTTCCGATGCTTCGGGTGCGAGTAGTCTCGCGTTCCATTGGCGGACGATTGTGCAAGTGGCTCGGAATCAGGGAAACGGGATCGAAGAGCAAGACGAAATCCTTTGGTCTTCCCAGCGTCGTCACCTCCTCTCGAGAGATGATGGAAGGCTTCCTCGACGGCTATTGCGACGGCGACGGTCACACCGTCGGCAATGGGGGCGGTAGGGTGATCACGAGTTCCAACAGTAGGTTCACGAAAGATCTGGCTGAGTACCTCCAGACCACGGTGATGCCAGTCCGCGACGGGTGCGCTCGGGTCTACGTCTCCGGGCGCTGGGATCGAGACGGGTGGTACCGCAAACATGGGTTTCGGCAGCAGAGCGAGTCTTACGTCCCACGGGACAGTTCGTACGCGATCGTGCTGGATGTCCGAAAGCTTACCAAAGCCAAGAAGCCAACTACGGTGTACAGCTTCCAGTGCGAGCCATATCCGACGTTCCTTGTCGGGGGACATCTCACGCACAACTGCGAGCACCACCTCCTCCCATTCTTCGGGAAGTGCCACGTGGCCTACCTGCCCAACGAGAAGATCCTCGGACTCTCGAAGATCGCCCGGCTCGTCGACGTGTTCGCGCGCCGCCTGCAGGTGCAGGAGCGGCTGACGAACCAGATCGCCGAGACGCTGATGCAGGCGCTCCGGCCGAAAGGGGTGGGCGTGGTCGTCGAGGCGCGCCACCTGTGCATGACCATGCGCGGCGTCGAGAAGCAGCACTCGGTGGCGATCACGTCGGCGATGCTGGGGAGCTTCCGGAAGGACGTCGCGACCCGCACGGAGTTCCTGAACCTGATCCGTCCGGAGCCCGTCTAGGACCGGCGCGGCGGCCGCGGGGCGGTTCGGGCTGTCCGATCCACGGAATGGAGTCCTCCCTGGCCGATCCGCGCGCCCACGTCGTGATCGTCGGAGGCGGGTTCGGCGGTCTCTTCGCCGCCCGGGCCCTGCGCCGCGCCCCGGTGCGCGTCACGCTCCTCGACCGCAACAACCACCACCTCTTCCAGCCGCTCCTCTACCAGGTCGCCACGGCGTCGCTCTCGCCGAGCGACATCGCGCAGCCGATACGCTCGATCCTGCGCCGGCAGCGGAACGTCCGGGTGCTGCTGGCCGAGGCGACGGCGGTGGACCTCGCCTCCCGGCGCGTGGTGCTGAAGGATGGCGAGCTGGGCTACGACTTCCTGATCCTCGCCACCGGCACGCGCCACGCGTACTTCGGGCGCGCCGAGTGGGAGCCGCTGGCACCCGGCCTCAAGAGCCTCGACGACGCGCGCGAGATCCGGCAGCGCTTCCTGCTCGCCTTCGAGCTGGCGGAGCGGGAGCCCGCTCCCGACAGACGCCGGCCGCTGCTCACCTTCGTGATCGTCGGGGGCGGGCCCACCGGTGTCGAGCTGGCGGGCACGATGAGCGAGTTCGCGAGGAAGACGATCGCCCGCGACTACCGCACCTTCGACCCCGGCGAGGCGCGGGTCCTGCTCCTCGAAGGCGGCCCCCGGATCCTCTCGACCTATCCGGAGAAGCTGATTCGCAAGGCCGAGGCGTCGCTCGCCGATCTCGGAGTCGAGGTTCGCACGAACGCGGTGGTGACGGACGTGGACGAGCGGGGGGTGTGCGTCGCGAGCGAGCGCATCGAGTCGCGCTGCGTCCTCTGGGCCGCCGGCAACGTCGCCTCGCGGCTGGCGCGCACCCTCGGCGTGCCGCTCGACCGGTTCGGCCGCGTCCTCGTCCAGCCCGACCTGTCGCTGCCGGGTCATCCCGAGGCCTTCGTGATCGGCGACATGGCCCTGTTCACCGACGAGCGCGGCGAGGCGCTCCCCGGAGTGGCGCCCGTGGCGATGCAGCAGGCCCGCCGAGCCGCGGGAAACGTGGAGCGGCGCCTGGCCGGCCGCCCCGCACGGCCCTTCCGCTACTCCGACCGCGGGAGCCTGGCCACGATCGGCCGCGCCGCGGCGGTCGCGGACCTGCGGGGGCTGCGACTGTGGGGGCTGCCCGCGTGGCTGGCCTGGCTCGGCATCCACATCGTCTTCCTGATCGGCTTTCGCAACCGGCTGATCGTGCTGATCCAGTGGGCGTGGGCCTACTTCACCTACCAGCGCGGCGCGCGGCTCATCACCTGCGACGCAGCCTTCGGCGCCTGGCCGCGCGGGGCGCGCTTGGGTGGGACGACGGTGGAGGCCGGGCCGGCGGCGCACCGCCTGCCGCCCGTGGAGCGCGGCCCGACGCTGGCGGAGAGCGGCCCCGGGCGACAGGGCGTTCCGATGGCGGGGAGCACGGCGGCGCCTGCGCGGTCGAGGGACGGCGCCGAGGATGACGGGAAGCGGGAGGCGGTCGGCGGCGACGGCGCCGCTGCGCCGCCTGTCGCGGGAGCAGAGCACGTGGCGCAGGGCTCGTGACCGCCAGCGGCCGGCCGTACTCCGCCCCGGCGGGCCTGGACGTCGGCCACATCCACCTGAAGGTGGCGGACCTGGACCGCGCGCTCTCCTTCTACGTCGGCGTGCTCGGCTTCGATCTCGTCGCTCGGCTGAGCGACGAGGCGGCGTTCGTGTCGGCCGGCGGCTATCACCACCACATTGGGCTGAACACGTGGGAGAGCCGCCACGGCTCGTCACCGCCGCCGGGCCACACCGGGCTCTATCACGTGGCGCTCCGCTACCCCACGCGGCGGGACCTCGCGGTGGCCGTGCGGCACGTCCTGGACGCGGGCGTGCGCCTCCAGGGTGCCACCGATCACGGGGTCAGCGAGGCGGTTTACCTGGCCGATCCGGACGGGAACGGCCTGGAGCTCTATCACGACCGGGCCCGGGACCAGTGGCCCCGCACCGCGGAGGGAGCGCCCCTCATGTACAACCGGCGGCTCGACCTCGAGGGCCTCCTGGCGCAAGCCGATCCCTCGAGTCGCGATTGAGCGCAGGGAGACGTCGGCGCGAGGCCGTCTCTGCTCCGGATTCGCGACTTCGCCTCCCTTCCGCTCGAGCCATCATCCCCGATAAATTCCCGAAAGAATCATTGACCTATGGCAGCTCCGGTGATAAGCTCACCGCCATGCACCGCATGACCGTGTCCTTCGGCGACAACGAGTTCTCCGGGCTGCAGGAGCTCGCGCGGCGGGCCGACCGCTCCCATGCATGGGTCGTTCGCTACGCGGTCCGCGAGTTGCTCGAGCGGCTGCGAGCCGGTCAGCTCGAGCTGCCGCTCCTGGGCAGCGAGTTGCGCGAGCCAGCGACGAGCGAGCCCGCGTGAGCGGCGGCGCGCGCGGCCGCGCGTCGCCTCGGGGTTCCCCCGGGCGCCGCAACGCTTCGGCCGGCCCCGCCGGTGTGCCCGATCCGATTCCAGGCGAGCGCCGCCCGCTCGCCGCCCTCTGACGTTCAGCGCCCGCCTACCAGGAGAGGACGATGGAAGACAACCGCAAGGAACGCGACGAGAAGAACAAGTCCCTGGAGCTGGCGATCGGGCAGATCGAGCGGCAGCACGGCAAGGGCGCCATCATGCGCCTGGGTGCCGATCAGCGGATCCGCGTCGAGGCGATCTCGACGGGTGCCCTGAACCTCGACGCGGCGATCGGCGTCGGCGGCATCCCGCGCGGGCGCGTCACCGAGGTCTTCGGCCCCGAGTCCTCGGGCAAGACCACGATCGCGCTGCAGGTGGTGGCGAACGCACAGCGCAACGGCGGCATCGCGGCGTTCATCGACGCCGAGCACGCACTCGACGCGGACTACGCGCGCAAGCTCGGCGTGCAGATCGACAACCTGCTCGTCTCCCAGCCCGACACCGGCGAGCAGGCGCTCGAGATCGCCGAGGTGCTCGTGCGCTCGAACGCCGTGGACGTGGTCGTCGTGGACTCGGTGGCGGCACTCGTGCCCAAGGCCGAGATCGAGGGCGAGATGGGCGACTCGCACGTCGGGCTCCAGGCGCGCCTCATGTCCCAGGCGCTGCGCAAGCTCACCGCCGCGATCGCGCGCTCGAACACGTCGGTCATCTTCATCAACCAGATCCGCGAGAAGATCGGCGTGATGTTCGGCCCCAACGAGACCACCCCCGGCGGCCGCGCGCTCAAGTTCTACTCGTCGCTCCGGCTCGACATCCGCCGGATCGGCGCCATCAAGGAGGGCGACGAGTCGATCGGGAATCGCGTGCGCGTGAAGGTCGTGAAGAACAAGGTGGCGCCGCCGTTCAAGCAGGCCGAGTTCGACATCCTCTACGGAGAGGGAGTCTCGCAGGAGGGACTGCTGCTCGATCTCGGCGTTGACCATCGCGTGATCGAGAAGTCCGGCGCCTGGTTCTCCTACGGCGAGGAGCGGCTGGGGCAGGGGCGTGAGAACTCCCGCGCCTTCCTCAAGGAAAACCCCGACATCGCCGCCTCCGTGGAGCGCGACGTGAAGCGCGCGCTCGGGATCCTGAAGGAGCCGGCGGCCGAAGCCGGAACGGCCGAGAGCGGCAACGGGTCCACGCCCGCGGCGGGCCGGGGCGAGGGCGCCCCCGCCCGTGGAGAGGGTGCGCCGGTCCGCGGCGAAGGTCCCCGGCCGGCGTTGAGGGGCGAGGGCTCGCGTGCGGCGGTGACGCGTCGATAGGGTGGGCTTTTCATTGCTGTACCCAACACAGGGCCTTGCCAAAGTCCAACGCGCAATACTGGCTGCCCAAGCTTCGGAGAAATGTGGTGCGAGATGGAAGGGTGAGCGCGAGGCTCCAGAGGGAGGGTTGGACAGTCATGCGCATCTGGGAGCACGAAGAGCCGAGCCAGGCGTGTAGAGCTATCCAAAGAATGGTAAAGCAGTTGGAGCGCGGGTAATGCGATTGGTAAAACTTCATTTTTAAAGACAGAGAGCACGGGTGTTACGGTTCTGAATTCCTCATGGCGAGCGCACCTGAGCTAAACGTTTCTGAGGCGATCCACGCGTCTGCCCTCGACCTGCTAGGGCGTCGCGAGCACTCCCGCCGGGAGCTCGCCCGCAAGCTCCGCCGCCGCGGCTTCCCCCGCGAGGGGATCGAGTCCGTGCTCGGGCGGCTCCAGGGCGCGGGGCTCGTCTCCGACGAGCGCTATGCGCGGCTGTTCGTGCGCGACAAGCTGGCGGTCAACCCGCAGGGGAAGCGCCGGATCCTGCGCGGCCTGCGCGCGAAGGGAGTCGAAGCGCAACTCGCCGAAGACGCCGTGCAGGACGTGTACGAGGAGACGGGTTCCAGCGATCGCCACGCGGCCGAGAGTCTTGCGCGGAAGCGCCTGAAGGCCCTGGTGGGGCTGGAGCCCGCCGTCGCACGGCGGCGGCTCGCTGGCTACCTGGCGCGCCGGGGGTTCGACGGGAGGATCGTCGCGGAGGTGCTCCGTGAAGTCCTGCGCACCCCGGCGGCCGTGCACGAGCCGGAGGCGCCCGCCACCTGAGATCCGCTACACCCGCGTCTCCCGCAGCGCTTCGCGTGGAGACCGCTCCCGCCGGGAGAGCGTCACCAGTGCCACCCCGCCGAAGATCGCCACGGCGGCGACCACCGCCTCCCACCCGATCCGCTCCCCCAGGACCCCGGGCGCGATGAGTGCGGTGACGAGCGGCTGCACGTAGACGTACATCGCAACGACGCTCGAGTCGGCGCGCTGGAGCGCCCACAGGCTCAGCCCGTACGCCGCGGCGGTGGGCACCAGCACGATGAAGACGACCAGCAGCCACGTGCGCGTCGAGAGCGCGATCAGGTCCACGCCGAGGAGCGCCGGCAGCCCCACCGGGAGCACACCCACCACGCCGAAGAGGAACACCCACGCGGTCACCGTGAGCGGCGGGTAGCGCCGCAGCATGTCCTTCGAGAGCACGAGGTACGCCGCGTAGGAGAGCGCATTGAGCAGGATCATCGCGTTGCCCAGCGCATAGCGCGGACCCAGGTCCACCCCGCCAGGCCCGATCAGGACCAGCGCCCCCACCAGCGAGAGCGTCAGACCGGCGATCCCCGCTCGCGTGGCGCGCTCGCGGCGGAGCAGGAGCGCGATCGCCAGGGTGAACACGGGCACGGTGGTGATGAGCAGGTTCGCGTTGATCGCCGTGGTGTACGAGAGCCCCTGCATGTACAGGAGCTGGTTCAGCACCACGCCCAGCAGGCTGTAGAGGGCGAGGCGCCAGCCGTCGCGCGCGCTCTGCAGGACCAGCAGCCTTCGGCGCAGCAGCAGCCCGAGAGTGAGCGCCGCCCCGACGACCCGCAGCAGGACGAGACCGGCGGGGGGAAGCTCCTCGAGCGCCAGCTTGGCCGAGATCGCGAGCGAGGCGAGGAGGACCTGAACGACCAGCAGGACGACGTGGACCACGGCTACCGCGAGGAGGGGGTGAGGAGCTTGCGCATCGGGTGGGGATTGGGCCGGCGAGATATATTGGAGGCTCGCCTGGCGCTCAATGGCGCTGCCCGCCGCCCGTCTGCGCACCGCAACGATCGGATCCATGACCGGCAACGAGATCCGCACCCGCTTCCTGGAGTTCTTTGCCCGCCACGGCCACGCCGTCGTGGACTCCTCTCCGCTCGTCCCCCGGGACGACCCGACACTGTTCTTCACGAACGCGGGGATGGTCCAGTTCAAGGACGTGTTCACGGGCCAGGACCGCCGGCCCTACACCCGTGCGGTCAGCGCCCAGAAGTGC
>JBHENL010000186.1:0-4859 GCA_046262075.1 Gemmatimonadota bacterium
TTCTCGACGCGCCGCTACGCGTCGCCCGCCGAGACGCCGCCGCTGTTCCGCTCCATCCGCTGGGTCTTCGACCCCTACGGCCTCGCCGCGCGGGTCGTCTTCCCCGCGCTCGGCCGAGAGGCGATCCTGGTGCGCTACGACACGCCGGAGGAGAGACCTCCCGGATCGTCGCCCTAGAGCCTCACCGCCTCCTCCGGCTTCCGAACGTCGGCCGCCTTTCGCCAGGAGTCCTCCGCATGCCCCGGTACTCACGCCCTCCCCTCGGCTTCGCGGTGCTCCTCCTCCTGGCACTCGCCACGCCAGCCACCGCCCAGTCCCGGCTGGCAGCCGGAGACAGCGCCCTGGCGGCGGAGATCCTCGAGGAACTGATCGAGACACCATCGGTCTCCGCGACGCCGGAGGCCGTGCGAGCCGCCCAGACGGCGGCCGAGCGACTGCTGACCGCGGGCTTCACGGCCGAGGACGTCGAGGTGACGGGCCCGCCGGGGCAGGCGTGGAACCTCGTCGCCCGCTATCGCGGCACGGGCGGCGGCCCGCCGATCCTGCTCATGGCCCATCTCGACGTCGTTCCCGCCGAGCGCTCCGACTGGTCGTACGAGCCGTTCGCCCTGACGCTCGAGGAGGGGTGGTGGTACGGACGCGGCACCACCGACAACAAGGCGGGGGCCGCGATCCTGCTGGCGAACTTCATCCGCTGGCGGACGGAGGGATGGACTCCCGTGCGCGACCTCGTGATGGTGCTGACGGGCGACGAGGAGACGACGAGCGACGGGATCAAGTGGCTCCTGGCGAATCACCCCTGGCTGAAGGAGGCGGCGCTCGCGCTCAACACCGACGCCGGGGGCGGCGTCCTCGAGGAGGGGCGGGAGACGATCTTCGACGTCCAGGCGAGCGAGAAGATCTACTTCACCGTGCGGCTCGAGATCACCCACGCCGGCGGCCACAGCTCCATCCCCACACCGGACAACGCAATCGTGACTCTCGCACGGGGGCTGGTCCGCCTGGCGGCACATCGGTTCCCGATTCGCCCTACCGAGGTCACCCGGGCCTTCTTCGCGCGCATGGCGGGGGTCGACTGTGGCCCGCTCGCCGAGGCCATGCGAGCCGTCGCCGCCGAGCCGCCCGACAGCTCCGCCGCGGAGCGCCTGGCCGAGGCGCTGCCGCTGTACAACTCACTCCTGCGCACGACCTGCGTCGCCACCCGCCTCGAGGCGGGCCACGCCGACAACGCGCTGCCCCAGTCGGCGCGAGCCACGGTCAACTGCCGCATCCTTCCCGGCGGATCGGCCGAGCAGGTCGAGGCCACGCTCCGCGAGGTGCTGGAGGACGACCGGATCACGATCGAGCGCGTCAACGTTCCCACCCCGAGCCCTCCATCGCCGCTCACGCCTGAGGTGCTGGACCCGATCGAGGCGATCGTCGCCGAGATGTGGCCCGGCGTCCCGGTCGTGCCTTCGATGTCCACGGGTGCCACCGACGGGCTGTACGTGCGAAACGCCGGAATTCCCGTCTACGGAGTCTCGGCGATCTTCGAGAGCCTCGACGACGTGCGCGCTCACGGCCGCGACGAGCGGATCGACCCGCGGCGGTTCTACCAGGCGCTGGAGTTCTGGCGCCGGCTGGTGCAGCGGCTGGCATCGCAGCCGGCGCGGTGACGAGCGAGCCCTCGTTCCTCGATGCACACCTTCCCGCGTTCGACGCCTTGGAGCGCCACGCGTGTACGGTGCGCGCGGCGCCCGAGCGGGTCTTCTCCGCGCTGCGCACCGCCGATCTGGCGGGCTCACCGGCCGCCCGGCTCCTCCTCGCCGCTCGCGGCTTTCACGCGTCGCGCTCGTTCTCGCTGGACGCGTTCGAGCGGGCGGGCTTCGTGCTGCTGGACGAGCGGCCGCCGCGCGAGCTGGCGCTCGGCGTCGCGGGTCGCTTCTGGACGCCGTCGGGATGCATCCAACGGCTCGACCTGCGGACCTTCGCGGCATTCGGGGAGGCCGGCTCGGCCAAGGCCGTCTGGGGCTTCACCGTGGAGCCGCTGGGCCCGGATCTGAGTCGCCTCTCGACCGAGACGCGCGTCGCGTGCTACGGCGAGGGGGCACGGCGGCGGTTCCGTCTCTACTGGGCGGTGGTGCGCCCCTTCAGCGGATTCCTGCGGAGGCGGATGCTGGCGGTGGTGAAGCGCGCGGCCGAGACGTGATGCCCGCCGCGGCGACGAATCAAGCGGACGCCGGCCTGGGGCTCTCGGCGGCGTGCATCGGCAGCTTCAGCCGGGCCTCGCAGCCGTGGCTGGCGGAGCGGTTCCGCAACACCAGCGTGCCGCCGTGGGCCTCGGCGATCTGCCGGCTCAGCACGAGCCCGATGCCCGAGCCCTTGGGCTTGGTGGTGAAGAACGGAACGAAGAGGTTCTCGACATCCGAGATCCCGTGCCCGTCGTCGCGCATGAGGACCTCCACGGAGGAGCCCACGCGGCGCCAGGCAACGGACACGCCCCCGCCCGTCTCGAGCGAGGCGTCCACGGCGTTCGCGAGGACGTTGATCAGCAGCTGCTCCAGCTGGTCGCCATCGGCCTCGATCGTGAGGTCCGGCCCGGGGTCGACCATCACCTCGAGCCGGCTCTCGAGGCGCGCCACGCGCCGCACCAGGTCTCCGACCGCGAGCGGCTGCAGGCGTGGGGGTGGAAGGCGCGCCAGGCGCGCATAGGAAGCCATGAACCGGCCCAGCGCTTGCGAGCGCTCGGAGATGATCGAGAGCCCCTGCTGCAGGTCCTCGCCCACGTCCGCCGGATGGTCATCCCGCGCGAGGAGCGCGGCCAGGCTCCCCGCCAGCGACTGGATCGGCGCCAGCGAGTTGTTGATCTCGTGGCTCAGCACGCGCACCAGCCGCTGCCACGTCTGCCGCTCCTCCTCCCGGAGCACCCGGCTCAGGTCGGAGAGGACGAGCAGCTCGTGCGGCAGGCCGCCCTGGCGGAAGCTGCGGCGGCGGACCTCCCAGCGCCCGCCTCCGGCGCCGGGGAAGCTCTTCTCGAGCATGCGCGGGACCTCGCCGGCGAGGCACTCCTCCAGGCCCAGCGTGGCGGCGTCGCGCCCGACGATCCGCTCCGCCGGCTGGCCGAGCAGGCGCTCACCGCCGCGGTTGACGAGCCGGAGCCGCCCCCGCTCGTCGAAGGCGAAGACGGCCACGTCGATCTCGGCCATGACGCGCCACAGGAGTGCGGTCGCCTCGAGGGCGCCGAGTCGCTGCTCGCGCAGCGTCTGGCCCAGGATGTTCACCTCGGAGAGGACCTCGCCCAACGCGTCGCCGCTGCGAGCGCCGCGGGCGCGGATCGAGAAGTCTCCCTCGCGGAGCGCCGCGAGCAGGTTCGAGACCGTCTGCAGGGGGTAGGAGACGCGCGTGCGGAGGGCGAGCGCCACGCTCCACCAGACGCCGACCAGGATCAGCGTGAGCGTCCAGCGCAGCTTTGGCTCGTGCTCGCCCAGCCAGAGAAAGCCGAGCGCGGTCAGCACGGCGGGAAGCCCGCCCGCCAGCGCCAGCAGGAGCACGCGACGCTCGTGGTTCAGCTGCGGGCGCTTCACCGGACCTCCGGCGGCGCCGCTCAGAGACCGAGTTGCTGGAGGCGGCGGTAGAGCGCGCTGCGCGAGAGGCCCAGCGCCTTCGCCGCATGGCTGACGTTCCCCTCGTGGCGTGCGAGCGCCTTCCTGATCAGCACCGACTCCGCCTCCTCCAGGCGCATGTCCTCGAGCCTCGGGCTCCTGTCGAGGCCCGCGCGCAGGCCCAGGTCGCCCACGCGCAGGGCGTTCCCCTGTACCATCAGCACCGCGCGTTCGACGACGTGGTCCAGCTCGCGGACGTTCCCGGGCCACGGGTGCTCCAGGAGCGCCTGCAGCGCGGCCGCCTCGAAGCCGTTCACGTCCTTGCGGTAGCGGCGCGCGTGTCCGGCCAGGAAGTGCGTGGCGAGATGCGGGACGTCCTCGCGCCGGTCGCGGAGCGGTGGCAGGTGGATGACGATGGTGTTCAGGCGGAAGAGCAGGTCCTCGCGAAAGTGGCCCGCCGCCACCTCCGCGTGAAGGTCCGCGTTCGTGGCCGAGAGCGTGCGCACGTCGAATCGCCGCGTGCGCGAGGAGCCCACCCGCTCGAGCTCGCCGGTCTGCAGCACGCGCAGGAGCTTCGACTGCTGGAGCATCGGCACGTTGCCGATCTCGTCGAGGAGCAGCGTCCCCCCGTCGGCGAGCTCGAAGCGCCCCACCCGGTCGGCCTTGGCGTCGGTGAAGGCGCCCTTCACGTGCCCGAAGAGCTCGCTCTCGAAGACACCGTCGGAGAGCCCGCCGACGTTCACGATCACGAGCGGCTTGGCGGCTCGCGCGGAGGCGGCGTGGAGCTCCTGCGCCAGGAGCTCCTTGCCCGTGCCGTGCTCCCCCGTGATGAGCACGCTCGCCTCGGAGGGGCCCACGCGCTCGATCATCTCGAGCACGGGCTCCATCGAGCGCGAGCCCGCGATCATCTGCGAGCGGCGCTCCTTGCGCAGCAGCTGGTTCTCGGTCTCGAGCCGCTGGGTTCGGCGCAGGGCGCGGCCGAGCTCGACCTGCCCGCGCAGCGTCGCGATGAGTCGCGCGTTGTCCCACGGCTTCTCGACGAAGTCGCGCGCCCCGCGGCGCATGGCCTCGACCGCCCCCTCCACGCTGCCCCACGCCGTCATCACCACGACGGGAAGCGTGGAGTCGAGCGCCTGGATCTGGAGCAGGAGGTCCAGGCCTTCGCGGCCGGAGGTGGTGTCGCGCGCGTAGTTCAGGTCCATGAGGACGACGTCGAAGTCCCGGGCTTCGAGCGAGGCCAGGATGCCCGCCGGGGAGGTGGCGGACTCGATCTCGAAC
>JBHENL010000187.1:0-3754 GCA_046262075.1 Gemmatimonadota bacterium
GCCATGGCGTCGCTGCAGGCGCTGATCGGGAGCGTGCGCGAGCTGCGACAGCAGCTGAAGGTGCCGGCCGCCAAGCGGCCCTCGGTCATCGTCGTGGCGCCGGATGCGGAGGTGCGCGAGCGGCTCGAGGCCTATCGCGAGCAGGTGCTGCGGCTCACGAACGCGGGGCGGCTCGACGTGCACGCTTCCGCCGCGAAGCCCGAGGGATCGGCCTCCGCCGTGCTGGGGGACGTGGAGGTCTTCCTCCCGCTCGAGGGCGTCATCGACCTGTACGGCGAGCGCGAGAAGCTCCGGCGCGAGCACGAGCGGATCGAGAAGCTGCTCGAGGGCGCCAGCCGGCGGCTGGCCAGCCTGGAGTTCCGCGAGCGCGCGCCGCGCGAGGTCGTGATTCGCGAGGAAGAGAAGCAGTCCGAGTTCCGCACCATCCTGGAGCGTCTCGAGCGGAACCTGGAAGCCATCCGGTGACGCGCGGCGCCCGCGCCGTAGCCGAATGGCTGTGCGTGCTGCTCGCCGCGCCGGGCTGCGCCCGAACCGGTTTCCCGGAGGGCGGCCCGGAGGACCGCACGCCGCCGGCGGTGGTGGTGACGCTGCCCGAGGACCGGGCCATCGACGTGCCCGCGGACGCCGAGATCGAGATCGTCTATGACGAGCCGCTGGCGGTGGGGACCCAGGCCCAGACGCAGCGGCTGGTGCTCTTCAACCCGGACCGGCCGGAGGTGGTGACGAACGTGGGTGGGAGGAAGATCGAGATCCAGCCGCAGGTGCCGCTCGAGCCCCAGACGACGTACTCGCTCACGATCCTGCCGGGCCTGCAGGACCGTCGCAGCAACCGCACGCAGGAGCCGGTCCGCGTCCTGTTCTCGACCGGGGGGCCGCTGACGCTGACGCTCGTGAAGGGAGTGGCCACGCAGGGCGGGCGTCCCGTCGCCGGAGCGACCGTGCGCGCGGTGAACGCGGAGCGCGAGCTCGGGTACACGGCGCTCACCGACTCGGCCGGCGCCTTCGAGCTGCCCTCCGTGGCACTGGGGACGTACGCGGTCACGGCCTGGAACGAGACCAACGCGACGGAGGGGTTTCAGTTCACGCTCGAGGCCGGCGACACGACGAGCTTCGAGCTCCCGCGCCCCGGCAGCGGCGTCGACCTCGCCTTCGAGCTCGTGGTGACGGACACGAGCGCGGCCCGGCCCGTACGCGCCGAGCCGATCGCGCGCGCGGCTCTCACGGTGACCTTCACCGACTCGCTCGATGCCGCGGCCGCGCCCGATCCGGCCTCCGTGGACCTGCTCGCGCTGGCGCCCGACGTGGCGCCCCGCGGGACGGCGCTGGACTCGGTCCCCCAGTCCGCCGTACGCGGGGAGCGCGTGCCGGTCGCGGCGGCACGCGTGGACTCCAGCGACGTCAGGAGACTGCTGGTGGAGCTCGAGGCGCCGCTCGCCGACAGCACCGCCTACGCGTTCCGCGCGCGCGGCCTGCGGAACAGGGCGCAGCTGGTGACGCCCGAAGACGCCGTGTGGCTCCTGTTCCGTACACGTCAGGTGCCGGACAGCTCGCTGACGGTGCCGCCCGCACCTGCGGAGGAGCCGGGGGCGGTCCCGGGGACGCCGCCGGAAGAGGGCGCTCCGCCGGCCGAGGAGCAGCAGCCGGACCTCGGGCCGGGTGCGGTGCCCGGTGAGATCGGTGACGAGGGAGTGATCCCGCCCGACCTGCCGGCCCCCGCACCCCCGCCGCCGCCCGATGCGGCGGTTCCCACCGAACCGGAGCCCGGCGAGGGAGTCCCGCTGCCGCAGCCGGAGACCAAGGCGGGTCCGCCGGCGCCACAGCCGGAGACCGCCCGGTGAGCCAGGAGAACGGAGGCGCCACCGGCCGCGGCCGCGAGGGAATCGGGCGCGAGGCAGAGCTGGAGCGTGCCGCTGCCGCGGGCGCCGCGTCGCTGCGCGAGCTACCCAGCGTGAACGCGCTCCTGCAGCGGCCGCGAATGGTCCGCATCGCGGAGCTGCACGGCCGCACGCTGGCACGGCAGGCGGCGCAGGGGGCGCTGGAGGACCTCCGCGAGTTGTTGCAGGCGGGTGAGCCGCCGCGTGCGAGAGCCGAGCTGCTGGAGCTGGCCGAGGACCTCGCGACGGGACGCGCACGCGAGGCGCGCCGCTCGCACCGGCGGCCGCGCGCGCGGCCGCACGGGCCGCGCGAGGCTACGTCACGCTCGAGTACGACCTGGGAACCGGCGGGCGTGGCTCGCGCCACGTCCACGGCGAGGCGCTGCTGCGGGAGCTCACCGGCGCCGGGGGCGCGCTCGTCGTAAACAACGCCGCGGCGGCGCTGCTGCTGGCCGTCAACACCGTCGCCGCCGGGCGCGCCGTGCTCGTCTCGCGTGGCGAGCTGATCGAGATCGGCGGCGGCTTCCGGATTCACGAGATCCTGACACGCAGCGGTGCGAGGCTCGTCGAGGTGGGCTCGACGAACAAGACGCACGCCGCGGATTACCTCGGCCCGCTGCGCGAGCTCGGCGACGAGGTGGGTGCGGTGCTGAAGGTGCACCGCTCGAACTTCGTGCAGACCGGCTTCGTAGCCGAGGTCGAGGCCGCGGAGCTGGCGCGTCTGCTGCGCGAGGAGACGGGCTCGACGGGGGCGACCGATCCGGTCCCGCTGGTGTACGACCTCGGCTCCGGATGCATGGTGGACCTGACGGCGTACGGGCTCCCGCCCGAGCCGCGCGTGCAGGACGCGGTGCAGACCGGCGCCGCCCTCGTCGCCTTCAGCGGCGACAAGCTCCTCGGCGGCCCCCAGGCGGGGATCCTGCTCGGGGAGCGAGAGTGGATCCGCCGCGCACGGACGAACCCGCTCACGCGGGCCCTCCGGGTCGACAAGCTGACGCTGGGGGCGCTCGAGGCCACGCTCCGGGTGTACCGGGATCCCGAGCGCCTGGCTCGGCTGCCGCTCATTGCGATGCTCGCGCGGCCCGCGGAGGAGCTGCGGACGGCCGCCGAGGACCTGCGCACCGGCCTCGCCGCCGTGAAGGGGCTCGAGGTCGAGGTCGTCGCCACGGAAGCGCGCGTCGGAGGTGGAACTCTTCCGGGTGCGAAACTGGCCGGATGGGGAGTGGCGCTCAGCCTGCGCGGGGGGTCGGTGGACGAGCTGGAGCACCGGCTGCGCAGCGGCGCGACGGCGGTCATCGGGCGCGCGGTGGGAGACCGGCTCGTTCTCGATCTGCGCTCGGTGCCCGCGGCCGAGCTCTCCCTGCTGCAGCGGCTCGTCATCCGTGCGCTGAGCGAGGACTGACCGCCGGCAACGGCTCGAGGCTCCGCCGTACTTCTCCGGTCGCCGCTTTCATCATGATCTGATCCGAGGATCCAATGCGCTGGTCGAGGACGTTCATCCCCACGCTCCGCGAGACTCCTGCAGATGCCGAGGTAGCGAGTCACAAACTGATGCTGCGAGCGGGGATGCTGCGCCGCCTCTCGAGTGGAATATACGATCACCTGCCGCTGGGCTGGCGGGTCATTCTGAAGGTGGAACGGATCGTCCGCGAGGAGCTCTCGCGAATCGGGGCCGAGGAGCTGCTGCTGCCCGTCCTGCACCCGGCCGAGCTCTGGCAGGAGACGCGTCGCTGGGACGTCTACGGCCCGGAGCTCATGCGGCTGAAGGACCGCCACGAGCGCGCCTTCGCGCTTGGGCCTACGCACGAGGAGGTGATCACCGATCTCGTGCGCGGAGAGGTGCGTTCGTACCGGCAGCTCCCGCTCAACCTCTACCAGAT
>JBHENL010000188.1:0-4632 GCA_046262075.1 Gemmatimonadota bacterium
CCCGTGGCGGCGAGCGGTATTGACGATCCGGTCATAGCGGTCCCAGCTCGCGGCCGGATACGCGGCCGGATCGCTTGGCGAGCCGGCGGCGAAGGCAGGCCTGGTCCCGCTGGTCGGCGCTGGGGCGATCAGACGCCCGCCTACGCGCTGCACATGCCCGCCGTGCTGCGCCTCTTCCCCGACGCCCAGTTCCTGCACGTCCTGCGCGACGCGCGCGACGTGGCGCTCTCGTGGCGCCGGCTCGAGGAGCACCGCGGCCACTCGCTCTGGCACATCGGCAACACCTGGCGCTGGTACGTGGCCACCGCGCGCCGCGACAGCCGCCAGCTCGCCCCCGGTGCCTACCTCGAGCTACGCTACGAGGAGCTCGTGCGCGACACCGAAGGCCAGCTGCGCCGCGCCTGCGACTTCCTCGGCGAGAGCTTCGAGGCCGGCATGCTCCAGTTCCATCGCGAGGCCGAGCGCCACATCCCACGGCGCATGGCCGAGACGCACCATCGCAAGCTCACGGGACCGGTGCAGGCCCGGAACGCCGGCAGGTGGCGCGAGGCGATGCCGCTCCGCGACCGCCTCGCCGTCGAGATCGCCACGCGCCCGACCCTCGCCGCCCTCGGCTATCCCGTCTCGCCGCTCAGCCTCCCCGGCGTCCCCCTCGGCTGGCTGCGCAGCCTCAAAGCCCGCTCGAGGATCCGGAAGTCGGGCCGTGACGCGGGGAGCCCTCCGGCCGGACGATAAAAGGCTTGCTCGGCCGGACGGGGGGCTCCCCGTGGCGCGGCTGGCGGAGGAGCACGGCACGCGCCGAGGAACCTACTCGCCACGATGCCCGCGCATCCACTCCGATGCCGGGTCCGCCTCGCCCACGGGGTCGAGGTACAGGTCCTCCAGCGCCGCCGCCGGATCCGCGAACGGGCTGCGCTTCGCGAACGCCACGGCGTCCTTCATGATCGCCTCGATCGGCGGATCCACCTGGGCCCGGACCGTGTCGAGCTCGTGTCCCTTGAGCTGCAGGTAGCGCTCCCAGCGCTCGACCGGGCCCTTCGCCTTCCAGCGCAGCAGCTCGTCCTTGTCGACGTAGTCGGCCTGGTCGTGCTCGGAGTGGCCGCGCAGACGGAAGGTCACGCACTCGAGGAGGCTCGGCCCTTCACCGCCGCGCGCGCGGCGTACCGCGCGGCGCATGGCCTTGAGGACGTCCCCCAGGTCGTTCCCGTCCACCACCTCACCGAACATGCCATAGGCGGTGGCTCGGTCCGCGACGTGGTCGGTGGGAAACGACAGATGCGGCGGCGTGGAGTAGGCGTACTGGTTGTTCACGCAGACGAAGATGCAGGCCAGCTTGTGGATCCCCACGAAGTTCGCCGCCTCGTGGAAGTCTCCCCGGCTGCTCGTCCCTTCCCCGAAGGTTCCCACCGCGACCCGGTCCTCGCCGCGCTGCCGGAACGCCAGCGCCGCGCCGGCGATCACCGGCAGGGTGGCGCCGAGATGGCTCACCGACCCGAAGATTCCCCGGGCCAGGTCACCGGCGTGCGTCCAGGAGTCGTGGCCCCGCGAGTAGCCCGTCGCCCGCCCCATGATCTGCGCCATCAGCCGCCGCGGGTCGGCGCCGCGCATGAGGAACAGCCCCATGTCCCGGTGCAGCGGCGACACGAAGTCGCCGTCCTCGAGCGGGGCGCCCACGCCGACCGTCGTGGCCTCCTGCCCCACGCCCGAGTAGAGACCGCCCTTGATCTCGCCCTGGCGGTAGAGCTTGCCGCAGCGGTCCTCGAAGGCGCGGGAGAGCCGCATCCAGTAGTAGAGCTTCACCTCCTCGGGCCACGCCGGGTCCAGCGCCTCGCGGGGCGAGGGGGCCTCGGGCGCCTGCGCCTCGGGGTCGTCCTCCCGCGCGACCGTGGCCGTGCGCCCGCTGTAGACCGTCGTCCATCCGGCGTCCTCGCCGCTCTCCGCGCCGGAGCCGTCGCCCGCCTCGCGCGCCGCCTGCGCCGTGTCCACGGCGGCCGATTCGGCCTCGGGGATCTGGACCTCGAGCTCCGCTTCGGGGATCCCCGGCTCGTCCATCGCCACCGGCGCTCCCGCCGCCTTCGCGCCGTCCTCGCCGGAGCGCCCCTTGGCGCCCGGCCGCTTCGATCCGCTCTTCACCATTCTCATCCCTGCAAGGGGTTGTAGTTCGATCTGAACCGGCCATCGAGCCGTGCCCGGCAGCCCGAGGCGACGCCGTCCGGTCGCCCCGCGGAGCGATAAAAACGCTTGCTCGCTCCGCGGGGCGAGCCGGCGGCGGCGCCCTGCGAGGACCCACCGCCAGGCAAGGACCTAGACGTTCAACGCATGCCCCTCCGCCGCATGTGCCGCCTCCATGACCGCCTCGGCCAGTGTCGGGTGCGCATGCACCGTCGCCCCCACCTCGCTCGTCGTCGCCTCGAGCGTGCGCGCGAGCGCGAGCTCCGCGATCAGCTCGGTGGCGCCCTTGCCGATGATGTGGCAGCCCACGATCTCGCCGTACTCCGCCTCGGCCACGATCTTCACGAAGCCCTCCGTGTGCGAGACGGCCACCGCCTTGCCGATCGCGCTGAAGGGCATCTTCCCCACCTTCACGTCGTAGCCGGCCTCGCGCGCCTGCTTCTCGGTCAGGCCGACCGACGCCACCTCGGGCTGGCAGTAGACGCAGAGCGGGATCTTCAGGTAGTCCACCGGCCGCGTGCGCACGCCGGCCATCATCTCCACCGCGCAGATCCCCTCCTCCGAAGCCGTGTGCGCCAGGAGCTGCCCGCCGATCACGTCGCCGATCGCGAACACCGAGTCCACGCTGGTCTTGAACGAGCCGTCCACCAGCACGAACCCGCGCGCGTCCGTCTTCACGCCCACCTCCTCGAGGCCGAGCCCCTGCGTGACGGGCGGGCGGCCCACCGCGAGGAAGAGCACCTCGGCGGTGCGGGTCTCCTTCCCCTTGGGCGTCGCCAGGTCGACCTCCACGCCGCCTTCGACCAGGCGGTGGCCCTCGAAGGTCGAGCTCGTGAGGATCTCCATCTTCTGCTTCCGGAAGATCTTCTCGAGCTCGATCGAGCAGTCCTCGTCGACGAAGGGCAGCACGTGCTCCATCATCTCGACGACCGTCACCTTCGCGCCGTAGGAATGGTACACGTACGCGAACTCCATGCCCACGGCCCCGCCGCCGATGATCACCATGGACTCGGGGACCCGGCGGAACACCAGCGCCTGGCGGCTCGTCAGCACGCGCTCCCCGTCCACCTCGACGCCGGGCAGCACCCCCTCGGTCGTGCCGGTGGCCAGCAGGATCCGTTTGGCGGAGAGCCGCGTCTCCCCGCCCTCGTTCCCGGAGACCTGGACCTCCCGCGCTCCGGCCAGCAGACCGCGGCCCGGATAGTGATCGATCCCGTTCTTCTTGAATAGGAAGCCCACGCCCTTGCTGAGCCGGTCCGAGGCGTTGCGGCTCTGGGTGATCACGCGGTCGTAGTCGAACGACAGGCCGTCGAAGACCAGGCCGTACGTGGCCCCGTGGCTCGCCGTCGCGTAGAGCTCGGCCGAGTTCAGGATCGCCTTGGAGGGGATGCAGCCCCAGTTGAGGCACACGCCCCCCGGGCGGTCGTCCTCGACCGTCGCGACCTTCATCCCGAGCTGCGCGGCGCGGATGGCGGCGATGTAGCCGCCGGGCCCGGTGCCGATCACGACCAGGTCGTACTCGGGAGCTTGCTGCGCCAAGGTGCGATGCCTCCTGGTTGCGAGGCCGCGCGGCGGCCTCAGGTTCGCGAGACGCGGATCGAGCGGCCCCGCGTCAGAGCACGAGCGCCAGCGGGTTCTCCAGGAAGCGCTTGACCTCGACGACGAAGGCGGCGGCGAGCACGCCGTCGATCACGCGGTGATCGGCCGAGAGCGTGATGCGCATCACCTTCCCGGGCACCACGCGACCGTCGCGGACGACCGGCTCGTCGGCCGTCCCGCCCACCGCCAGGATCGCGCTCTGCGGCGGGGCGATGATCGCCGCGAACTGCTCGATCTCGAACATCCCCATGTTGGAGATCGAGAACGTGGCTCCGCGCAGATCGTCCTGCGCCAGCTTCCCGCGCCGCACCTTGTCGACGAGCTCGCGCGCCTCGCGGGCGATCTCCGGCAGCCCCTTGGCATCGCAGTCGCGGAGGACGGGCACGACGAGGCCGTCCTCCACCGCCACCGCCAGGCCGATGTGCACTTCGGCCGGGATCCGGATCCGGTCCTCCCCGAAGACACCGCCCACGCGCGGGAAGCGCTCCAGGGCCAGGGCCGCGGCCTTGACGATCAGGTGGCTGACGCTGACCCGGCTCTCGGGGTCGCGCAGCGCCAGGGCGTCCTTCAGCCGGAACGATTCGTCCATGCGGACGGCGGCCGTCGTGTAGAAGTGCGGCGCCGTGCGCTTCGACTCCGACATCCGCGCGGCGATCGCGCGCCGGAGCTTCGAGTGCGGCACCTCGGACCCCGCCTCTCCGCGAGCCACCGGCACGGCAGGCTCGCGTCGCCCGGCCGCAGCCACGGGCGCGACGCGCTCTCCGGCGGCGCCACCAGGGGCCGCCGCGGGCCGCCGCTCGCGCAGCGCGGCCTCCACGTCGCGGCGCACGATCCGCCCGTCGGGTCCGGAGCCCTTCAGGC
>JBHENL010000189.1:0-3830 GCA_046262075.1 Gemmatimonadota bacterium
CCCCGCCAGCAGACCGCTTATTCCGTGCCGGCTCCGCTGCGCCGGCGGACCACCTCGCCCACGATCAGCATCGCGTCGGTAAGCTGCGGGTCCGAGAGGTACGGTGCCGGCCCCAGTCGCAGGGTCTCCCCACGCTGATCCGTGAAGACTCCGCGCTCGTGCAGCGCCTGGCGCAGGTCGGAGGCGGCCGGAGTGCGCAGGGCCAGGAACCCGCCGATGCGCTCGAGCTCCACCGACCGGTCGCGCGTGACGAGCCGGGGGTCGAGATCGAGGTCGTCGAAGAGTCGGGCCAGCAGCCCGACCTGGTGCTGACTCACCTGCCGCAGGAGCTCGGGCGTGAGCGCATGCTCCTCGAAGAAGTCGAACACCGACGCCGCGCGATAGTGGCTCGTGGCGTCGTAGGTCGCCCCCGCGAAGCGCGCCGGTCCCTCACCGTAGGGGACCTCCCCTCCGCGCCGGACCGACGCGAGGACCTCGAACTCGCTGAACCAGCCCGTGATCACCGGCCGCAGGCGACGATCTCCGGGGACCCGCAGGAAGCTGTTCCCCTCTCCCAGCTGGCAGTACTTGTACCCGCCGCCGACGACGAACGCGTCCTGCAGCCGCTCGCGCCTGATCGACCACGGTACCACGTTCAGCGCGTGATAGGCATCCACGAGGAGCTCCGCGCCGACGTGCCGGCAGCGCTCCAGGACCGCTCCGAGCCCGGGCACGACGTGTGCATTCCCGAACAGGACGCACGACGCCATCACGGCCGCGGTCCGGTCGTCGAGCTCGGCAATGAGACGGTCCGCCACGTCGTCCGCCGGCACGCTGGGCACCTTGACCACCTCGAGCCCCTCCTCCGCCAGGCGGTCGAGCTGTCTCCGGAGGCTGTGGAACTCGCCGTCGGTCGTGACGATCCGCGGTCGCTCCCGCAGCGGCAGGCAGGACAGGAACTTGACGACGAGTTCGTGGGTGCTCGTCGACAGCGCGATCGTGCCGTCCTGGTCGTCGAGAAGTCGCGCGAATCCGCGCCGGACGCGCTCCGCCTTCGCGAAGGCATGCTCCCACTTGTCGTCCACGTACCGCGCCGCGTCGTGCCAGGCCTGCACGTGGCCCTCGAAGCCGCGGTCCGGCCACGCCTGGTGCGAGTGTCCGGTGAGCAGCAGCCGCTCCGCGACGCGGAAGCTCGTGTAGTGCGCGGCGAGCGCGTTCGGGGCGCGGTGGAGCTCCTCTGGAGAGAACGCGGCGTTCACGACCGGTGCCTCCTCGAGCGCCGTCGGCGTGGATCGCGACCGCGTCACAGCTCCGTCCGGATCTCCCACAGGTCGGGGAAGACGGGCTTGGAGAGCGTCGTGGCCAGGTACTCGGCGCCCGCGCTGCCGCCGGTGCCAATCCGGGTGCCGATCGTGCGCTGGACCATCTTCACGTGACGGTAGCGCCACTCCTGCACTCCCTCGTCCAGGTCCACCAGCCGCTCGCACACCTCGGTGAGCATGGGGTTCGTGCGATAGACCTCGATCAGGATCCGCTGGACCTCCGGCGAGGGCTCGATCGACCGCGACGCCTCGCGGGAGAGCTGCTCCTGCGGGACCGCATAGCCCCTGCGCGCCAGGTAGCGCAGGAAGGCCGCCCACAGCCCGGGCTGAGCGTAGCGCGCGGCGAGGCGGCGCCGCGCCTGGGATCCGTCGGGATAGCGCTCGACGGCGCCGGGGCGCTTCACGCCGAGCGCGAACTCGAGCTCCCGGAACTGAAAGGACTGGAAGCCGCTCCCCGACTCGAGGCGGTCGCGGAACGAGAGGAACTCCAACGGCGTCATGGTCTCGAGCACGTCGAGCTGTGACACCAAGACCTTCAGGATCGTGAGGATCCGCTTCAGGGTGTGCAGGGCCCGCGGCGTGTCGTCCCCCTCGAGCAGCCGCTGCAGGTAGTCCAGCTCGTGGAGGATCTCCTTGAACCAGAGCTCGTAGACCTGGTGGATCACGATGAACAGCATCTCGTCGTGCTCGGGGCCCTCGGAGAGCGGCTGCTGCAGCGCCAGGAGCTCGTCCAGCTTCAGGTAGCTGGAATAGGTGACGGGCGAGCGGGTCAGCGGCATGCGGCCCTCCATGGTTCGACGCGGCGGATCATTTCTCGAGCACGTCCCGGCGCAGGTCACGCGAGCACGATCGAGGATAGCTTGGCTAGAGCAGTCTTCGAGCGCTAGCGGCTCGCTGCCTGCTGCTCGCTCCGGCAGGGCCGCCGGAGGCTCGACGCGACCCGATTGACAGTCTTGCGGCGACTTCCTAACGTGCCCTTCCCACTCGCGCACTGTCCTCGCTGAACCGGCTCACGCCGGCTTATCCCGTTCCACACCCGACGTAAGATCGTTCGAGGATCGATGATCCAGGCGCCGCCTCCCGACGGCACGCCGTCCGTGCCGCTCATCGTGCTCCCCGACTTGCCTGCCACGCCGCCGCCCGCGTCGCACGTGCGCGGGGCCACGCGTCGCGATCCGCGGCTCGAGGACTTGCTCGTGCGGACCGCCGGCGTCCGCGCCGCGCGCGTGGAGACCACCGAGACCGGAGAGATCGCCGACGTGCAGGTCGTCGCGGACGGCACACTGCCCGCCGCGCAGCAGGCGCGCCAGGTGCGCTCGGCGCTGATCGCCTCCCTGGGCGTGGGCGTCGGCCTGGACCGCATCTCGCTCATCGCGCCGGAGCCCGAGACCGGAGGCTCCGAGGGCCGGCGGCCCCGCGCGCCCGAGCCGCGCCCCCGGCTCAAGAGCCTGGCCTCGCAGCAGGACGGTGGCTTCAAGGTGACGATCCTCGCCGAGCTCGAGTGGAACGGGAAAGCGGTGCGCGGGCTCAGCCGGGATGCCGACACCGACCAGGGCCGGATCGCGGCGGCCGCCCGCGCGACCCTGAGCGCCCTGGAGAAGCTGGGCGGCGGGCGGGTGGCGCTCTCGCTCGAGGCGCTGGACTTCGTACGCGCCTTCCAGCGCGTCATCGTCGTGGCTTCCGTGCGCGTCCTCGGCGACTCGCTGCGCGGTGAGCTCGTGGGCTGCGCGCGCGTCACCGACGATCCGCGGCGCGCGGCGGCGCTGGCCGCGCTCGCGGCGGTGAACCGCGTCGTGCCGCGCGTGCTCGCGTCCACGGCCGGCGCGGACGCGGAGCGCGCCGGGCACCGCGACCGCACGCCGCCGGCATACGCGGAGGATTGATCCCCGAGGCGGCCATGAGATCCACCGAGCTGGTCTACGTCGCCGACCCCGATCCCACGTTCCGCGGGAACCTCGCCACCGTGCTGCGCGCCAGCGGGATCGAGGTCGTGGAGTTCGCGAGCGGCGCCGCGCTCGAGGCCGGCGCGCTCGCTGGCGGTCCGGACCTCGTCGTCACGGCGAGCGGCAGCCCGGCCATGGAGGGGCGGCAGGTGCTGGCCCGCGTGAAGTGCCGGATGTCGGGTCGCCGCTACCCGCTGGTGCTCGTCACCGACCGCAACCAGTCCCTGGAGCTGGTCGCGAATTCCGTGCGCAGCCTGCTCGCCGATTGGAACCGCCTGTCCCTGCACAATCTTGCCAGCGTCGTCACCTGGCTCCAGACGCGCGGCAGGTCCGGACGGTTCGAGGTGGAGGCCTTCGGGGTCCCCGGCACGATCGTCCTGCGGGAAGGCGAGATCGCCCAGGCGAGGTGGAAGGAACTGCGTGGCCGCGACGTCCTGGTATACTTCGCCCAGGAGTTTCCCGACGCCGGCTTCCGCTTCTCGGAGTCGCTGGCGGGCGAGCTCGCGCTGCCCTCCTCGAGTGGAAGCTCCAGGTGGGAGATCGCCGCTCCGGCCCGCGACCTGGCCGGCCGACCCCGCGAGATCGC
>JBHENL010000190.1:0-17017 GCA_046262075.1 Gemmatimonadota bacterium
CACCGACCCCACCTCACCGGTGCTCTCGGGCGCCGCCCGCGAAGGCGCCGCGGGGCGGGGCGAGCTTGCGGCGACGCCCGACGCCGCTCCGCGGGAGCCGCAGCGAGAGGCGGCTACGCCGCCGCCGGCTACACCCGCGCCGGCGGCTGCCGCGCCCGAGAGAGAGGCTGCCGCCCCGACCGAGGAGCCTGCGGCCGAGCGGCCGGCGCCGCGTCGCGTCGCTCCGCCTCCGGCGCCGCCTCCGGACGAGGCCCTGGCCCGAACGCCTCAGCCGCGGCCCCGGCGGCGGGCGGCACCCGCTCCCCCGCCCGCCGCGCCGGCCGCGGACGAGCCCCGGCCGGACGCCGCACTCGTCAAGCGCCCCGTGCTGCTCCAGCGCGGGAGCGAACCCTACTTCCCGCCCGAGCTGCGCGAGCAGGGCATCTCGGGCAGCGTGCTGCTGAACATCCGGATCGGCGCCAACGGGCGGGCGCAACAGGTGCAGGTCATGCGCTCCTCGGGATACGAGGCCTTCGACGAGGCCGCCGTCGCCGCCGTGGGCACGTTCCTGTGGGACCCGGCGCGCGATGCCTCCGGTCCCGCCGAGACCTGGATCACGCAGGCGGTCACCTTCCGGCCCTAGGCGGTCGCTCTTCGCCGACCGGGCGGCGGCTCTGGCCCGCCGCCGCGCTCCCGCGCACATTGGGCGCGTGACCGCCCTCCCTCCCTTCGTCCTGGGTCCCGCCCCCTCCGCGCTGGAGCGCGGAGCCGATCCCGGAGCCGGCCCCGAGCTCTCGGTCGTCATCCCGATCTACAACGAGGCCGGCACCCTGCCCGAGCTGCGCCGCCGCCTGCTGCCCGCGCTGGAGACGATCACGCCGGACTTCGAGGTGATCTTCGTGGACGACGGCAGCTCCGACGGCTCGCGCGAAGCGCTCGCCGCCATGAGCGCGGAGGACCCGCGGCTGAAGGCGCTCATGCTCTCGCGCAACTTCGGGCACCAGACCGCGCTCTCCGCCGGAATCGATCACGCCTCGGGTGTGGCGGTGGTCCTGATGGACGGCGACCTCCAGGACCCGCCGGAGCTGGTCCCCGAGATGGTCGCCAAGTGGCGCGAGGGATACGACGTCGTCTACGCCGTCAAGGAGAAGCGCAAGGAGGGGCTGCTGAAGCGCGCGGGCTTTCGCGTCTTCTACCGGCTGCTGGGCTCGCTCACGAGCGTGGAGCTCCCGGTGGACGCCGGCATCTTCTCGGTGATGGGACGCCGCACCGTGGACGTCCTGCGCACGATGCCGGAGCGGAACCGCTACATCAGCGGGCTGCGGGCCTACGCCGGCGGACGGCAGACGGGGATCCGCTTCGAGCGCGGCGCGCGTCACCTGGGGGCGCCGCGCCAGACCCCGGCCAAGCTCCTGCGGCTGGCGACCGACGCGCTCTTCTCGTTCTCCTACGTACCGCTGCGGGTCGCCACCTATGCGGGCTTCGTGACCTCCGGCCTGGCCTTCGTCCTGCTCCTCGTGATCGTGGGCGTGAAGCTCTCCACGGAGCTGGCGATCCCGGGCTGGGCGTCGGTGATGTCCGCGGTGCTGTTCCTGGGCGGCGTCCAGCTGGTGACGGCGGGGATCATCGGGGAGTACATCGGCCGCATCTTCGACGAGGTGAAGGGGCGGCCCTACTACGTGATCGAGCGCCGGACGGGATTCACGGGCGAGGAAGCCACCGCGACGCTCCGCGAGGAGGGACGCCTACCCGACCGCCGCCGCTCCCCGCGCGGCTAGCACCTCGCGCAGGGCGGCCGCCACGTACTCCTGCCGCACCTCGTCCAACCCCGGGAACATGGGCAGCGAGAGGACGCGCTCCCGCGCGGCGGTCGTGACGGGATAGTCCCCGGCCCGCCAGCCACGCGCGGCGAAGGCCTCGTGATCGGCGAGCCCCGCCGGGTAGTGGATCAGGGTCTCGACGCCGCGCTCGGCGAGCGCGGCCCGCACGCGGGCGCGCTCCTCCACCTGCACGACGTAGAGGTGCCAGACGTGCTCGGCCCCCTCCACCTCGGCCGGCAGCCGCGCCTCCGCGCCCTCGAGCTCCCGTGCGTACCGCTCCGCGATCCGGCGGCGGGCGTCGTTCCAGCCGTCCAGGTGCGGCAGCTTGGCGAGCAGCACCGCGGCCTGCAGCGAATCCAGCCGGCTGTTCACCCCCTCCGATACGTGCACGTACTTCTCCCGCTGCCCGTAGCTGCGCAGCCGGCGCAGCCTCTCGGCCAGCGCGGCGTCGTCGGTCACCACCGCGCCCGCGTCGCCGAAGGCCCCGAGGTTCTTCGCGGGGTAGAAGCTGAAGCAGCCGGCGTGGCTCAGCGACCCCGTCCGCCGGCCACGCCAGCGGGCCCCCTGCGCCTGGGCGGCGTCCTCCACCAGCAGCAGACCGCGCCGGTCCGCGAGCGCGCGCAGCCGGTCCATGTCGGCGGGCTGGCCATACAGGTGCACCGGCAGGATCGCCTCGGTGCGCTCGGTGAGCGCCGCCTCGGCCGCGACGGGATCCAGGTCGTAGCTGTCGGGCAGCACGTCGGCGGGTACCGGGATGCCGCCCGCCTGGATGACGCCCAGCGCCGTGGCGATGTACGTGTTGGCCGGGACGATCACCTCCGCGCCGTGGGACAGGCCGGCCGCGCGCAGCGTGAGCGTGATCGCGTCGAGGCCGTTGCCCACGCCGACGGCGTGCGCGGCGCCGCAGAAGTCCGCGAACTCGCGCTCGAAGGCGTCCACTTCGGGGCCCAGCACGAACTGCCCGTGCGCGACGACGCGGAGCAACGCCCGCTGCAGCGCGTCGGCGAGCGGGGCGTGCATCGCCTCGAGGTCCATGAACGGCACTCTCACGCGGAGCGTCCCGCGGCGTGCAACTGGGTGCGCGGCTGGATCGCGACCGGCGCGCCGTGAGCCGCCAACGAGCGGTCCACGGCTTCGAGCTGGCGCACGACCTCCAGGCCGTTGCGCCCGTCGGTGAGGGGCCGGCGCCGCTCGCGGATGCACTCGAGGAAGTGGCGGTTCTGCACCTTCAGCGGCTCCTCGAGGTCGATGCGCGGCAGCAGCACGTCGCCTTCCCGGGTCAGGAAGCGGAACTCGCCGAAGTTCACCGCCCCCTCGGGCGGGCTCACGCCTTTGTCGAAGAGCCGGATCGGCGCCACGTTGTCCAGGTCGTCCCACACCGCCATCTGCCGCGTGCCGACGACCGTGATCTGGCGCACCTTGCGCGGGTCGAGCCAGCTCACGTGGGCGTGCGCGAGCACGCCGTCGGGGTAGCGCAGCGTGAGGAACGCCACGTCCTCCTGCAGGTCGGAGAGGATGCGCGCCCCCTGCGCCGAGACCTCGTGGGGCGCCTGCCCCAGCAGATAGCCGAAGATCCCGAGGTCGTGGGACGCCAGGTCCCAGGCGGCGTTCACGTCGGTGCGGATCGGGCCCAGGTTCGTGCGCGTGGCGTACAGGTACTGCACGTGACCGAGGCGTCCCTCGCGAACGTACCCGCGGAGCGCGCGGATGCCGGCGTTGTACAGGAAGACGTGGCTCACCATGAGCACGCGTTCCCCGCGCTCGGCGAGCTCGATCAGCCGCCGCGCGTCGCTCGCGGAGAGTGCGAGCGGCTTCTCGCACAGCACGTCCTTGCCGGCCTGCAGCGCCACCGCCGCGAGCGGAGCGTGCGTGACGCTGGGGCTCGCGATCACGACCGCATCGATGGCGGGGTCCTCCAGGACCTCCGCCGGCTCGGAGCTGATGGCGCCGTTCGGGAAGAGGCGCCGGGCCTCGCGCAGCCGGGCCGGGTCGGGATCGGCCAGCCGCGTCACGCGGCAGCCGGGGAGGGCTTCGAAGACGCGCACGTGGTTCGGCCCCCAGCGGCCGAGCCCCACGAACCCGAGCCGCACTTCGTCGTTCACCGGCGCAGCCCCAGCCCCACGTACACCAGGGGCCGCAGGATCGACCACCAGCCCACGATCGGCTTCATCTTCGTGTACCCCAGCTGGTGCGGCGGGTAGATCTTCGTGACCGGGACCTCCACGACCCGATAGCCGAGCCGGATCGCCTGCATGAAGACGTACGGCTCCAGCTCGTAGTGGTCCAGCCAGGCTTCGTCCCACCGGATGTTCGGGTCGCGCAGGAGCGCCGTGCGGAAGGCGCGGAAGCCGTTCGTGCTGTCGGTGACACGCCGGCGCGCCAGCAGCGAGAACAGCAGCGGGTGCACCAGGCGCGTGGCCAGTACGCGGTAGCGGGGCATGTTGCCCCAGCCGCCCCCGGTCACGTAGCGCGAGCCCTGCACGTAGTCGGCCTCGCCGCGTAGGATCGGGCCGAGCAGCCGGGGCAGCTCGGTGGGATCGTCCTTGTTGTTGCCGGCCATGTGGACGATCACGTCCACGCCCTCCTCCAGGGCGATCCGGTTGACGGTCTTCATCGCCGCCCCGATCCCGCGGTTGCGCTCGTGGCGGATGACGCGGACGTCGGGGAAGCGGCGATAGGCTTCCACCGAACCGTCGGTCGAGCCGTCGTCGGCGACGGCGTAGAGGAAGGGTGCCGGGCGGGGGAAGCGCGCCAGCGTCGCCAGGATCTTCGGTCCCTCGTTGTAGGCGAACGCGACGACGAGCACCTTCCGGCCTCCCAGGTCGAGAGCGGCCAGGGCCTCGGCGGGCTCGAGCGGGGGCATCAGACCGCGCCTCGCACCGAGGGGGACGGCTCGCCACGGACGACCTGGCGGATCGCGCTCTCGAGCGAGGGCGACTCCGTCACCACGTTCGTCCGATCCGCGTCCACCACGAGCCTGGAGCTCGTGCGCTCCTCGAGCACGTGGTACAGCGGCCGACCCTGGGACTCGACGAGGATGTGCCCGACGTACTCGCTGAGGACCGTGAGGATCAGGAACAGGAACAGGAACATCACCGCGAGCTGCAGCGAGATCGTGGTCCAGCCCTGCGCGCCGGCACCGTCGGCGAGGCCGCCGAGGAGCACCCATGCGGCCCACCCCAGGTCGAGCAGGCTGGCGAGCGCACCGAACCACGTCACGACCCGCAGCGGGCGACGCGAAGCGGTGACCGTCAGGTCGATCGCGAGGTTGACCGCCTCGCGCACCGTCTTGGTGTGGGTCTTCCCGGCGCGATTGAGCGGCTGGTAGACGAAGCTGCGGCTGCCGAACCCGACGTGGGCGCTGAGGACCCGCAGGTAACGGTAGCGGTCCTTGATCTGGAGCACCGCGTTCACCGCGCGACGGCTCAGGACGCGGAACTGACTGGTGTTCCCCGGCAGGTCCAGCCTCAGGACGCGCCGGCAGTAGGCGTAGAAGAGCCTGCGTCCCGCGCGCATCCAGAGCGGGTCGCCTGCGTCGTCGCGAACGCCGAAGATGATCTCGGAGCCGCCCCGCGCCTGGCCGACCAGCTCCGGGATCATCTCGGGCGGATCGGAGTGCGGGAGCATCACCACCACGAAGTCGCCGATCACCGTGTCCAGACCGGCCGAGATCGCGGCCTCCTCCCCGAAGCTGCGCGAGAGTCGCAACAACCGGATGCACTCGTGCTCGGCGAGCAGCTCCTCCACGCGCGACACCGTATCGTCGCGCGATCCGTCGTCTACGAGCACCAGCTCGTAGTTCGCGTAGGCGCCGCGGAGCACGCGCATCACCTCCAGGACGAACGGCTCGATGATGCGCCCGTCGTTTCGCAGCGGCGCGACGATCGAGACGAAGCAGTCCAGGACCGAGCTCATCGGAGCCATCCCCTGGCCCGCAGCTCCTCGAGCTCGGCCAGCACGTCGTAGACGTTGTCGATCTTGCCCCCGAACACGCAGGCGAGGTTCGGCAGCCCCTGGTCTCGGCGGAACAGCATCGGCCGGCTGTCGTCCACCTCGCTGCTCGGCAGCACGGTCTTCACCTCCCAGAGGGAGTCCACGTGCCGCGCGCCGTCCAGGGCGGGCAGGTAGCGCCGGATGTCGTGGCGCATGTGCGCGAACCTGCTCGTGAGGCGGGCCCGGCGGAAGACCTCGTACGCGTCGGGGTGTCCTCCGTTCGTGCCGTTCGTCCCGTCCCTCCAGGCTGCGTGGGGCGTGTAGCGGACGTGCGAGACGCTGTGCAGCGGCGGCCGCGCCGGGAAGGGCAGGATCGAGAAGAAGGGCCCGTCCATCAGCGTCAGCCCCTTGCCGGCGAGCTCGGGGGGCAGCTCGACGAGCGCGAGCTCCGTCAGCTCGTGCTTCAGCGGCAGGAGCGGCAGCTCCGAGGCCGCGAGGATCTCGTTCAGCCGCGCGTACGTGCAGTTGAACACGTGGCGTGCGTCCAGGACCTCCCGGGTGCCGGCCTCCCGGGTCTCCAGCTCCAGGGTGCCGCGGGCTGCGCGCACGCGCCGCGCCTCGACGCCGCAGCGGACCTCGACGCCCGCGAGCCGGAGCTCCTCGACGAGCCGCGCGCGCAACCGGCCAGCGTCGAACACGGCCTCGCGCACGCGGAAGACGCCCTCGACCAGATGCGGGGCGAAGAGCGCCTTCACCTCGCGCGGAGCGGGCTCCGCCGGCACGCCGATGCGGCGGCAGAAGGTGAGGAACTGGGCCGCGGTCGTCTTGGTGAGCAGCCGGCCGACCGCGTAGTAGTGGTCGTCGCTCTCGTCGACGCAGTCGGCGTAGTCCTGGAGGAAGCGCGGGAAGTTCACGCGCGAGCGCAGCGCGGTGAGCAGGCTCCGGGGGTAATGGTAGCCGTTGTGGACGCGCGCCTGGTTCGCGTACGAGGCGCGCCGCAGGAGCTCGGACTCGCGCTCGAGGAGCACCACGCTCGAAAGGTGTCGACTCAGGTACAGCGCCAGGTGCACGCCGATCGCGCCGCCGCCGATCACCGCGGCGTCGTACGCCGGGCGGCGGGCAGGCCTCATTGCCGGACGCCGAGTGCCGCGTAGGCCAGCGGCTTGAGGATCTCCCACCAGCCGGTGACGGGCTTCACCTTCGAATACCCGCGCTTCACCGCCGGGTACACCTTCGTGACCGGAACCTCGGTGAAGCGATACCCCAGGCGGATCGCCTTCAGCGAGAAGTAGTACTGCAGCTCGTAGCCGTCCAGCCACTCGGCCTCCCAGCGGATCCTCGGGTCGCGCAGGAGCCGCGTGCGGAACGCCACGAAGCCGTTCGTCGTGTCCCGCACCCGGCGGCGGGCGACGAGCGAGAAGAGCAGCGGGTGGACGAAGCGGGTCGCCACGAGCCGGGCCGGCGGCGTGTTGCCCCAGCGGCCGCCGGGTACGTAGCGCGACCCCTGGACGAAGTCGTAGCCCTCCTCGACGATGGGGCGCAGCAGCCGCGGGAGCTCCTCGGGGTCGTCCTTGTCGTTCCCGGCCATGTGCGCGATCACGTCCACTCCCTCGGCGAAAGCGGCGCGGTTGACGGTCTTCATCGCCGCGCCCAGGCCGCGGTTCCTCTCGTGGCGGAAGACCCGCACGTCGGGGAAGCGGGCGTAGGCCTCCAGCGAGCCGTCCGTGGAGCCGTCGTCGGCCACGGCGTAGAGGAAGGGCGACGGCCGCGGCAGGCGCCCTAGAGTGCGCAGGATGCGCTCGCCCTCGTTCCAGGCGAACGCCACGACGAGCACCTTCAGCCCGCGGGTGTCGAAGTTCTCGGCCCGCGGATCGACCGCCGCGGCCCCGGGCGCGGCGCTCACCACGCGAAGGCCCGGCGGCAGGCGTCCACGATGTCCTCGAGCTGCGGCAGCACGGCGCGCTCCAGCGACGGCGCGGCCGGCAACGGCACGTCGGCGGCTCCCACCCGCACCACGCGCCCCCGGAGGCTCTCGAGGCATTCCTCGGCCAGGAACGCCGCCACCTCTGCGCCCACGCCGCCGGTCCGGTTCCCCTCCTCGAGGATCACCGCGCGTCCCGTCCGGCTCACGGACGCGGCGAGGGTCTCGCGGTCCAGGGGCTTCAGGCTGCGCAGGTCGATCACCTCGCAGCTCACGCCCTCCGTCTCGAGCCCCTCCGCTAGCTGCTGGGCCGCGCGGCACATCCACCCGTAGGCGATCACCGAGATGTCCTCGCCCGGCCGGCGCACGACGGCGCGGCCGATCGGCGGGACGGCATCCTCGGCGGAGCCGGTCGCCGATCCGACTGGGCCCTCCTCGCCGTAGAGCAGCTTGTGCTCGAGGAACAGCACCGGATCGTCGTCGGCGATGGCCTGGAGCAGGAGCCCGCGGGCGTCCGCGGGGGTCGAGGGGCAGACGGTCTTGAGGCCGGCCACCGAGAGGAACCACGACTCGAGGCTCTGCGAATGGCTCGGGCCGTAGCCGCGGCCGCCGCCGAACGCCGTCCGCACCACCAGCGGGGCGTGGTACTGCCCGTCGTACATGTAGCGCACCTTGGCGGCGTGGTTCACGAGCTGGTCCATCGCCAGCGTGATGAAGTCCATGAACATGATCTCCACGACCGGGCGCAGGCCGGTCATGGAGGCGCCGAGGGCCGTGCCCACGAAGGAGTTCTCCGAGATCGGCGTGATGATCACGCGCTCGGGGCCGAAGCGCCGCCACAGGTCCTGCGTGACGCCGAAGGCACCGCCGTAGGGCCCGATGTCCTCGCCCATCAGGATCACGCGCGGGTCGGTCTCGAGCGCCTCGGCGAGCGCTTCGTAGAGCGCTTGCTTGATCGAGATCGTGCGCGGCGCCGCCCCCACGTCGCCGGCCACGGGCGGGCTCACGCGTACACCCCGAGCCGCGCCGTCGCGGGGTCCGGCTCGGAGCTGGACTCGGCGAAGGCGACCGCCCGCGTGATGTCGCGCTCGACCTCCTGCTCCACGCGTTGCAGCTCGCGTTCGGGCGCCCCGTTGGCGAGCAGCCGCTCGCGCCAGCGCCGCACCGGGTCCTTCACGAGCCAGTGCTCCTCCTCCTCGCGCGTGCGGTAGACGCGCTTGTCGCTCTTCGAGTGCCCCAGGTGGCGGTAGGTGAGGGCCTCGAGCAGCGTGGGCCCCCCACCCGCGCGCGCGACCGTGGTCGCCTCTCGCACCGCCTCGTAGACGGCCTCGGGATCCATCCCGTCCACCCGCCGCGCGCGCATCCCGTAGGCGGCGCCGCGGAGCGAGAGGTCCTGCACGGAGGTGGCCTGGGCGAGCGGCACCGACATGGCGTAGAAGTTGTTCTCGCAGAGGTAGATCACCGGCAGCTTCCACAGGCTCGCCATGTTCAGCGACTCGTGGAAGGTGCCCTGGTTCGTGGCGCCGTCGCCGAAGAACGACAGCGAGACGCCAGGCACGCCCCGCAGCTTGAGCGAGAGGGCGGCGCCGGTCGCCATCGGCAGCCCGCCGCCGGTGATCCCGTTCGTGCCCAGGAACCCCAGCTCGGCGATGCAGATGTGCTGGCTCCCGCCCCTGCCGCCGCAGTAGCCGGTCGAGCGCCCCATCAGCTCCGCGAACATGCGGCCCGGGTCGGCCCCCCGCGCGAGCAGGTGGCCGTGCCCGCGGTGCGTCGAGACGACGTAGTCGAGGGGCCCCAGCGCGGCGCAGGCGCCCACCGCAACCGCCTCCTGGCCCACCGCCGGGTGCGTCGTGCCGCCCAGGCGGCCCTCGGCGAAGAGCGAGTTGATGCGCTCCTCGAAGCCGCGGATCAGCAGCATCGTGCGCAGCCATTCGAGGTCGCGCGCGGTGGGGACGACGTCCGGAGCAGCGGACACGGGGGAAGGAGTGGGCATGGGCGGGCGGTCCTGGTCTGGAGTCGTGGGTCAGGCTCCGCGGCGGCTCTCGCCCACCACGGCCGCGGGAACGCCCATCACCACCACGTCGGCCGGCACGTCGTTCATCACGGCGGATCCCGGAGCCACGATCGAGTTCCTCCCGATGCGCACGGAGCCGTTGATCGAGGCCCCGACCCCCACCAGGACGTTCTCGGCGAGCTCGACCGCGCCCGAGAGGTGCGCGCCCGGCGAGAGGTGCACGTGCGCGCCGATCGCGCAGTCATGGGCTGCGACGACGCCCACGTCCACGATCGCGCCCTCGCCCACGCGTATCGCCGGTCCCAGCACGGCTCCGGCCTCGACGAGGCAGCCGGCCCCCAGCTCCACGCGGTGGCCGAGCATCGCGCGCGCGTCCACGAGCGGGGGCATCGGCACGCCGGCCTCGGCCAGCCGCAGGTACGCCTTGCGGCGGTACTCGGAATGGAAGGAGAGGAACACGGCCCCCAGGCGGCCCTCGTCGAGGGCGGCGCGCAGCCCGTCGATCCCCGGCAGCACGGGGAAGCCGCCGACCGACTGGCCGGCGAGCTCGGGATCGTCATCCGCGAAGACGACCGGCAGGAAGGCGGGTCGGCTGCGGAGGGCTTCGAGGATCTGCTTGCTCCCCAGCCCCGCTCCGTAGATGCCCGCGCGCGGCAGCTCGAGGAGCCGCTCCAGCTCCTCGGTCGAGAGGACGCGCGATCCGTCCCAGAGCCACTCGAGCGCGCCCTCGGGCAACCCCGCCCGGGCGGCCAGGCTCCGCGCCGCCGGCGCCATCGCCACGCGGGGCCCGCGGACGACTCCCGGCGCGGCCTTGCGCCATGCGGAGCGCACCCGGTCGAGGTAGCCCCCGCCGGTCTCGGCGGCGCGCCTGGGCGGCACCAGACCGGCGCCGTCCTCGCCCGCCGCGACGACGGCGCCGAGCGGATCGTTCACCAGCACCGTCTCTCCCTCGCGCACCTGGATCGCCCGCAGCGTGCCCGCGGCCTCCGACTCGAGCGTGAACGTGGCCTTGTCGGTATCGACGTCCACCAGCGGCGTGCCGGCCTCGACGGCGTCGCCTTCGGCGCGCAGCCAGTGGACGACTCGGGCGCTCTCCATGTTCGTGCCGAGCTTGGGGAGGAGGATCCAGCGCGCCACGGTCAGACTCGAGCCGGGGGCTGGGTGTAGGCGCGCGGGGCGCCGCAGCGCCCCGGGAAGATCTGATAGCCGACCACCCGCCAGCCGGCGGCGCCCGCGAAGTGCTCGGCCACGACCGAGGGCAGCACCCAGTGGCGGAACCGCAGGTACGCGCGCCCGCCGGAGCCCAGGTAGTGCACGGGCCCGGTGGGGACGAAGCGCGCCTCGAGCGCGCGCCGGCGCGCCTGCGGCGAGCCGCCGGCGAAGAGCGCCCGGCCCGCCTCGCCACCCATCGAGTCGAGCCCCGCCCCCAGCGCGGCGCCGAAGCCGGGCGTCTGCTGCGCCTCGGCGTCCGCGTAGGCGACCGTGGAGCCGATCGCATCGGGGAGGGCCGCCGATGGCGGGAGGTAGGTCTCGAGGAAGCCGCCGAGCGCGGCCCGCGTACGCTCGGCGAGCGGCGCGGGAGCGACGTCCTCGAGCATCGGGGTGAGGTGGGCGAGTGCCACGCCCTTCACCCGCGCGCGCTCGAGGACCGCGAGCCCGAGGCCGCCGGCGGCCACCGTGCCCGCCGCTGCGCCGAGGAAGACCCTGCGGCTGACGCCCATGCGCTCCTCTCCTGGCTAGGCTAGGCGGCCCGCGCGCCGAGGCGCTCGACCAGGTGGTCGCCCAGCCGCAGCGCCAGGGCCGCGATCGTGAGCGTCGGATTGGCGGCGCCGGCGGTGGGGAAGGCCGAGCTCCCGAGCACGTACAGGTTGTCGGCATCGTGCGCGCGGAGGTCTGCGTCCACGACGCTGGCGTGCGGGTCGGCCCCCATCCTGGCCGTGCCGGCCTGGTGCGCCGCGAAGGAGTCGCGCCGGCCCACGTCCTGCGCCCCCATCCGCTGCAGGATGCCGCGGCCGATCTCCTCGGCGCGCGCCATCGTGCGTCGCTCGTGCTCGCGCAACGCGAGCCGGAGTCGTGGCACGGGGCTGCCGGCCGGATCGGCGACGTCGGCGTCCAGCTCCACGGCATTCTCCGGATGCGGCAGCTGCTCGACGAGGAAGCGCACCTGCGCGGTACGGCCGAACCGGTCGCGGATCGTCTCCTCCAGGTGCTCGCCCCAGCGGTCGGACCCGAGGACGACCTCGGCCGGCTGCGGTCCGGCGTTGTTCATGAACTCGAGCAGGAGGCTCCCCACCCGGGCGCGGTCGGGTGGCGACGCGAAATGGAAGCTCGCCCCCGTGGAGAACCCGGTGCGATACGGGAAGAGCTCTCGCGGCACCGTGCCGAAGACGTCCACGACCGGATGCATCATCAGGCAGCGGCCCACGAGCCCGCTGGAGTTCGCCAGTCCCTCCGCGTGCCCTTCCCCGCGCGAGAGGAGCAGGAGCCGCGCGTTCTCGACGGCCCCCGCGGCAAGCACGAAGACCTCCGCCCGGGGCTCCACGGGCTCGCCCTCACGCATGCGCGCGCGCGCCCCCTCGACGCGGCGGCCGCGTGCGAGGAGCCGCTGCACGACGGTGCCGGTGAGCAGCGTCGTCCGTCCCGTGGCCAGGGCCGCTTCCACGTGCGTGAGGTCGGTCGTCGCCTTGGCACCGGTCGGGCAGACGAAGCAGGTCCCGCACGCCGCACACGCGGCACGGCCGCCGTAGGGCCGGCTGTTGCGCGCCTGCGGAAGATGGCCGAACGCGATCCCGAGCTGGCCGCATGCGGCCGCGTAGAAGCGGTCCGCGTAGCTGTGCGGGAACGGCTCCAGCGGATACGGGGCCGAGCGCGGCGGGGCCCCGCCATCGGCGGCGCCCGCGACTCCGAGCTCGGCTTCGGCCCGGACGTAGAACGGCTCCAGCTCGTCGTAGCCGAAGGGCCAGTCTTCCCCCACTCCGTGACGCGAGCGCAGGCGGAAGTCCTCGGGTGCCAGGCGCGGCGTGTACCCCTCCCAGTGCAGGGTGCCCCCACCCACGCCCTGGGCGCGGTTCTCGCCCAGCTTGTAGCTCGTCTCACCGGCGTTCGTGTAGCCGTGCCAGCCCGGCCCGCGCACCTCCCAGGGGTTTCGTCCGCGCAGGTAGAGGGGCACCAGCGCCGCGCGCTCCGCCAGCGACCAGCGCGGGCCGGCCTCGAGGAGCGTCACCGTGAGACCCGCCTGAGCCAGCCGCGCGGCGAGCACCGAGCCAGCGGGCCCGGCGCCCACGATGCACACGTCCGAAACGGGCAAGCGGTTGCTCCACTTCGAGATGGCCACAACCTCGCGGAACGCTAAAATCTAGCTCTCGGCGTGGTCATCCGCCAACGGACCGATCCGCGCGTACCGGCGCCGGACCCGCCGGCGGTCTCCAACGGAGAGGAGCGAGCGATGGGCGAGGCAGATCCTGCGGGGCCGCCGTCGGAGGGTGGCTGGCGTGGCGCGGCGCTGGTGACGGGTTCCGGGCGCAGGCTGGGCGCCGCCCTGGCGGTAGCCCTGGCGCGGGAGGGCTACGACCTCGCGGTCCACCACCACGGCTCGGCCGGGGGGGCGGAGCGGACGGCGGAACGCGTGCGTGCCGTGGGTCGGCGCGCGGCTGTGTTCCGCGCGGACCTGCGGCGGCGGGAGGAGATCCGGGATCTCTTCGACGGCGTCGCGCGCGAGCTAGGGCGCCTCGACTGCCTCGTGAACAGCGCCGCGGTCTTCCCGCTCGCGCCGTGGGACGAGCTCACGCCGGAGGTGTGGGACGAGGTCCTCGCGGTGAACCTCACCGCGCCCTTCCTCTGCGCGCGAGCGGCCGTGCCGCTCCTGCGCGCGGCGGGCGGGGGGCGGATCGTGAACGTGGTGGACCTGGGGGCCTTCGAGGCGTGGGTCGATCGCCCGGCGAACGGCGTGGCGAAGGCCGGGCTCCTCAAGCTCACCGAGAGCCTCGCCCGCGAGCTCGCGCCGGATATCCTGGTGAACGCCGTTGCGCCGGGCTCGATCGCGATCCCCGGCGAGCCGGGCGAGTCGCCGCTTCCCTCGCCGCGCCGGCTTCCGCTGAAGCGGTGGGGGACGGTCGAGGACGTGGCCGAGGCGCTGCGCTTCCTGGTGCGGACGCGCTACGCCACCGGCACGTGCGTCGTGGTGGACGGCGGCAAGCTGCTCACCTGAGCGGCGGCGGGCCCGTCACTGGGGCTGCCCGCGGCGGCGCAGCACCCTGTTCCAGTGGAAGTGCTTCGAGAAGGTCTCGGAGCGGTAGAATCGCTGCTGGAGCCGGGGGAAGCGCCCCAGGACGCGGTTGAAGATCCGCAGGAAGCGGAACCACAGCGGATACAGCCCCACGCGGGATGCCACCGCGCTGTGCGCGCGGTACGCGGCCGCGACCGGTCGCGGCACGGGCGTGGCCCCGCGCGCGCTCGCCAGAGCGTAGCCGTTCCTCAGGAGCGACGCTCCCGCCGCGGCCTCGAACAGCTCGAGGTCACGCCTGGAGAACGCCGTCCGCCACTTCCCCGAGTTGTCGCGCCGGATCTGCAGCGCCGCGACGAGGCTGGCGTGACGCTCCGGATCGTGGATCCCATAGAAGCGCGTCATGCGCTCGAAGGCCGCTTCCGGATCGGCGAGCAGGTCCTCGTAGCGCACCTCCAGGTAGCGATCCCCCAGCTCGCGCGCGTGGGTCTGCAGGCCGTCCACGTGGGACGCCCAGTACCGCCCCGCGGCGTACGCGTTCTTCGGCCCCCAGCTCTTCGTGCGCAGCAGCGAGAGGCCCACGTCGCGACCGTCCCGGATCAGGTGGACGATGCGCGGGCGGCGGAAGACCTCCTCGACCGCGTCCAGGTGCTCGCAATAGACGCAGGTCTTGTTTGAGCACCCACGTCTTCTCCTTCACCCGCGCGATGTGACGGAAGACCTGCTCGACGAATCGCGGGAAGTCGAATGGGCCGTCCTGCAGGAAGTCGCGGTGGTCGAAGTACACCTGATGGTAGTTCGCCATGTTCGCGAAGTACCAGTCGGCGAAGATCGAGCGGAGAAAGGGTTCCTGCGCGTCCGGCTCCAGCGGCGGACGCCTCCGCAGCCGGGGCCAGGTCTTGACCACCCACTGGGACTCGTTCCCGGGTGCCACCGCGTAGTGCGCGGCGAGCGTGTTCTGGATGAGGGTGGTCCCCGAGCGCTCGCAACCCAGCAGGAGCAGGACCGTCCTGGGATGCGGCTCGCCGATGGGATGGGTCTCTGCGGTCATGTCGGCTCTCCGGTGTCGTGGACGACGGGAAGCGGCTCCTCTAGCTTCGCCCTCTCGCGCTCGTGCACCACGCCGGCGCCTCGAGGCGCAAACCCCTCCCGGGGGCCATGCCCAGCGACGACCGAAGCTCCACGCTCCAGGTGCCGGCGGAGGGCCTGCCACCCGCAGGGCGGACGACGCGCGAGCCGCTCGCCGCGACGCTCTTCGCGTTCGTCCTCGCCTTTCTCGTGGTCACGGCCGCCGGCCGCATCGACAACGTGGACACGCAGCACGTGCTCGCCACCACGTCGAGTCTGTTGCAGGACGGCGACTTCGACATCCGCAACAACCTGGATCGGGTCCTGCCGGCGCTCGTGTCGTCCGATCGGCACGGGCGGGTCTTCGCGCACTGGAATGTCGGGACGACCGCCGTCCAGGTCCCGTTCTACCTCGTGGGAGCTGCGGCCGCCGGGCTCGTGCAGCGCCTCGGCTGGTCGGCGCCGCCCGCGTACGTCCGCGAGTTCTCCGTCAGCTTCGTCTCTCCGGTCTTCGGCGCGCTCACCGTCCTCGTGTTCTACGGCCTGGGTCGCTGGCTCGGCATCGCGCGCCGGCCGGCGGCGATCACGAGCCTCGTCGTCCTCTTGGCATCCCTGCTGTGGCCCTACTCGAAGAGCTCCTACCTGGAGATCGTCCAGGCGTTCTTCCTGACCGGCGCGGCGTGGTCCCTCGGCCGGCTGGCGGATGACCGGACGCGAGACGTGCGCAACGCGGGCGCGGCCGGTCTGTGCCTGGCGGGGCTCCTGCTCATGAAGATCGCCTTCGCGGTGCTGCTGCCGGTCCTCCTGGCGTATCCCCTGCTCCGCCGGCGGGCCACTCCGGGCAGGGCCTGGAGCGCGGCCACGGCGCTGGCCCTCGCCGGCCCCGTCGCCGCCGCGGCCGCGGGCACCCTCGTGTTCAACGCGCTGCGGTTCGGAGACCCGCTCGTCACCGGCTACTCCGAGGCCTTCACGATGCGGATCCACGAGGGCTTTGCCTTTCAGCTGGTCTCGTTCCAGCAAGGTCTGTTCCTCTATTCGCCCGTGGTCGTGCTGGCGTTGCTGGCGGCGACCCTCGTCCCGGCCCCCCGTCGCGCATTCGTGGGCTGGCTCCTGGCGATCGCGCTGGTGCACGTGATGCTGTACTCGGCCCACCATCTCTGGCGCGTGAACGGATGGGGTCCGCGCTACCTCGTGCCGATCCTGCCACTGCTACTGGTCCCGCTCTTCTTCCTCTGCGCGAGCTGGGGGCGGCTGGGGCGTGGCCTGCGAGCCGGCGCCGCGGGTGTCATCGCCCTCAGCTTCGCGCTGCAGCTGCCGCCGTTCCTGAACGCCTTCGACCAGTACTGGGTGCTCGAGGCGGAGCTGCGGTCCGGTCCGCTGCCCCCGGCCGAAGGGCGCGCCCCGCCCGTGCTGGTCCTGCCGAAGCTCCTGGCACCCAAGCTGGCGGGGAGGCCGGCGGTGTACGACGCGCGGGAGTTCGGAGCGGCCGAGCCCCTGCGCATCGACCACACGGTCCATCCGGGGCTGCGGAGCCTGAACTTCTGGTTCGTCTACGCCGCCGAGGCGCTGCACTCGCGTCTCCCGTACGCCGCCGCCGCCGCGGGTCTGCTGCTCACGGGGTGGCTCGGATGGCGGCTGGCAGCGACCTTGCGCGCTCCCAACGAGCTCCGCCACACGGCGGGGCCGCAGGGATCGTCGCCCTAGCAAGAGGCTCCTCGAAGGGGCGGTGACGCTCGCCGCATGCGACGAGCTCGTCGATGCTGCTTGGTTGGGCCAACGCTCAGGGGAGGAGAGGAACGACGGGGCCTTGCTCCATCGATTGGATGAAGCGGTCGCCTCGGCCGCGACGACTGCGGAGCTCGTGCTCGCTGAACACGACCTCATTGACGGGCCGACCCACCTCCCGTCCAGCCGACTCGAGCCGATCCGTGAGATCGTCGCGGTCCGGTGAGCCCACGATCAGCACGTCGATGTCGGAATCCGGCGCATCGCTGCTGGAGGCGTAGGAACCGAAGATCAGGGCGCGTTCGACACCGGCCAGTCCCTGGAGATGCCGGCGC
>JBHENL010000191.1:0-34488 GCA_046262075.1 Gemmatimonadota bacterium
GCGGGGGATCCGCGCTACGAGAGGGCGCTGCGCGAGCTCGAGCGACGCCACCCCGGCCGCGCGGCCGCGCGCATCGGCGTCGACCTGGAGCTCGCGCATCGCATCGAAGCCGGCGCCGATCTGTTCCTGATGCCGTCGCGCTACGAACCCTGCGGGCTGAACCAGATGTACAGCATGCGCTACGGGACCGTGCCCGTCGTCCGGTCCACCGGCGGTCTCGCCGACACGGTCGTGGACGCCGCGGAGGGCGGACGCGGCACGGGCTACCGCTTCGACGCCTATGCGCCGCAGGCGCTCGCGGAGGCACTCGCGCGTGCCCTGGCGGACTTCGGCACGCCGCGCTGGGTGGAGCTCCAGCGGCGAGGCATGGAGCGCGACTTCTCCTGGGCCGGGCCGGCGCGGCAGTACCTGGACGTCTATCGCAGCCTGCGGCCGCGCGCGGCCGCCCACGCAGGAGCCATCCCTTGAGAAAGCGTTCGATGCGACTCTTCCCGAGCCGGCACGCCGCGCGCGGCTCCGCGACGCTGGCCGAGCTGGTGGCCGTGCTGGCGCTGATCGCGCTCGTGCTCGTCGCCGCCCTGGCGGCCTGCGGCGGCGGCTCCGACGCTCCGCAGGGAGCCGGCGGCGAGGCCGGTGAGCCCCAGCGCGGAGGGACGGCGGTGTTCGGCGCGATGGAGGACAGCGACAGCTTCAGCGAGTTCGTGAAGACCGCGCAGCTGTCGAATCAGATCGCCGACTTCATGCTGTTCATGACGCTCCTGCGCTACGACGAGGAGCTTCGGCCACAGCCGTACCTGGCGCGCTCCTTCGAGCTCGCCGAGGACGGCTCCTCGGTCACCTTCCACCTGCGCCCGGGCCTGCGTTGGCACGACGGCGCGCCGGTCACCGGGGAGGACGTGCTCTTCACCTACCGGACGGCGCTGCTGGATGAGGTGGCCTATCCGCAGCGGGCCTACTTCCGCATGGTGGCGGGAGCGGAGCTGCTGGACTCGCTCACCGTGCGCTTCGACTTCGTGCAGCCGCACGCGGAGCCGCTGGACCCCTTCACCGAGTGGTCGGTCATGCCCGCGCACCTCCTCGGCGCCATACCCCCCAGAGAGCTCGCGCGTGCGCCCTTCAACCGCTCCCCCGTGGGAAACGGGCCGTTCCGGTTCGAGTCGTGGAAGCCGAACCAGTCGATCGTGTTCACGGCCAACGAGGACTTTCCCGAGGAGCTGGGCGGCCGCCCCCATCTGGACCGCGTGGTGTTCCGCATCATCCCCGAGCAGACGACGCTGCTCACCGAGCTCCGATCGGGGACGATCGACTTGATGCGCGCCGTACCGCCGCAGGAGGCCGCCGCGGTCGAGGCGGCGCCGGGCCTGCGCATCGAGAGCTACCCGGATCGTTCCTTCGCGTACATCGCCTGGAACGCGCGCGACCCGCTCTTCGCCGACCCGCTCGTGCGCCAGGCGCTCTCGCTGGCGATCGACCGCGAGAAGCTCGTCGAGGCGCTGCTCTACGGCTACGGGACGACCGCGATCAGCTACGTCCTGCCGGAGGTGGCACCCTGGGCCGTCGATCCGGAGCTGGACCCGCTGCCCTACGCCCCCGACAGCGCTCGCGCGTTGCTCGCGGACGCCGGTTGGAGCGACACCGACGGAGACGGCACGCTCGACAAGGGCGGCCGTCCCTTCCGCTTCACGATCAAGACGAACAAGGGAAACGACCTCCGGGAGGACAGCGCCGTGATCGTGCAGTCGGACCTGAGGAAGATCGGGGTGGCCGCCGAGCCGCAGCTCGTGGAGTGGACCGTCTTCCTGAAGCAGCTGAACAGCAAGGCGTTCGAGGCCTACCTCGCGAGCTGGGTCTATGACGGGTTCCGGCTCGATCCCTCGGACGTCTTCCACTCCCGGGCAATCGACGACAAGTACAACCGCTCGTCCTACGCGAACGCGGAGGTCGACAGCCTGCTGGACGCCGCGCTCGCGAGCGTCGACCGCGGCGTCGCGCGACCGCTGTGGCACCGCTTCCAGCGGATCGTGCGTGACGAGGCCCCCTACACCTTCCTCTTCTACGACCAGGAGCGCATGGGCATCAACGAGCGGCTGAAGGGGACGCGCATGGACGCTCGCGGCTACCTCGTCAACGTCGCGCGGTGGTGGATCCCCGCTGACCAGCGGCAGTTCTGAGGCGTCGGTGCGCGGGCGCGAGGAGGGAGCTGGGGACGCGGCGCGGCCCGCCGCCGGCAGCGACGCAGCGGCGGAGCCGCCGCGCCGCTCGCCGATCGACCGCGCGGCGCGCCTGGCTCGCGTGGGCGAGGCGCTGGCGCGGACGACCGCACGCGGGCTCGCGCTCACGCCGGGGCCGAACCTGCGCTGGCTCTGCGGAGTCCGCGTCGAGCCGAGCGAGCGCCTCGTGCTGCTGGTGATTCCGACGGGAGGCGAGCCGGTGCTCCTGGGCCCCGCCTTCGAGCGCGACCGGCTCGCGGGCCAGGCGGAGATCCCGCTCGACGTGGCACCCTGGTCCGAGCGGGAGGATGCCCTTGCCGTGGCGGCCCGGCTGCTGCGTGGCGGGGAGTGGCTGCTCGACCCGCTGGCCCCCTTCGCGGTCGCCGCCGGCCTGGAGGAGCGCGGAACGCGCCTGCGGCCGGCGGGGGAGCTGTGCGCGGCGCTGCGCCGCGGGAAGGACACGGCCGAGCTGGAGCGACTCGGCGAGGCGCAGCGGCTCACGCGCGAGACGCTGGCGGGCGTGCCGCGGCGCCTGGCCCCCGGCATCACGGAGCGCGAGCTGGTCGAGGAGATCCTCCTGGCCTTTCGGGACGCGGGCGAGCCGGGATGGGCGCTCGTCCAGTTCGGCGAGGGCTCCGCACTCCCGCACGGCGAGCCCGGCGCGAGGGCGCTGGCCGACAACTCCCCCGTGCTCGTGGACCTCGGCGCGGTGGTGGACGGCTACCACGCCGACCTGACGCGCGCGTGGTGGTTCGGCGACCGGCCGCGGCCGCGGCACGGCGAGGTCGCGAGCGCGGTCGAGCGGGCGCAGGCGCGCGCGGCCAGCCTGGCGCGGCCGGGAGTGGCGGCGCGCGAGCTGGATCGCGAGGCGCGCCGCTCCCTCGAGGAGGACGGCCTCGCGCACGCCTTCGTGCACCGGCTGGGACACGGCGTGGGCCTCGAGATCCACGAGCCGCCATTCCTCGTGGAAGGCAACGCCGCCCCGCTCGCCCCTGGCGACGTCTTCACGATCGAGCCGGGAGCCTACCTGCCGGGTCAGTTCGGCGTCCGGCACGAGGACGTCTGGGTCTTGACCCGGGAGGGCGCGGCGCGGCTGTGACGGCAGCTTCGCGACGCCAGGCCGTGCCGGCGTTCTCACGTGACGTGCGCAAGTGTATCTTGGGGTAGGCCAGCCTGCGGGTGCCGATCCTCTTTTTAGGTAAGGCTCTGACCGCTCAAGGGGTTAGCGTGCTTGATCTGATCTTCTTCCTCATCCTGGCCGGTGCCTCGTCGGTCGCCGATCCCGCGTCTCGAGGAGAGCGGGACCTCGCCGCCACCTTCCCCAGGGACTCGACGGAGGCCGAGATCCGGGCGGTGCTCGAGGCTCAGGAGGAGGCGTGGAACCGCGGGGATCTCGAAGGCTTCATGACCGGGTACTGGGAGTCGCCGGACCTGGTCTTCACGTCGGGCGGCCGGGTGCAGCGCGGATACGCCACGGTGCTCGAGCGCTATCGGGCCACGTACGGCAGCGGAGCCCGGATGGGGTGGCTGAGCTTCTCCGACCTCGAGGTCCATGCCCTCGGCGCGGACGCGGCGTGGGCGCTCGGGAGCTGGGCGCTGGAGCTCGAGAGCGGCCGCGTGGCCGGAGTCTTCACGCTGGTGCTCGAGCGGCGCGACGGAGCCTGGAAGATCGTGCACGACCACACCTCGAGGGGCCCCGAGGCAGCCGACGCTGCGCCCGCGGCCGATCCGGAGCCGCGGTCGCCGACGCCGAACGACGCGCGGGAGGAACCCTCGTGACCTGGCGCGTGGGAGAGATCGCGCTGGACCACCCGCTCCTGCTGGCGCCGATGGAGGACGTGTCCGACCTGCCGTTCCGCGTGACGTGCCGGCGGCTCGGGGCGGACCTCGTCTACACCGAATTCATCAGCTCCGAGGCCCTCGTGCGCGACGTGCCGGGAGCCCTGCGCAAGCTTCGCATCTCCGAGCAGGAGCGCCCGGTCGGGATCCAGATCTTCGGCGCCACCGTCGAGGTCGTCGGCGCCGCAGCGGAGATCGCCGAGCAGGCAGCGCCCGATCTGATCGACATCAACCTGGGCTGCCCCGTGAAGAACGTGGCCCTGAAGGGCGCCGGCGCGGGGCTCCTGAAGGAGCCGAAGACGATGCAGGCGATGGTTCGCGAGGTGGTGCGTCGCGTGCGCCTCCCCGTCACGGTCAAGACGCGCCTGGGATGGGACGATGCCTCGATCCGGATCCTCGAGAACGTGCGGATGTTCGAAGACTGCGGAGTCCAGGCGATCAACATCCACGCCCGGACCCGCTGTCAGATGTACAAGGGCGAGGCCGACTGGCTCTGGATTCGCCGCGCGAAGGAGATCGCCTCGGTGCCCATCGGCGGCAACGGGGACGCGATGACGGCCGATCTGGCGGCACGGATGTTCGCGACCACGGGCTGCGACGCGGTCATGATCGGCCGGGGTGCGATCGCCGATCCGTGGGTGTTCGCCCAGGCGAGGCACCTGCGGGAGACCGGGTGCCCGTTTCCCGAGCCGACCCTCGAGGAGCGCCTGGCGGGATGCCTGGAGCACCTGCGCCTCTCGATCGAGCACAAGGGGGACGAGCGGCACGCGCTGATCCAGTTCCGCAAGTTCTACAAGGGGTGGCTGCGGGGGATTCCCGGCGCGGCCGCCTTGCGCAACGAACTGATGACCGTCGCCACGCTCACCGAGGTCGAGGATCGCCTCGCCGCCTTCCTGCTCGCCGCTCCCGCGGTGGAGGCGCTCGTCTGAGCTCGGGGATCACCCGCGAGTGAGCCCTTCCGTGCTGCACGTGCGCGACCTCGAGTGGGTCCCGGAGGACGACCCGGCCGCGGGATCCTTCTTCACGCGCTCGGCGGCCGTCGCCTCGCGGCTGGGCGCTCGCAAGCTGGGATACCACCTGCGCGAGCTGCCACCCGGCCGGGCCCTGTGCCCCTATCACGCGCACCGCGTTAACGACGAGCTCTTCCTGGTCACCCAGGGTGCGCGGAGCGTGCGCTTCGCGGAGGGGAGCACCGGCTCCGGGTGGGCGACGTCGTGGGGATCGCCGCGGGGCCGGAGGGCGTTCACCAGCTCCTGAACCGCGTCGACGCCCCGGCCCGCAGGCTCGCGGTCTCCAGCCGGCTGCCGAGCGAGGTGGTCGAGTACCCGGAGTTACCGACTGGCCCCCGGCGAGCGCCCGTGGCCTTTCCACTTCCACCACGTGAACGAGGAGCTGTTCTACGTCCTCTCCGGACGCGGCGAGCTCCGCACGCCCGGTGGGGTGCTCGAGCTGGAGCCAGGCGACGCCGTCTGCTGCGCTCCGGGACCCGGCGGCGCCCACGCGCTGCGCGGCGGAGCGCAGGGGACCTTCGAGTACCTCGCGATCTCGACGCTGAAGGAACCGGAGGTGTCGGAGTACCCCGACTCGGGCAAGATCTGCGTGATGGTGGGCGCAGCTCCCGGCGCCGACTCGGCCGCCCGGCGAGTGGACGCGACGTTCAGGCTGCGAGACGCCGTGTCGTACCTCGAGGGGGAGGACCGCGCCACGCCTTGACCCCCGCCGCCGCGGCGGCCTATCGTTCGCGCGTCCTTTTAAGACTAGCTCCGCGAGGCTAGAAAGGGACGCGAGGGACCGACGCGCTCGACTGCACGCCGACCCTTCCAGCCCCGCGGCGGGCCCGGAGGTCGGCGTTTTTCGTCGCACCCGCCTCCGCACACGAGCCAGGGAGGTCGGATGGCCGAAGGCAAGCGGATCCTGGACGAGCGGGCGGTGAATCGGGCGCTCGTGCGCATCGCGCACGAGATCGTGGAGGAGAACGACGGCACGGAGGGGCTGGTCCTCGTCGGGATCCAGCGCCGCGGCGTGCAACTGGCGGAGACGATCCAGGCCGAGGTCCGGAAGTTCGAGGACGCCGAGGTCCCGCTGGGTGCGATGGACATCACGCTCTACCGAGACGACCTGCAGCAGGTCGCCGATCGCCCGATCGTCGAAGAGACGCACCTGCCCTTCGACGTCACGGGGAAGGTCGTCGTCATCGTGGACGACGTGCTCTACACCGGCCGCACCGTCCGCGCCGCGCTCGACGAGCTCACCGACTTCGGCCGCCCGCGTCGCGTGCTGCTGGCCGTGCTCGTGGACCGCGGCCATCGGGAGATCCCGATCCGCGCCGACTTCGTGGGCAAGAACGTCCCCACCTCGAGCACGCAGCAGATCAAGGTGAAGGTGGTCGAGATCGACGGCGAGCTGGCCGTGGACCTGCTCGAGCGCGAAACGGCCGACGCGTCGCCGGCGGGGCGCGTGCGGGCGGGCGCCGAGCCGGCGCGTTGAGCGGGTCGGGAGCGGCCGTGCGCTTCGACCACAAGGACCTGCTGGGGCTCGAGGAGCTCACGCGCGAGGAGATCCTGGCCCTGCTCGACACGGCGGAGCCGTTCAAGGAGATCTCCGAGCGGCGCATCAAGAAGGTGCCCGCGCTGCGCGGCAAGACGATCGTGAACCTCTTCTACGAGCCCTCCACCCGAACGCGCATCTCGTTCGAGTTCGCCGAGAAGCGGCTCTCGGCCGACACGGTGAACGTCTCGACCAGCACGTCGAGCATCGTGAAGGGCGAAACACTGGTGGACACCGCGCGCAACCTCGAGGCGATGCGCATCGACATGGTCGTGATCCGGCACGGGGCCTCGGGGGCGCCGCGCTTCCTCGCGGAGCGGATTCCGTCGAACGTCATCAACGCCGGCGACGGCTCGCACGAGCACCCCACGCAGGGGCTGCTCGACCTGCTCACGATCCGCGACCATCTCGGGCGCATCGAGGGGGTGCGGGTCGTGCTCGTGGGGGACATCCTGCACAGCCGGGTGGCACGGTCCAACCTCTGGGGCCTGCGGGCACTGGGCGCGCAGGTAGGCGTATGTGGTCCGCCGACCCTGCTTCCGCCCGGTCTGGAGGAGCTCGGCGTGCGCGTGTACCCGCACGTCGAGGACGCCATCGCCGAGGCGGACGTACTGAACGTGCTGCGCATCCAGCTCGAGCGGCAGAAGGCGAACCTGTTCCCGTCGCTGCGCGAGTACAACCGGCTGTTCGGGGTCTCCAGCGCGCGGCTCGCGCGATCGCCGCGCGACCTGCTCGTGCTGCACCCCGGACCCATGAACCGCGGGGTCGAGATCGACTCCGACGTGGCCGACGGCGAGCACGCGGTGATCCTCGAGCAGGTGACGAACGGGGTCGCCGTGCGGATGGCCGTGCTGTTCCTGCTGGCGGGCTTCGACCCGACCCGGGCGCAGGAGGCGAAGGAGGGGGTGGAGCTCGAGCCCGCCGCCGCTGCGGCGCCGGTGTCCGACGGCCGCGGCCGCCCGCGAGGTCGCCCACTGCGGGTGGGTGCGGGGCGCGGGGAGGCGCGGCCGTGAGCCGCCCCCGGCCAGGGGCGAACGGAGCCAGCGGTCACGACCGCGAGGCAGGAACGGGAGAGCTGCTGCTGCGTGGAGGCCGCGTGCTGGACCCCACCCGCGGCGTGGACGCGAGGCTCGATCTGCGGTTGCGGGGCGGCCGCGTGGCGGAGGCCGGCGAGCGCCTGACGCCGGGAGAGGGGGCGCTCGTCGTGGAGTGCGCCGGACGCACCGTCGCCCCCGGGCTCGTCGACCCGCACGTCCACCTACGGGAGCCGGGCCGCGAAGACGAGGAGACGGTGGACTCGGGGACCCGCGCGGCCGCGGCCGGGGGGTTCACGTCCGTGCTGGCGATGCCGAACACCGAGCCGGTGACCGACAACGAGGCCGCGGTCGGCTTCCTGCTCGCGCAGGCGCGGCGCGCGGGTCATGCCCGCGTCTATCCGATCGCCGCGGCGACCCGCGGGTCGCGCGGCGCGGAGATGAGTGAGATCGGCGAGCTGGTCACCGCCGGCGCGGTGGCGCTCAGCGACGACGGCAGGCCCATCGCGGACGCCGGTCTGCTGCGCCGGATCCTCGAGTACTCGCGGATCTTCGACGTGCCGGTCGTGCAGCACTGCGAGGAGCCGTCACTCTCGGCCGGCGGCGTCATGCACGAGGGCGCGGTCTCGAGCCGGCTTGGACTGAAGGGGATCCCCGCCGCGGCCGAGGAAGTGATGATCGCCCGCGACCTGATCCTGGCCGAGCGCGCGGGCGCGCGCTATCACGTGGCACACCTCTCCACGGCGCGCGGCGCCGAGCTCGTAGCGGACGCGCGGCGCCGGGGCGTGCGCGCGAGCGCCGAGGTGACGCCGCACCATCTGCTGCTCACGCACGCGGCCGTGGAGGGCTACGACACGCAGGCCAAGATGAACCCGCCGCTGCGCACGGCCGAGGACGTAGCGGCGCTGCGCGTGGCGCTCGCCGATGGCACGGTGGAGTGCGTGGCGACCGACCACGCGCCGCACCACTACGACGAGAAGGAGCGCGAGTTCGACCATGCGCCCTTCGGGATCCTGGGGCTGGAGACTGCCTTCGGTCTCCTCCACACGGAACTCGTGCTCACGCGCCGCATGGGCCTCGCGGACCTCGTCGAGCGCATGAGCTCCGGCCCGGCCCGGATCTTCCAGTTGCCGGGGGGGTCGCTGGCGCCGGGGGCGCCCGCCGACGTGACCGTGATCGACCTCGAGCTCGATTGGACGGTGGATCCGGAGCGCTTCGTCAGCCGTTCGCGCAACACGCCCTTCGCGGGGCGGCGGCTCCGCGGCCGTGCCTGGATGACGATCGTGGGAGGTCGTGTGGTCTGGAGCCTGGACGACGCACGCGAGCCGGAGCCGGCGAAGCCGCGAGGCGCGCGCCGGCGCGCGGGGGATGCGTCCGCGCGCGCGGCGGCGCGTTCGGCGCGTGGCGGCGCATGACCGGAGGCGCGATGGACGAGAAGCCGAAGAACGGCAAGGGGAGCTACGTGAAGGACCTCGTCGAGGGCGGCGAGGTCGAGGGCGTCTTCCTCGTCCTGCGCAAGTCCGCGCGGCGGACGCGCGAGGGGCGTCCCTACCTGGTGCTCGGGCTCTACGATAGGAGCGGCACGGTGGACGGCCAGATCTGGGAGGACGCCGAGGCCTTCCAGGTGACGTTCGTCGAGCGCGACTACCTGCGCGTGCGTGGCGTGGTGGACCGCTTCCGCGAGCGTCTCCAGCTGCGGGTCGTCTCCTGCTCGACCTGTCCGGTCGAGGAGGTGTCGCCCGAGGACTTCCTGCCGGCGTCGAGCCGACCTGCGGCCGAAATGCGCGCCGAGCTGCGCGCGCGCATCCGCGGGCTGAGCGATCCGCACCTGAAGGCGCTCCTGGAGCGATTCGAGAGCGACGCGGCGTTCATGTCCGACTTCGTCCTCGCACCGGCCGCCAACGTCGTGCACCACGCCTACGTGGGCGGTCTGCTGGAGCACACGCTCTCGCTCATGGCCGCGTCCGACGCCGTCGCCCGCGTGTACCCCGACGTCGACCGCGACCTGCTGCTGGCGGGCGCCTTCCTGCACGACGTGGGCAAGATCCGCGAGCTCCGGGCGGAGCCGGGCTTTCCCTATACCGACGAGGGCCAGCTGCTCGGCCACATCGTGCTGGGCTACGAGATCGCGATGCGGCGGATCGACGCCCTCCCCGGCTTCCCACCCGACCTGCGGGCCCGGCTCGGCCATCTGATCCTGAGCCACCAGGGCGAGCTCGAGTGGGGCTCGCCCAAGCGACCCGTCACGCTCGAAGCACTCGTGCTGCACTTCCTGGACAACCTGGACTCCAAGGTGGCCGTCTACCGCAAGGCCGCGGGCGAGGGCGGGGAGGGAGCCTGGACGGACTACGTGCGCGCGCTGGGACGCTCGCTCTACCGCGCTGGAGGCGGGCCTCGTCTGCCGCGCGAGGGGCTGGCGCGCGAAGCTCGCGGCGGCGGGGACCCGCAGGAGCCTCCCGAGAAGCCGCCGGACCTCTTCGGCGGCCGCTGAGGCCTCGCCAGCGCCGAGCCGCGCGAGCGGCCGGCGTCGCAGCCTGCGCTCTTCGCGACCTCGTCAGTCCCTTCCCAGGAGGCTCCGCTCCACAGCCCCGAGAACCGTCAGCGCCGCCAGCGCCAGGATCGTCGCTCCCACCGCCACCCAGAACTGCTCGAGCGCCACGGCGATGCCGACGGCCGCGACGAAGAGGATCGCCGCGGCGGTCGTGAGACCCTCGACGTTGTCCTCCATCGGACGCCGGATGATCGTGCCGGCGCCGAGGATGCTCGTCCCAGTGATGATGGCTTCGATGATGCGGATCGGGTCGGACTGGATCAGCTCTCCCGGCGCGGCGGAGCCGGGGGAGGCGAGCACCCCGCGCACGTAGTGGGCGAGCACGCTGTCGCCGAGCTTCACGAGGAGCGCCGCGGCGCCCGAGACCAGCATCAGCGTGCGCAGCCCGGCGGGCTTGCGCGCGCGCTCGCGCTCCAGCCCCACCAATCCCCCCAGCAACATCGCCAAGCCCACGAGCCCCAGCAGCCCGAGCTGCGCCTGCCAGTCCATGACGCCTCCTCGAAGTCGTCCATCGCCTCGCCGGCTCCCCCCTTGTACGCGCTACGCGGTGCCCGCGCAATGGGCAGCGAGCCGCACGGTCTATGCGGATCGCAGCCCCAGCCTCTCCTGCACGGGGCGCAGGTCCTCGATCACGTTCGCCACGTGCTCGTCGAAGGGGAGCCCCAGCTCCTCGGCGCCGCGCAGGCAATCGTCGCGGCTCACGCCGGCGGCGAAACCCTTGCTCTTGAACTTCCGGCGCACGGAGGCCGGCGTCAGGTCGTCCAGGCTCTGCGAGGGTCGCACCAGCGCGCAGGCGACGACGAAGCCGGACAGCTCGTCCACGGCGTACAGCGCCCGTTCCATGGGGGTCTTCCGCTCCACCCCGCTGTAGTCGGCGTGCGAGAGGATCGCTCGCAGCATCTCCTCCGGGTAGCCGCCCGAGCGCAGGACCTCGACGCCCACGTAAGGGTGCTCCTCGGGCGTGGGGTGCGCCTCGTAGTCCATGTCGTGGAGCAGCCCCGTGCGCCCCCAGAGCTCCGGGTCGCCGCCCAGGCGCCGCGCCTGCCCGACCATGGCGGCCTCGACTGCGAGCATGTGCTTCAGCAGGTGCTCGGCCCGGGTGTGCTCCCGGAGGAGCGCGAGGGAGTCCTCACGGCTCGGTAGGGGCATGCAGGATCTCCGTCGTGTGTGGTGGCTCCCGGCGGGGCGGCTCGCGGCGGCGGGACGGCGCCGGCCCCTATTCCAGGCTGCGGAGCACCTCGCGGCAGAGCGCCTCGACGCCGCGCCGCGCGAGCGGGACCACCGGCAGCCCCCGCGGCGGGTCATCCGTATAGAGGCGGCTCACCTTGTGAGGCAGCGCCGTCGCGCCCCAGACCACGAGAAGCTGCGCCCACTCGAGGTCGGGACGCGCGTCGTGGCGCGAGCGGGAGCCGAGCGTGCCGTCCACGGCCCGCAGCTCGACGCCGCGCCGCGCGAGGGCCTCGGCGAGCTCACGGTGCTGGGCCGCCGAGCCCCCCACGACGAGCAGGCGGTGGATCCGCCGGTGGGCGAGACGCTCGGCTAGCGCCGCCGTGGCGCGCCGGTTGTTCGAGCCGCCGCACACGGGGCAGTCCCGCTCCTCCACGCGCACGAGCTCACGACCGCCGGCGACGGCGTCGCGAGCCAGCCGCCGACAGTCCGCGTCCGCGCAGGCGCGCAACAGCCGCTCGGCGAGGGCTTCGCGAGCGGCCGAGAGCTTCTCCTCCGCGATCCGCAGCTTGCCCGCACGGGTCAGCCCCTCAGCCTCGAGCACCGCGCGGCCCGCCGCCAGCGCCTCGGTCGAGCGGAACCCCTCGGCCTCGAGGAACGCGCGGATCTCGACGTCGCGCACGCCCTCAAGCGTAGCGCGGCAGGCGCACGGTCACGTCCGCGTCGCGCAGCACGGTCTGGCAGGCCAGCCGCCATCCCTGCTCCAGCCGGTGACGGCCCAGCCGGTGCAGCTCGGCCGCGCTGGGCGCCCCCAGCGTCGAGGCGCCCTCCACCACCCGGATCCGGCAGGTCGTGCACATACCCAACCCTCCGCAGAGGTGGCGGATCTCGACGAGCTCCTCCAGCGATGCCTCGAGGACGCTCTTGGGACCGCGAACCTGCAGCCGGATCCCCAGCTCGTCGAAAGTGAGGAAGGCCATGCGCGGGAATATATCGCCGCGGCGCGTCCCGACCCGCCTGGCGGCGGCCGATCCGGTCTGTCCCGGGCGCAGTGCCCGCTGTACCATTCGGCAGGGACGATCCCGCGGCCGGGGCCGCGCGGTCGCGCGGAGGAGCGGATGGAGCTGGCGCTGCTCGGCCTCGCGCTCTCGGGAGCGCTCACCGCCGGGATCAATCTGTACGCCACCGTCCTGGCGCTGGGCCTGCTGCAGCGCCTGGAGGTCGTGAGCCTCCCCGGCGATCTGGGGGTGCTCGCGGATCCGTGGGTGCTCGGCGCCGCGGGTGCCATGTTCCTGGTCGAGTTCGTGGCCGACAAGGTCCCCTGGGTCGACTCCCTCTGGGACGCGGTCCACACGTTCATCCGCGTTCCGGCGGGCGGGGCGATCGCCTGGGGGGCCGGCGCGGGTCTCGAGCCCGGTCAGCAGGTGGCGCTCGCGCTCGTCGGCGGCACGCTGGCACTCGCCGGCCACGGCACGAAGATGAGCGTGCGAGCCGGCGCCAACACGAGTCCCGAGCCGTTCACGAACTGGGCGCTGAGCCTGCTCGAGGATCTCTTCGTGGTGGCGACGACGCTCGTCGCAGCCACGCACCCGGCCGTGGCCATCGCGGTGGTCGTGCTCTTCCTCGTCGCAGCGGCGGCGTTCTTCGCGGTTCTGTGGCGCGCCCTGCGCCGCGTGTTCGCCCGCGCCTTCGCGGGCCGAGCGGCGGCGGCGGCGAGCGCCGGCCCGGGGCGGCTTTCCTGACCCGCTCCGGACGTCGGATGCCACTTGCTCCGGGTTGCTCGTGCCGGTGCCGCGCGAGCGTGTCCGGGCCGTCGTCTGCCGGACGAGAGACTCCGAAGGGAGGGCCCGCATGACCCGAGCAGTCGAGCGCTCCGCGGCATGGGTGGAGCTGGCGGTGCGCACCAGCTACCGCGACGAGCTCCTGGACATCACCGAGCAGGTCCGGGATGCCGCGCGGGAGCTGGGGCTCGCCGACGGCCTCGCCTTCGTGTACGTGCCGCACACGACCGCCGGGGTGACGATCAACGAGGGCGCCGATCCGGCGGTGCGCCGTGACATCCTCGAGGCGCTGGGGAAGATCGTGCCCGAGGACCTGCCGTACCGCCACGACGAGGGCAACTCGCCGGCGCACGTAAAGGCCAGCCTGATGGGGGCCTCGGTGCTCGTGCCGGTCGTGGAAGGAGGCCTGCGGCTCGGTCGCTGGCAGTCGATCTACCTCTGCGAGTTCGACGGTCCGCGGCCGCGCACGATCTGGGTCGGAGCGGGCGGGTCGCCCTCCCTGGCGAAGTAATCGGCCAGCACGGCGCGGAGCTCGTCGGTACGCCCGCTGAAGAAATGGTCCGCGCCCTCGACGACGCGCAGCTCCTTCGGCGGCGCCAGGCTCTCGACGACCGAGGCGAGCTCCGGGGCCGGCCCGTGCTCGTCCGCCCCGCCCTGCACGAAGAGCTTGCGCTTGGGGCAGTGCAGCAGGGCGTCGGAGTCGAACAGGCGGGTCGGTGTCCCCACGGCGACGAGCTGCGTCACGCGCGGATCGGCGCAGCCCACGGCCGAGCCCACCCAGGCGCCGAACGAGAACCCGCCGAGGCAGAGCGGGAGACCGGGGTGGAGTCCGGCGAGGAACGTCAGCGCCGCGCGCACGTCCTCGCGCTCGCCCACACCCTCCGCATGGGCGCCTCCGCTCCTGCCCACGCCGCGGAAGTTGAAGCGCAACACGGCCGCTCCGCGCTCCTCCAGGGCCTTGGCGACGTTGAATACGACCTTGCTGTGCATCGTCCCGCCATGGAGTGGGTGGGGATGGCACACGACGGCGGCGAACGGAGGGGACCCCCCTGCCGGGCGCTTCAGGATGGCCTCTAGGGGTCCGGCGGGCCCCGGGAGACGGAGCGTCTGGATGAGCGACATGCGGAGGGGATCGCGCGGGTTGCAGGAGTGCCGGCGCGGATGCGCTTCGGAGGCGGCCGGCGGCGGGGAATCTACGGAGCCCCGCGCCGGCCGCAACGCGACCCTGGCGACGCTGGAGGTCGGAGGGATCGAGATCCCGTGGGTCCGCAGCGGTGTGGCGGGAGCGCGCCCCCCCGTCGTGCTCTTCGCCGGGCTGGGGTGGCGGGCCACCGGCTGCGTGCAGGCGGGATATCTCGACGAGTCGCTGCCGGTCGTCGCTCTCGACTACCCGCGGCGCTGGCCGCGTCGTCCGCTGGCCAGGATGGAGGACCTCGCCGCGCTCTACGCCGAGGCCCTGGCGGCGCTCGGCCTGGAGCGCGCCCGCCTGGCTGGCGTCTCCATGGGCGGCATGATCGCGCTGCGACTCGCACTCGATCATCCCCGGCTCGTGGAGAGCCTCGCCCTGGTCTCCACGGCGGCGTCGGGATCGCGTCTGGGCGGCCGCTGGCGGTTGGGTGCCTCGCGGCTGGCCGCGGCGCTGGTGCCGCCGGAGCGATTCTACCAGGGCTACCGCCGGTGGGGTCCCGCGCTGGTGGGGACGTCGGCGTTCACCCCTGCGCGCGAAGCCGCGCGCCTGTGGACCGATCCGATGTCGCGGCGCAAGATGGGAGACCTGCTGCGGGCGATCGCCGGCCACCGGGCCGGTGGGCGGCTGGCCGAAGTGGACGTTCCCGCCCTCGTGGTGCACGGCACGCGCGACGCGATCGTCCCGCTCGCGGCGGGGGAGGAGCTCGCGCGTGGCCTTTCGCACGGCCGGCTGGCGCGGGTCGAGGGGGGTAGCCACTTCGCGTTCCTCACGCACCGCGAGCGGGTGCTCGAGGAGCTGCGCGACTTCTGGAACTCCGAGGAGGCAGCATGACGCAGCACGACGAGGACCAGCCGCGCGACGGCGCGGACAACCCCGACGAGGAGCGCGCCGCCGGCGAGAAGCTCGTGCCGCGACCCGCACCGGGCATCGGCCCCATCGGTCCGGCCGGTGACCCGTCGTACATGGAAGGCACCCTCCGGGGTCGCGGACCGCGCGTGGGGCTCTACGTCACCCTCGGCGTCGTCGGCGCCCTGGTCGTGGCCGCCATCGCGCTGGTGCTGGCGGGGTGAGCCGGCGCGCGACCGAGCCGGAGGCGCGCCCGGCCCCCGGCCGGGCCGAGCGGTCGGACCCCCGGCGCGTGCGAGTCACCGAGATCTACCGCTCGCTCCAGGGTGAATCCTCGTTCGCCGGCCTGCCCTGCGCGTTCGTGCGGCTCACCGGCTGCAACCTGCGCTGCTCGTGGTGCGACTCGGCGTTCGCGTTCCACGGCGGCGACTCGCTCGCGGTGGAGGAGGTGCTCCGCCGAGTGGGCGAGCTGGGGATTCCCCTCGTCGAGGTCACCGGGGGCGAGCCGCTGTGGCAGGAGGGCTGCCTCACGCTGCTGCGCGGGCTCTGCGACCGCGGCTTCACGACGCTGCTCGAGACCGGGGGCAGCCTCGACGTCTCGCGCGTGGATCCGCGCGTGCACCGCATCGTCGACTTCAAGCCGCCGGGATCCGGGATGGAGCGCCGCAACCTGTGGTCGAACGTGGCGCACCTGACGTCGCGTGACGAGGTGAAGTTCGTGCTCTCCGATCGTGCCGATTACGAATGGGCCAGGACGGCGATCCGCGAGCACGGCCTGGACCGCCGCGCGCGGGTGCTGCTCTCGGTGGTCTTCGGGACCGTGGCGCCGCGCGAGGTGGTCGACTGGATGCTCGCCGACGGCCTGCAGGCGCGTTTCCAGCTTCAGCTGCACAAGCTGATCTGGGAGCCGGAGGCCCGCGGCGTATGACTCCCGTGAACGCGTGGGAGCGGCCGCCAGCCGGCGATGCGGCTGTCGCGCATCCTCGCGCGAAGACCAACCGGCCGCCGGAGGGCGGCGCGGCCTCCCGGAGCTCCTCTCCCGGCGAGGAGCTCCGGAGGCGAGAAGGCCGGGCGCTCGACCGGCGGGCGCTCGAGCTGATCGCCCGCGGCTGGCACGACCCGGCGCGGGAGGAGGAGGTCGACGATCTGGCCGTCGCGCTCTTCCACCACCAGCGGCGACACAACGCGCCGGCAGCCGCCTGGTGGCGAAGCGCCGGCGTGGACCCGCGGCGCGTCCGCGGCTGGGCCGACGTGCCGCCCCTGCCCGTGGCCGCCTGGAAGCGCGGCCGCGTCGCCGCCTTCCCGCGCCGCGGCGGCCGCGACGAGCCCACGTTCCTGTCCAGCGGGACGTCCGGGAGCCGCAGCCGGGTCTACGTGGAGGACCTGCGCGTCTACGAGGCGGCGGTCGTCCCCCCGTTCCGCCGCCATGCGCTGCCGGACCGGCCGCGGATGCGGCTGCTCTCGCTCGCCCCCTCTCCGGAGGACGCGCCGCGCTCCTCGCTCTCGCACATGCTGGGGGTGCTGCACCGGGCGCTCGGTGCGGCGGGGAGCGCCTTCCTCGCCGGTCCGGACGGCGTGCGCCTCGGGGAACTCGGCCGAGCGCTCGAAGCCTCCTGCGCGGAAGCGGAGCCGGTCTTCCTGCTCGGGCCCGCGTTCGCCTTCGTCCACGCCCTCGAAGGACTGGAGCAGCGGAGTCGCGCCTTCGTCCTGCCGCCAGGCAGTCGACTCTTCCAGACGGGCGGCTTCAAGGGGCGCTCGCGCAGCGTCGAGCCCGGCGCGCTGCTGGCCGGCTTCGCGCGGCGGCTCGGCATTTCCGCCACTCGCGTCGTCCACGAGTACGGGATGGCCGAGCTGGCCAGCCAGTTCTACTCGCGCGAGGACGGAGCGTACCTCGCTCCGCCGTGGGTGCGCTGGCGCGTGCTCGACCCGCTGACCCTCGAGCCAGCCGGGGGGGACGCTCCCGGCGTGCTGGCGGTCTGGGACCTGGCGAACCGCTCGGGATGCGTGGCGCTTCGCACCGAGGACCTGGCACGCGCGCGCGGCGACGGCTTCGAGCTGCTGGGGCGAGTGCCGGACGCCGAGCCGAGGGGCTGCAGCCTGGAGGCGGACCGTGAGGAGCGCTGCTGACGCGCCGCGGCTGGCGCCGGCACCCCTCGCCATCGCCGACGCAGCCGGGCTCCGGCGACTGAAGCGGCGCCTCGCCGCACGTGCACGCGCGCTGCGCCGCTCGCCTCTCGAGCGCGCCGACGCGCTCGCGGAGGTCTGCCGCCGCTGGCTCGAGCCGCAAGACCCGTTTCGGCGAGCGGCGCTGGAGAGCCTGGCCGTCGAGGCCGGCTGGGAGCCCGCGCTGGCGGCCGCCGGGCTCGACGCGACCTTCGGTCCGTGGTCGCGCGCCTCGTGGCGCGGGCTGGTCCGACGCGAGCTGGGCTCCGCCCCGAAGCGGCCGGACGTCGTGCCGCACGTGCTGGGCGGCGCCCTGCCGGGGCCGAACGTCCTGCCCATCTTCCTCACGCTGCTCGCCGGTCGGGCACCGCTGGTCCGGGCGGGCCGCCACGTCCCGGCCGTCCCCGCGATCGCGGTGGCCTCCGTGGCCGCCGTGGACGCGGAGCTGGCCCGCCTCGGCGCCGCCGTGCGCTGGCGGCGCGAGCGAAACGACCTGACGCGGGAGCTCTTCGCCGGCGCTGAGGTCGGCTCCGCGACCGGGGGTGACGCCGCCGTCGCGGCCCTGCGCGACCTCGCCGCCCCCGGGACGCGCCTGCTCGAGCACGCCGATCGCGTGAGCTTCGCCTACGTCGCTGCCGGCGCGCTCCGGGAGGACGATCGGACCGCGCGGACGGCGAGCGCGCTGGCGCGCGACGTGGCGCTCCACGACCAGCAGGGATGCCTCTCGCCCCTCGGCGTGCTGGTCGAGGGTGGGGACGCCGCCGCGCGGCGATTCGCCCGCGCGCTCGCCGCCGCGCTCGACGAACGCCAGCGCACGTGGCCGCGCTCACCGCTGGCGCCCGCGCAGGCGCTGTCGGTACGGGCCTTCCACGACGCGCTGGCACTCGAGGCCGCCGGATCCGATGCCGTCCTGGCGGGAGAGGGCCTCGCCTGGATCGTCGGGCGCGTGGCGCGCGACGCCCCGTTGCCGCCGCCGGCGCGCTTGCGCTGCGTCTGGATCCGCAGGGTTCGGGGTCCGGCCGAGGCGCGGGAGGCGCTGGCCGCGTGGCGCGGCGCCGTCGCCGCACTGGGCTTCCGCGGATCGGCCGTGGAGCGGTCCGGCGCGAGGGAGCTGGCGCGCGCGCTGGGGGCGTCGCGTCTGTGCGCCCTGGGCCGAATGCAGTCGCCGCCGCTCGGGTGGCGCAGGGACGGAGTTTCGCCGCTGGCGAGCCTCGTCGCCGCTCTCCAGCCCTCTTCCCGGGCAGCCGCGCGGCCCTCCCTTCGGACCCGCGGAAGCGTGACGTGAGCCTCTTCGCGCGGGCTTCCCGCGGGCTGCGCGTGCGGGCCGCCCGCGGGGGCGAACGGGAGCGGGTCCTCGAGTACCTGGAGCGCCGGCCCGCCGAGAACGTCTTCCTCTCGCACCTGGCGCGCCGCGACGGCGTCGGCCGCTCTGCGCTCGCGCGCGGCTGGCTGCTGGCCGAGAGCGACGGCCGCCTCCGCGGCGTCCTCCTCTGCTCGGCCAACCTGCTGCCGGCCGTGGACGGAGAGGAGGCGTCCCGCGCCCTGGGCCGGGAGCTGGGCGGGATCCTGCCGGGCACGCTCTCGGTCGTCGGCGAGCGCGCCGCCGTGACGGCGCTCTGGGCCGAGCTCCGCGCGCGCGCGCCCACCCCGCGCCTCGTCCGCGAGGAGCAGCCATTCTATCTGCTCGAGCGCGACGGCGCCTCCGCCGGGGGTGCGTCCGGCTCGGGCGGGCTGCGGTTGCGGCCCGCCGCGGGAGAGGACCTGGACCTGCTCGTGCAGGCCTCGGCGGACATGCTGCGCGAGGAGATCCTCGACGATCCCCATGCGCGGGATCCCGTGGCCTTCCGCGCCCAGGTCTGGAGGATGGTGCAGGAGGGTGCGATCTTCGTGGGCGAGGATCGCGGACACGTCGTGTTCAAGGCTCACGCGAACGTCCGCACGCCGCTGGCCGCCCAGATCTCCGGTGTCTACACGCTGCCCGAGCATCGCGGCCGCGGCTACGCCCGCGCGGGGATGCGGACCCTCGCTCAGCGGCTGCTCGCGGAGCACCCCCGGCTCTGCCTGTACGTCAACCGGGACAACGCCGCGGCGATCCACGCTTACGAGGCGGTGGGCTTCCGTCGGGTGGCGACCTTCAAGTCCATCTTCCTGGAGGGTGGCGCGTGACGCCGGAGGCCGAGCGGCCGAGCGTCGGAACGCCTCGCGTGCCCGACGACGTGCGCGCGGCGCGAGGGTATCTCGAGGTCGCGCGCGCCGACCGCGACAAGGGCTTCGACCTGAGCGCGTGTCTCACGGCGCAGAAGGCGGCGGAGGTGGCGCTGCAGTCGTGGCTCGGCGGCCGCGGGATGGACGCCGCCGCGGACGACCTGCCCTCGCTCCTGGCCGGGGTCCCCGGCCGCACCCCGGAGCTCGAGCGCGCGGCTGCGGCGCTGGAGCGCTTCCGCGTGGACATGGTCTCCCCGTACCGCTCCGCCGCCGGTCCGCAGCCGGAGCCCACGCCGGAGGCCGCAGCGTCGTGCTGCGAGGCCGCGGCGGCCGTGGTCGCACACGTCGAGGGCCTCTTCGCGCGCCTCGAGCCGGGGGAGGCATGAAGGGCAATGCCTTCGGCCGCCTGTTCCGGATCGTCACGTGGGGCGAGAGCCACGGCCCCGCGATCGGGGTGGTCCTCGACGGCTGCCCTGCCGGCTTGCCGCTCGAGCCCCGGGACGTGCAGCGGGAGCTCGACCGTCGGCGGCCGGGGCAGTCCGCTCTCGCCACGCCGCGACGCGAGTCCGACGTCGCGCACCTGCTCTCGGGCGTCTTCGAGGGGCGCACGACGGGAACCCCGATCTCGATCCTCATCCCGAATACGGACGCCGACTCCTCGCCCTACGAGCCCCTGAAGGACCGGCCCCGGCCGGGTCATGCCGACTGGCCGTACGCCGCCAAGCACGGGCACCGCGACTGGCGCGGGGGAGGGCGCGCGAGCGCGCGTGAGACGGCTTGCCGAGTCGCCGCCGGAGCGGTGGCGAGGAAGCTGCTGGCGCGCGCGGGGGTGGAGGTGCTGGCGCACGTCCGCCGCATCGGGCCGGTGACGGCCCGCCCCGTCACGCCCGAGGAGCTGCGCGAGGCCGTGGAGCGCACTCCCGTGCGCTGCGCCGATCTCGAGGCCGCCGAGGAGATGCGGAGCGCCATCCTGGCCGCGAAGGAGGCGGGAGACTCGCTCGGGGGCAGCGTCGAGGGCTTCGCGCTCGGCGTGCCGGCGGGGCTGGGAGAGCCGGTCTACGAGAAGCTGGAGGCGGAGCTGGGTCGCGCGATGCTCTCGATCAACGCGTGCACGGCGTTCGAGATCGGCACCGGGCGCGGCGTCGCGGAGCTGACCGGCAGCCAGCTGAACGACGAGCTGGGGCTGGACGAGCGCGGCGCGGTATCGCCCCGGACCAACCGCGCCGGTGGCGTGCAGGGGGGGATCTCGACGGGCCAGCCGATCCGTTTCGAGGTCACCTTCCGGCCCCCCTCGTCCATCTCGCGGCCTCAGCGCACCGTCGACCTCGCCACGCGCGAGGAGGTCACGATTCAGGTCGGGGGGCGCCACGATCCGGTGATCCCGCCACGTGCCGTGCCCGTCGTCGAGGCCATGGCCGCGCTGGTGCTCGCCGACGCAATGCTGCTCGCGGGGCGCCTCCATCCGGACCGCCTCGAGGGCGGACTCCCGGAGGAGAGGTGAGCCCGTGACGCGGCCCCCCGAGCCTGAAGGCGTGCCGCGGCCGGCGCCCGCCGCCGCCGGCCGGCCGCTCCCCTCCGAGGGCGACCCGCTGCGCTTCGACTGCCCGATGTGCACCCGCGTCCAGAAGCTCCGACTGGCCGAGGTGCGCTGCGAGAGCTGTGGCGCGCTGCTGCGGGTCTTCGACGATCCGGCGGCGGCGCGTGAGGCGGCGGATTCCGCGCGGAGTCGCAGCCGCCACCTGCGGGAGCTCCCGGGCGGGCTGTTCGTCGTGGCGGAGCTCTGACGCAGCCGCCGAGGGGCTCGGCGGCGGCCCGACTCCTTGCCGTCCCCGTCCGCCAGACCCGGCATGCGTTGCATTTTCGGGCCGACCACTTAGGTTTTCCGGCCTGCGGGCGGCGAGCCTCCGGCCGCGGGCGGCGGACGGCGCCCGCTGCCCCGTCACGGCCCGGATCCGCGGACGCCCTCCCCCTCGTCAGGTGAGCTCTTCGATGGCAAAAGACATGTTCCGCCGCGAGGTCGCGACCCGCTTGAAGGAGGCGCGGCGCGAGCGCACGCTCACGCAGCGCCAGCTCGCCGACCTCGGCCACTCCACCCAGCAGAACATCAGCCGCTACGAGAAGGGCTACATCCCCGACAGCTGGTTCCTGCTCGCACGCCTCCACGCCGAGAAGGCGATCGACCTGAACTGGCTGCTGGGGGCCCATGCCACGTCCTCGGCGGTCCCGACGGCGATCGGCATCGCCGACGCGGGATCGATCCAGGTGGAGGGCGACGCGGCCGCGGCCGCGGAGGCCGAAGGCGCGGCCGAGCCGGCTCGACCCCCCCTCCAGATCCTGCGGACGTCCGGCAGCACGGGAGCCACCGCCGGCGCTCCCGCCGCCGGCGCTCCCGAAACGTCCGGAAAGCCCTAGCCGCGACGCTCGTCCGGCCGGATCCGCGGAACGCCGAAGGGTCCCACGTCCGTTCCAGAGGCCGGCTGCGCCGGCCTCTTTTCGTTGCAGCGCCGGCCTCGGCCGGACGGGGGAGAGCATGTCGGTTCACGGCGGGGGCGCTCCGGTGATCCAGGCCCGCGGGTTGCTCAAGTCGTACGGGGGCGACCCCGTCGTGGCCGGGATCGACTTCGAGGTGCTGCCCGGAGAGTGCGTGGGCTTCCTCGGCCCGAACGGCGCGGGCAAGACGACGACGATCCACATGATCGCCTGCTTCGTGCGCGTGGATGCCGGCCAGCTCCTCGTCTTCGACCTGGAGCCGGCGCGCGCCGCGCGCGCGATCAAGCGGCGGCTCGGCGTGCTGCCCCAGGAGGACAGCCTCGATCCCGACCTGACGGTGCGGAAGAACCTCACCGTCTATGCGCGCTACTTCGACATCGGCCGCTCCACGGCTGCCTCCCGCGCCGAGGAGCTCCTGCGCTTCGTGCAGCTCGAGGAGCGGGCGGACGAAACGATCCGCAACCTCTCGGGCGGCATGCGGCGGCGCCTCTCCCTGGCGCGAGCACTCGTCTCCCGTCCGGAGCTGCTGATCCTGGACGAACCCACGACCGGGCTGGACCCTCAGGCCCGGCACCTGGTCTGGCAGAAGCTGCGCGGGCTGCGCCAGGGCGGGGTGACGATGCTGCTCACGACCCACTACATGGAGGAGGCGGCGCAGCTGTGCGACCGCCTGCTCGTGCTGGACCGGGGGCGGATCCTGGCCCGCGGAACGCCGCGCCAGCTCATCGAGGAGCACGTCGGCCGCGAGGTGATCGAGATCCACGCCGCCGGGCCACTGCCCGCCGACGTGCTCGCCCGCCTAGTGGCGCTGAGCGATCGCCTGGAGCGGGCCGGCGACGAGGTCTACCTGTACTTCCGCGACGGCCGCTCGCCCGCGGCGGTGCTCCCATTGCTCGAGCGGCTCGCCTTCACGCAGCGCCCCGCGACGCTCGAGGACGTCTTCCTGCGTCTCACCGGCCGCGAGCTGCGCGACTGATGCGCGGCGCGTGGCGCGTCTGGCAGCGCAACTTCGAGTCCTGGAAGCGGTTCTACCGCGCCTCCCTGGTGGGCAACGTCCTCGACCCGATCCTCTACTTCGTCGCACTCGGCTTCGGGCTGGGCGCCTTCGTGCGTCCGATCCAGGGCGAGCCGTACCTGGCGTTCATCGCGCCGGGGTTGCTGGCCGGAGTGGCGATGAACACGGCGGCGTTCGAGAACACGATCGGATCGTTCGTGCGCATGGAGGAGCAGAAGACGTTCAAGTCGATCCTCATGACGCCGGTGTCCGTGGCCGAGCTCGCCGCCGGCGAGATCCTGTGGGGCGCGTCCAAGTCGCTGCTCTCGGGGGCGATCTTCCTCGTCCTCATCCGGGTGACCGGCGTGTGGGGCTCGTCCCTGGAGGTCCTGAACCTTGGCGTGGCGTTCCTCGTCGGGTTGCTCTTCGGCGGAATGGCGCTGTGCTGGACCGCCCTCTCCCCCTCGTACGACTTCTTCAACTACTTCTTCACGCTCGTGGTCTCGGTGATGTTCCTGTTCTCGGGCATCTTCTTCCCGGTGGACGCCCTGCCCGACTGGGCTGGGCTCGCGGCCGAGCTCCTGCCACTCACGCACGCGGTGGACCTCGCACGCGCGCTGCACCGCGGCCAGTGGGGGCCCGAGCTGCTGGGCGACCTGCTCTGGCTCGCCACGGCGGCCGCGCTCTTCCTGTGGCTTGCGGTGCGGCTCCTCGAACGCAGGATTATCCGCTGAAGTAGCGCCGCGGCGCCGCGGGCGCGGGCATGGCGGTGGCCCATCGCTCCGCGGCCGCGCCTCCGGCGCCGGCATTCGCCACCCCGCAGCCCCGCTCCACATCCCGGCTCCAGACGGAGATCTGCCCATGCGCTCCCTGTGGAAGGGCCACATCAGCTTCGGCCTGGTGAACATCCCCGTGAAGCTCTACAGCGCCGTCTCCAAGGAGGAGCTCTCGTTCCGCTTCCTGCATGCCGAGGATCACTCCCCGATCAGCTACGAGCGGGTCTGCGAGCGGGAGGGGAAGGAGGTGCCGTGGGAGGACATCGTGAGGGGCTACGAGTACGAAAAGGGGAAGTTCGTGGTGCTGACCGACGAGGACTTCAAGCGCGCCGACGTCGAGGCGACGCGCACCGTCGACATCCTGGACTTCGTCGACGCCGACGAGGTGGACATGATGTACTTCGACAAGCCCTACTACCTGCAGCCCGACAAGGGGGGCGACAAGCCGTACGTGCTCCTGCGTGAGGCGCTGGCGGCGAGCGGGCGGATCGGGATCGCGAAGGTCGTGATCCGCACGCGGCAGCACCTCGCGGCGGTCAAGCCGAAGGGCGACGCGCTGGTCCTGAACGTGATGCGCTTCGCCGACGAGCTCGTGGACGTCTCCCGCCTGAAGCTGCCCACCGACGCCGACCTGGACTCGCGCGAGCTGCAGATGGCCGAGCGGCTGATCGACAACCTCACGGAGCCGTTCGAGCCGGCGCGCTACACCGACGACTACCGCGAGGAGCTGCTGAAGGTGATCCGGGAGAAGATGCAGGGCAGGGAGCGCGAGCCGGTCGACGAAGAGGAGCGCTCGCCGCAGGTGATCGACATCATGAGCGCGCTGAAGGCGAGTCTCGAGCGCACGCAGCGCGAGGGCGCGGGGCCCGCGGGCGGCGGGAGTGGCTCCAGGCGCTCCCGCGGGGGCTCGGGAGCGCAGGGGGGGACGCGCAAGGGCGGGGCCGCACGCAAGAAGGCGCCTGCCGGGAAGAGCCGGGCCGAGAAGGCGCGCAAGGCGAGCTGACCCGCGTGCCGATCCGGCTCTGGCTCCCCTGGCTCGCTGCCGCGGCGATCGGCGCGGCCTGCCGCGGCGAGCCCGAGGAGCCCGAGCTGCGGCAGAGCCTGCGCGAGGCCACGCTCACCGCGGAGGTCCGCTCCCGCATCCTGGCGGTCGAGATGCTGAAGGCGCTGCCCGTGCGCGTCCGGACGCGGGGCACGACGGTCGCGCTCTCGGGAAGCGTCCACGACAGCACGCAGGTGGAGACGGTCCGGGGGATCGCCGCGGCCGTGCGTGGCGTGGAGCGGGTGGACGTGAACCTGCGGGTGGTGCCGCCGCCCGACACGACGCGGGCCGGGCGGGGGCGCCGATCCTCCCCGGCGGAGCCGCCCCCCGCGCTCGAGGAGCCGCTCCCCAGCCTGGAGGAGGCGGGCTAGGGTCCGGATCGTCGCCGCGGGGAATCGAGGGCTCCCCCTCGGGGCACGCCGTCACGATTCCCGCCGAGATAGGCCTCCACGACCACGTCGCGGCGCCGCTTCAACGTGTCGGCCACGTAGCCGGCGTCCTCGGGCCGCGAGTAGCGCGCCAGCTCCACGATCGCGTCGATCAGCTCGTCCGAGAACTCCCCCACGATCCGCGCCGCCCACTCCGCGTCCGCCTCCTCCATGTCCTCGTAGGCCAGGTTCGGGTAGAACGGCTTCCACGCGCGCGGGTCCAGCTTCGCGTCGAAGCGGCCCACCGCGGGGCTCACCACGGGCTGTGCGGGGTCCCACGGCACGCGGAACCCGAAGGGAGTGGCGAGCAGGCGCAGCGGCCAGGTCAGGCCCCAGTGGAGGTCGAACTGGTTGTTGATCCAGCCGTCCCACGGGTCCTTCACGCGCGCGGAGGAGGCGCCGAGGGCGCCGCTGAAGTCGATCACCCAGTAGCGGACGAGGCCCGCCTCCTCGTCGAAGACCTCGACCAGCGTGTTGTGGTCCACCTGATCGGTGTTGTTCAGCCAGGCGCCGAAGACGTGCAGCGCGCGGAGCTCGCGGCGCTCGCGGAACACCCAGTACGTCCATTCCCCGCGGAAGCCCTCGGCGATCATTCGCGTCGCGACCGCGCGCCGGCCCTCGAAGCGCTCCGCGTCCCCCGGTCCCAGTCCTTCCTCGACGCCCTCCGGCGCCACGGTGAGGCTGTCCAGGCGCACGATCGTCGGGTACGGCACGTTGTAGCCCGCCAGCCGCACGATCGTCGAGCCGATCACCTCGGCGGCCGTGGACATCTCGGGAAAATCCGGCGGGTCGAGCACGAAGATGAACAGGTCGCCGCTCTCGTCCTTGCCGATGAAGCCCTCCGACGTGCCCGAGGTCTTGGGCTCCACGAGCGCGATCGCGCCCTGCGGCGCCTGCTCCGCCAGAGCGCGGCGAAGGTCGTCGGGGGAGACACGCGACACGTCGCGGTTGGTGAAGAACGCCGAATCCAGCACGCTGCCGTCCGCCGCCAGGTCCTCCGCGCCATCCGGGATCGCGAGGATCTGCCGCAGCCCGCGCACGAGGTTCAGCTTCTGCGCGATCTGCCGCAGCGTGTGGTTCTTGGGGGCCTCGCCGAGCAGGGGGGCATCGCTGGTCGAGCCGCGGATCGGCGTCAGGAACGAGCGCCAGTCCACGCCGGCGCCCTCCAGCTCCCCCCGCAGCTCCGTGGCACGCGCGCTCTCGATCCCGCCAGCGCGCAGCTCCCGGAGCACGTTCTCGATCCAGGCCTGACGTTCGCGCGTCTCGGAAAGGGTGGCCCCGCGTGGAACGGTGGCGGCGCCGGGTCCGTGCGCGCAGGCCGCCGCCAGCAGGAGGGTGGTGAGGGTGGACGCAGCCTTCAGTCTTCCTCCAGGTAGGTGCGCACGATGACGTCGCGCCGCGCCTTCAGCGTGCGCGCCATGTACGCGGCGTCCTCGCGCCGCGAGAACTTCGCCAGCCCGACGATCGCGTCGATCATCTCGTCCGAGAACTCCCCGACGATGCGCGCCGCCCACTCGGCGTCGTCCTCGTCCATGTCCTCGTAGGCGAGGTTGGGGTACTGCGGCTTCCACAGCCGTGGCTCCAGGTCCGGACCGAAGCGGCCGATCGCGGGGCTCACGATCGGGGTGACCGGCAGCCAGGGCTCTCGGTAGCCGAAGGGCCTCGCGAGCCAGCGCAGGGGGGTCGTGAAGAAGCGGTGCAGGTCGACGGAGTTGTTCACGTAGCCCGCGGCGGGCTCCTTCACGCGGTTCGAGGCCGAGCCGAAGGCCGAAGACGTGTCCACGATGTAGTAGCGGACGAGGTCCGCGTCCTCGTCGAAGAGCTCGGCGATCGTGTTGTGGTCCACCTGGTCGTAGTTGTTGATCCAGGCGGCGAACACTTGCGCGCCGCGCAGCTCGCGGCGGTCGCGGAACACCCAGTACGTCCAGGGGCCGCGGAAGCCCTCGGCGATGGCCTTCGTGGCCACGGCCCGGCGGCCGCGGAACTGCTCCACGTCGTCCTGGCCCAGGGTCTCGTCGTCGGCGTCCGCACCGAGCTGCGCTTCCGCCGCGTCCTCGATCGTCTCGTCCTCGTTCGGGTCGTCCGGCGCGCCTGCGCGCGCCTGTGCCTGCTCCTCGAGGACCTTCGGGGAGATGGCGAGGTCCTCCAGGGTGACGATGGCAGGGTACGGCACGTAATAGCCGGCCAGCCGCAGGATCGTCGAGCCCATCACCTCGGCCGCCGTGTTCATCTCGTCGAACCCCGGTGGGTCGAGGATGAAGATGTAGAGGTCCCCGTTCTCGTCTTCGCCCCAGAACCCCTCCGAGACGCCCTCGCTCTTCTGCTCGGTGATGTAGATCGTGCCCCGCGGGGCCTGCGCTTCGGCCTCGCGGCGCACCTCCTCGGGCGAGATCGCCGAGACGTCGCGGTTCGTGAAGAACGCGGAGTCCAGCACCCGCCCGTCCGCAGCGACGTCGCTGGCGGCGTCCTGGATGTTCAGGATCTGCCGCACGTCGCGCACGAGGTTCAGCTTCTGCGCGATCTGCCGCCACACGTGGTTCTTCGGCCACTCGCCGTACGCGCAGCACGAGCCCCGCACCGAGCCTCGCACGGGGCCCAGGAACGAGCGCCACTCCACGCTCGCGGCCTCGAGCTCGCGCTGGAGCGCCCTCGCGCGGGCGGGATCGTCCGCCTCCGCCGTGCGCATCGCGCGCAGCCGCTCGACGATCCAGTCCTGCCGCTCGCGGGCCGCCGCCAGGGTGCCCTGCCGCGGCACGCTGGCCGCCGGCGCGTGGGCGCATCCCAGGCCGAGCGGCAGCGCGAGGGCGAGCGCGCGCAGCGCCCGGGGGAGGCGCACGGAGCCGCCGCGGCAGTCGCGGCGGGGAAGACGTGGAGGAGTGCCGGCAACGCTGGCCTGCATGCTGGTGCACCTCTTCCGCGGGTCGTGTGGGAACCCCTCCGCCGCGCCGTCCGCCGCCGGTCGCGCACTTGCCAACCCCCTTCGATCGGCTCAGGTTGCAGGCCGCGCGCGCCTCAGGTTGCAGGCGCCGCAGCGACGGGTCAAGCCGGCTCCCGCGGCGAGCTCCGCCCGGTGCGTGGCCCGCGGCGGGCCGCGATCCCTCCCCTCGAAAGGACACGCGGTGCAGGTCCCCGCGCACATCTTCCGCGAGTACGACGTCCGTGGCCTGGTGGATCCCGACCTGCGCCCCGGGACGGTCGAGGCGCTGGGCCGCGCGGTCGCGACCTACGTGGCCGGGCACTCGGGCGACGCGCGTCCCGCCCTGTCCGTCGGTCGCGACGTACGTCCCTCGTCGGACCGGCTGCACGCCGACCTCGCCCGCGGCATCACGTCGGCTGGCGCCGACGTCGTCGACATCGGCGTGGTCCCCACGCCCGTGCAGTACTTTTCGCTGCACCGCCTCGCCGTCGACGGCGGCGTGATGGTCACGGGCAGCCACAACCCGCCCGAGTACAACGGCTTCAAGATCTCGCTCGGCAAGGCACCGCTCATGGGATCGGAGATCCAGGAGCTGCGCTCGATCATCGAGCGGGACGCCTTTCGCGCGGGCCCCGGCGAGGAGACGCGCCAGCCCGTCACCTCGGACTACCTGACCGCGGTGCGCGAGCGCGTGCAGCTCGCGCGTCCCTTGAAGGTGGTCGTCGACCCCGCGAACGCGACGGGGGCGCTCTTCGCGACGAAGCTGCTCGAGCAGATCGGCTGCCAGGTCGTGGCGATCAACGACTGGGTGGACGGCACGTTCCCCGCGCACCACCCGGATCCCACCGTGGACGAGCACCTGGAGGAGATGATCGCCTGCGTCCGGAGCGAGGGTGCGGCCGCGGGCTTCGGCTTCGACGGCGACTGCGACCGGCTGGGCGCGGTGGACGACACCGGCCGGGTGGTGCGCGGCGACCAGCTGACGGCGATCCTCGCGCGCGACCAGCTCGCCCAGACGCCGGGTGCCAAGATCCTCTTCGACGTGAAGAGCTCGCGCGCGCTCGTCGAGGACATCCGCGCCCACGGCGGGCAGCCGGTGATGTGGAAGACCGGCCACAGCCTCGCCAAGCGGAAGATGTGGGAGGACGGGATCCCGTTCGGCGGGGAGATGAGCGGCCACCTGTTCTTCAACTACAACTACTACGGCTTCGACGACGCGATCTACGCGGCGTGCCTGCTCGCGCGCGTCCTCTCGCGCTCCTCGCGGAGCTTCTCCGAGCTGCTCTCGGAGCTGGCGGACTACCCGAGCACGCCGGAGCTGCGGCTCGAGACGACCGAGGAGCGCAAGTGGTCGGTGGTGGAGGCGGCGAAGCGGCACTTCGCCGGCCGCGGCGAGACGAACGAGGTGGACGGCGTGCGCGTGGACCTGCCCGAAGGCTGGTTCCTCCTGCGCACGTCGAATACCCAGCCCGTCGTCGTCCTGCGCATCGAAGGCCGGGACCGCGCGGCCCTCGAGTCGCTGCAGGCCGAGGTCGGGGAGTTCCTGCGCGGGCAGGGAATGGGCCCCCTTCCCTGGGAGATGCCCTCGGCGGCGAGCGGCCGCGCGCACGGCTGACACGGTGGCCGCGGGTAGACGACCGCGCCGGCTCGTCCGCCTCCTCGTGGCGGGTGTCCTCGCACTCCTGCTCCTCGGCCCCGCCTCCGCCCTGCTCGCCGACCTGCTCTGGTTCCGGGAGCAGGGCCAGGCCGGCACGTTCTGGGGCCTCCTCGGCACGCGGCTCGCCCTGCGCCTGGGGCTCGCCGCCCTCTACGCCGCCGTCTTCTTCGTGAACCTGCGGGTCGCCGCCCGCTCGTTCGGCTCCATCCGGCGCCGGATCTCGAACATCGAGATCCACGAGGCCATCAAGCCGCTGCACCTGAACCTGCTCGCGGCGGCGGCCGCGCTGGCACTGGCGTTCCTGTTCACCGCGGCGCTGGGACGGCAGTGGATCCGGCTGGCGTTCTTCCTCCATCCGACGGAGTTCGGGGTCCGGGATCCGGTCTTCGGACGCGACGTGGGCTTCTACGTCTTCGAGCTCCCGTTCTGGCAATTCCTGCAGACGCACGTGCTCGTCCTGCTGGTCCTCAACGCCCTGCTGGCCGGTGTGGTGTACGTCGCCAGCGGCGCCCTCGAGGTGACGAGCCGGCACGTGTTCATCCGCGACCGCCCGCGGGCGCACCTGGCGGCGCTGGCCGCCGCGGTCTTCGCGACGCTGGCCTGGGGTTGGCGGCTCGACATGCTCGACCTCGTGCACTCCTCGCGCGGCGTCGTGCACGGGGCGAGCTGGTCCGACGTGCACGCGCAGATCCCCGGCTACTGGGTCCTCATGGTACTGGGTCTGGCGGCGGCGGCGCTCGCCGCGCGCGAGGCGCTGCGCGGCGACCTGCGCGTGGTCGGCTGGGCGGCCGCGGGTCTCGTGGCCGCGGCCGTCGTGTTCAAGGGCCTCGTGCCGGGCGTGGTGCAGCGCTTCGTCGTCGAGCCCGACGAGATCGCCCGCGAGAGCCCATACATCGCGCACAACATCCGCCTCACGCGACGCGCGTTCGCCCTCGACGCGATCGAGCGGCGGCCGTTCCCCGTGCGCGACGACGGCCGCGAGCTGAACGTGCTGGCCGCCAGCCGGGAGGAGGTCGAGTCGATCCGCCTGTGGGACTGGCGGCCGCTGCTCCAGACCTACGCCCAGCTCCAGGAGATCCGCCTCTACTATGGCTTCGCGGACGTGGACGTGGATCGCTACGCGATGGGCGGGCGTCCGCGCCAGGTGATGCTCTCGGTGCGCGAGATGCTCACCCGCGACCTCGCCGAGAACGCGCGCACCTGGCAGAACGTGCACCTCGTCTACACCCACGGGTACGGGCTGGTCGCGAGCCCCGTGGACGAGGTCAGCCGGGAGGGACTGCCGACCTTCTTCGTCCGCGACCTGCCGCCGGTGGTGACCCCGGCGGGGGAGGGCGCCGGGCTCGCGATCGAGCGGCCGGAGATCTACTTCGGCGAGGAGAGCGGCGAATACGCGATCGTGAACACGCGCGTCAAGGAGTTCGACTACCCGCAGGGCGACTCGAACGTGTACGCGAGCTACGCCGGCCGCGGCGGCATCCAGCTCGACGCCGCCTGGAAGAAGCTGCTCTTCGCCTGGCGGTTCGGGACGCTGAAGTTCCTGCTCGCCGACGCGATCACGCCCGAGAGCCGGCTCCTGTTCGACCGCCGGATCGGGGAGCGGGTGCGGAAGCTCGCGCCGTTCCTGCTCTACGACGCCGACCCGTACGCGGTCGTCCACGAGGGGCGGATCCTCTGGATCCAGGACGCCTACACCGCGACCGCCGACTACCCCTACTCCGAGCCGGTGACGTTCGACGGCGTCACCGTGAACTACGCGCGCAACAGCGTGAAGGCGGTGGTGGACGCCTACCACGGGAGCGTCACGTTCTACGCGTTCGACGACGCCGATCCGATCCTGGCGACGTGGCGGCGTGTGTTCCCCGACCTGTTCCGGCCCGCCAGCGAGATGCCCGAGGGCCTGCGGGCGCACGTGCGCTATCCCCAGGGCCTGTTCACGCTGCAGACCCTGGCGTTGCGCGCCTACCACATGACCGACCCGCTCGTCTTCTACAACAAGGAAGACTTCTGGAACCTGCCGAACGAGATCTACGAGGAGAGCCCGCAGCCGATGGAGCCGTACTACGTACTCCTGCGGCTGCCGGGGGAGACCGAGCCGCAGTTCAGCCTCGTGCTGCCGTTCACGCCGCGCGGCAAGGACAACATGATCGCCCTGCTCGCGGCCAAGAGCGACGGCGCGGAGTACGGCGAGCTCGTGCTCTACGAGTTCCCCAAGGACGAGCTCGTCTTCGGCCCGATGCAGGTGGAGGCGCGGATCGACCAGGACTCGCGCATCAGCCAGCAGATCACGCTCTGGAGCCAGAAGGGCTCGACGGTGATCCGCGGAAACCTGCTCGTGATCCCGCTCGAGGGTGCGCTGCTCTACATCGAGCCGCTGTTCCTGCAGGCCCAGCAGAGCCGGCTGCCGGAGCTGAAGCAGGTGATCGCCGCCTACGACGCGCGCATCGTGATGGAACCGACGCTCGACGCCACGCTGGCGAGCCTCCTGGCCGGGCGCGAGGTGGGGCGGGAGCCGGCGCTCGGCTCCGGAGCGGAGGAGGATGAGGAAGGGCTGCGGCTGGCGGGATCCTCGCGGGACGCGGCGGCGGCGCCGGCGGAAGCCGGGACCGTCACCAACGATGCGCAGGCCGGCGCGGGCGGGGAATCGGCCTCCGACCCGGCCGCGGCTCAAGCGCGAGCGCTCGAGATCTATCGCGCCGCCGTCACCGCGCAGCGAGCCGGCGACTGGGCGGCGTACGGCGCGCGGCTGCGGGAGCTGGGGGAGGTGCTCGAGGCGATGCAGCGCGAGCCGTGAGCCCCCTCCGAGTCCGGTCCCCGGACGCCTCGGATGCGGAGTCGCCGGCTTGCCCCGCGGACCCGCGGTCGCCATCCATCCTGGCCCCATCCGCGCAGCCCCTGACCTCCTGACGGATCACGCCTCGATGAAGCTCCACGAGTACCAGGCCAAGGACGTCTTCCGCTCCTTCGGGATCCCCGTCCCGCCCGGGCGGGTGGCGAGCACGCCCGGGGAGGCGGAAGCGATCGCCCGCGAGTACGGCGGGAGGGTCGTCGTGAAGGCGCAGGTGCACGTCGGCGGCCGCGGCAAGGCCGGAGGCGTGAAGCTCGCCGAGGGTCCGGTGGAGGCGCGCGAGCGGGCGGCGGCGATCCTGGGCATGGACATCAAGGGACTCACGGTCGAGAAGGTGCTGGTGACGCCCGCGGAGGAGATCGCGAGCGAGGCGTACGCGGCGGTGATCCTGGACCGCGCGGCCAAGGCGGCGACGTTCATGGTGAGCCGCTCGGGCGGGGTGGACATCGAGCAGGTCGCGGCCGAGACGCCCGAGAGGATCACGCGCCTCTCGGTGGACCCGCGCTACGGCCTGCTCGACCACCAGGCGCTGCAGCTGGGCTTCGCGCTGTACGACGACGTGCGGCAGGCGCGCGCGGCGGCGAAGATCCTCTTGGCACTCTGGCGCGTGTTCCGCGAACGGGACGCCTCGCTGGCCGAGATCAACCCGCTGGCGACGAACCCGGCGGGCGAGGTCGTCGCCCTCGACGCCAAGCTCGGGATCGACGACAACGGGCTCTTTCGCCAGAGCGAGCTGGAAGGCTGGCGCGACCCGGCGAGCGAAGCACCCGCGGAGGTCGAGGCGCGCGCGGCCGGGCTCTCCTACGTGAAGCTCGACGGCAACATCGGCTGCGTCGTGAACGGGGCCGGGCTGGCGATGGCCACGATGGACCTGATCCAGTACTACGGCGGCGAGCCCGCCAACTTCCTGGACATCGGCGGCAGCTCGAACCCCGAGAAGGTCGTGAGCGCCGTGTGCATCCTCCTCTCGGACGCACATGTCGAGGCCGTGCTGTTCAACATCTTCGGCGGCATCACGCGCTGCGACGACGTGGCCAACGGCCTGGTCGCCGCGCTCGAGCGGATCGAGGTGAAGGTGCCGATCGCGATCCGGCTCACGGGGACCAACGAGGAGGAGGGGCTCGAGATCCTGCGCTCCGTGGGGCTGCCGGCCACGAGCTCGATGGACGAGGTAGTGCAGCGGGCGATCGCGCTGGCGCGCGAGCGCCGCGCGCAGGGGGAGGGAGGCGCCCGCGAGCCGTCGGACGCGGCGCGCGCCGGCGGGCGGCCAGCGGGAAGGGCCTCGTGAGCATCTTCATCGACGGCGACACGCGGCTCCTGGTCCAGGGGATCACCGGCCGCGACGGCTCGTTCCACACGCGGCAGATGATCGAATACGGCACGCGCGTCGTCGGAGGGGTGACGCCCGGCAAGGGAGGCCGGACGTTCGAGGGCGACGGCGTGCCCATCTTCGACACGATGGCCGAGGCGGTGACTGAGACGGCGGCGAACACGTCGGTGATCTACGTCCCGGCGCCGTTCGCGGCGGGGGCGATCCTCGAGGCCGCCGACGCGGGTGTGGACCTCGTCGTGGCGATCACCGAGGGGGTGCCGGCGAACGACATGACGGTGGCGTTCGCGTACGTGCGCGACCGCGGAGCTCGATTGATCGGGCCGAACTGCCCGGGTGCGATCAGCCCGGGGGCGTCGAAGGTCGGCATCCTGCCGGGCCGGATCTGCGCGCCGGGCAGCGTCGGCGTGGTCTCGCGGAGCGGCACCCTCACGTACGAGGTCGTCCACCAGCTCACGCAGGCGGGGATCGGCC
>JBHENL010000192.1:0-3027 GCA_046262075.1 Gemmatimonadota bacterium
GAGGTTGCGGGGGATCGGCGGACGGCGCCGGAGGGAGCGCGGCCGCGCGGCTAGAAGATACCCGCGCCTCCGGAAGCGTCAACGCCGGCACGGCGTCCCACGCCGCCGGACGCGCGCGCGCGGAGGCACGTGGCGCGCCACGGCGAGCCGGCCCCCGGAGCGAGCGGACCTTTCATCGCTCCGGCGACCGGCTCGCGACGTCGCTCCGCGGGGGCGCTCGCGGCATCGAGACGCCGGCTCCCGGCGTCGCGCTGGCCCTCAGCGCGCGCGGTCGGCGACGAACTCCGCCAGCGCGCGCAGGAGCCCGCCATCGAGACGAGCGTGGACGAGCTCGTCGGCCGCCGCCGCGGCCGCCGCCCGGGCGTGCGACCGCGCGCCGTCGACGCCGTAGGCCGAGACGAAGGTGGCCTTCCCCGCCGCGGCATCCGCCCCCGTCGCTTTGCCGGTGACGTCCTGGTCCCCCAGCGCGTCGAGGACGTCGTCCGCGATCTGGAAGGCGAGCCCCAGCCGCGTGCCGTAGCCCTCGAGGACCTTGCGCGTCCCGCCGTCGGCGCCGGCCAGCAGGGCGCCGGCCAGCACCGCCGCGGTGATCAAGCGCCCCGTCTTGCCAGCATGGATCTCACGGAGCTGCTCGGGCTCGAGCTCCCGGCCTTCGGAGACGAGGTCCAGATACTGCCCGCCGATCATCCCGCCCAACCCGACCGCGCGGGAGACGACCCGCAGCAACTGGCGGCCGGGAGGGCCGGGGACCTCGGCCAGCCAGCCGAGCCCCTCGACGAGAAGCCCGAAGCCCGCGAGCAGCGCCAGCCGGTCGCCGTACACGACGTGACTCGTCGGACGTCCGCGGCGGAGCGCGTCGTCGTCGAAGTCGGGAAGATCGTCGTGGACCAGAGAGTACGCGTGGATCAGCTCCAGGGCCCCGGCGGGGCCGTATACCCGCTCGCCGCGGCCGCCGCACGCCTGGAACGCAGCCACGACGAGGACCGGGCGCAGCCGCTTGCCGGGTGCGAGCGCCGAGTATCGCATGGCATCTCCGAGCCTGCCGCCCCGGCGCTCCAGGCGGGCGGCGACTGCCACGTCCAGGCGGGCACGCACCTCGGTGAAGAGCCGCTCCAGCGGCTCCCCGGCGGACAGCCGCTCCCCTTCCTTCAGGGCTCGAGGTCCCGCAACCGGAACGTCTCGCCGGCTTCGCGCAGGATCTCGCGCACCCGTCCCTCCGCGGCTTCGAGCTTGCTCCGCGCCGAGCGGGCGATGGCGATCCCCTCCTCGAAGAGCGCCAGCGCCTGCTCGAGCGGCACGTCCTCGCGCTCCAGGCGCTGAACGATCTCCTCGAGGCGCCGCAGCTCGTCCTCGAGCTTGGCGTCCGCACCCGGAGACGGTGCGCCGCTCTCCGGTCCCGCCGTCACGAGCGCCCCCCGCCGTCGCCGTCTCCGTCTCCGGCGAAAGTCTCGAGCACGCGCGCGCGTGCGCCGCCCCGGGCGAAGAGCAGCCGCAGCTCGTCGCCGACCCCGAGCTCCGACGGCGAGCGCACGAGGGCGCGACCGGGCAGCCGCTCCACGATCGCATAGCCGCGGCCCAGCGTCGCCAGCGGACTAAGCGTGTCGAGCCGCCCGGCGTTCGAGCGCAGCTCGGCCGTCGCGCGCTCAAGCCTGCGGTCGATTCCCCGCCGGAGCCGTTCTCCGAGCTCGTCGCCCGCGCGCGAGGCGTTCCCGATCCGCGACCGGACGGCACGCAGCCCGTAGCGGGTGAGGAAGCCTTCGAGGCGCTGCCCCGCGCGGGCGCGGCCCCGCAGCTCGGCCGCGAGCAGCCGGCGTCCCGTCTCGTCGATCGCCCGCGCCATCGCGCCGCAGTCGGGGACCGCCAGCTCCGCCGCCACCGAGGGGGTCGGGGCTCGCACGTCCGCCACCCGGTCGCAGATGGTCACGTTGATCTCGTGGCCGACGGCGCTGATCACCGGCACGCGGGAGCGGAACACCGCGCGCGCCACCCGTTCGTCGTCGAAGGCGCGCAGGTCCTCGAGGCTCCCGCCGCCGCGCCCGACGATCAGCGCCTGGATCGGGAGCCGTGCGTTGATGAAGTCGATGGCGTCGGCGATCTCCGCCGCGGCCCCGTCCCCCTGGACGCGCACCGGGAGCACGAAGACCTGCGTGCAGGGCGCCCGCCGGCGCACGACCGAGAGGATGTCGTGCAGCGCGGCCCCGGACGGCGAGGTGACGACGCCCAGGTTGCGCGTGAAGAACGGCAGCGGCCGCTTCGTGGCCGCGTCGAAGAGCCCTTCGGCGTGCAGCAGCCGGCGCAGCGCCTCGAGCGCCTCGGCGGCGCGCCCCGCCCCGCGGCGGAAGGCCTGCGCCACGACGAGCTGCAGCTCGCCCTTGCGGTCGTAGACGGTGCAGCGGCCGAAGAGCACGACGCATTCGCCGTCGGCCAGCGCGAAGCCCAGCCGCTGCGCTTCGAGGCGGAAGAGCACGCAGCGCAGGTGTCCGCCGTCGTCCTTGACGCTGAAGTAGCTGTGCCCCGAGGCGTGGCGCGTCAGGTTCGAGACCTCGCCCTCGACCAGCACCGACGCGAAGCCCGCCTCGACGCGCTGCCGGAGCTCGCGCACGAGCTCTCCGACGCCGTACACGCGGGCGCCGGCGGCCTCGAGCGCCTCCAGGTCCAGGCGCGTCATGCGCCGCCCGCGGCGGCGGCCGCGGCCCCGCCGTCGCGCACCCCGCCGATCGCCTGCTCCGCGGCGCGCAGGGTGTTCGAGAGCAGCATCGCGATCGTCATGGGCCCCACGCCTCCGGGTACCGGCGTGATCGCCGAAGCCACCTCGGCGACGCCCGCGAACTCCACGTCGCCCACCAGCTTCGTCTTCCCCGGGCGTGCGGGATCCGCCACGCGGTTGATCCCCACGTCGATCACCACCGCTTCCGGGCGCACCATCTCGCGCGTGATCATCTCCGGCCGGCCGACCGCCACTACCAGGATGTCACCCTGCCGCGTGATCTCCCCCAGATCGGGCGTGCGGCTGTGGCAGACCGAGAC
>JBHENL010000193.1:0-21584 GCA_046262075.1 Gemmatimonadota bacterium
CACACCACTTGTGCCGCTCGTGCCGATCCTGGGGATCCTGGTCTGCTTCGGGATGATGGCGGGGCTGCCGGGGGACACGTGGCTCCGACTCCTGATCTGGCTCGCGATCGGGTTCGTGATCTACTTCCTGTACAGCCGCCGCCACAGCCTCATCCAGCACGGGCTGCAGGTTCACGAGACCGAGCCCGCGAAGCCGACCTACACCGAGCCCAAGCGCTCGACGGGCGCTCCGCCGCCGGCGCCACGCGGACCGGAGCCCGTCGACGACCGACGGCGCGGGAGGCGTGGGGGGCGAGGGCGCGGCGGCCGCGGCCGGGGAGGACGGGGGTCCAGCCGCTAGCCGCGCGGGAGGACCCGTGTGGCACGCGAGCTGATCCTCATCCGCCACGCCGAGAGCGCGCGCGACTTCGACGTACCGGCCGAGGCGTGGGACCTCACGGCGCGCGGGCGGGCGCCGGCGGAGGCGCTGGCCGGGGCGGAGTTCTGGCCGCGCGTGGACCTGCTCCTCACGAGCGACGAGCGCAAGGCGATGGCGACGGCCGCGCCGGCAGCCGCCAGGCACGGGCTGACCGCGGTGCCGGAGCCCGGGCTGCGCGAGGTGCGGCGCCCGGCCGGCCGAATCGAGCCGTGGGAGGCCGCTGTGCGCGGCTACCTCGAGGGTCGTGGGGAGGCACTCGGCTGGGAGCCGGCTGCCTCCGCCGGCTCACGCATCGCCGCCAGCCTCGGGAAGGCCCTGCTCGAGCACCCCGCCGCGACGATCGCCGCCGTCAGCCACGGCAGCGTCCTGGCGCTCTACGTGGGCCGCCTGCTCGGGCTCGAGGACGTGCACGCGCTCTGGAGCGAGATCCCCTTCGCGGCCTGGGCCAGCCTCGATCCGGACGAGCCGCGCCTGCTCCGCCGCTTCGGCTGAGGCGGCGGCCCGCGCCGCGCGAAGCCCGTGGGGCGGCGGATGCCCGCGCTTGCGGATCACCGGGGTGTTTCGTTTCTTCCATCCATCGTTCCCCGTCCGCCCGCGGCAGCCACTCGGCCGCGGCCCATCCTCCGTCACGGAACACGTAGGATGAGCTCTCCACGCAGGCTCGCCCGGTTCCCCACGCGCGCTCTCGCGTGCCTGGGGCTCCTCGTCCTCGCCGGCGGCTGCCGGGGCGACGGTGGAGCCGAGCGGGTTCCCGCCGAGCAGGCGGTGCTCGAGCACCAGATCGAGGGCCTCGAGGCGCTGCTCGCCGCGGCTCGCGAGGGGCCGCTCGTACGCTTCGACGGGGTGCTCGTGACGGTGCACGAGAAGCTCGTGCGGGACCTGCTCGGGTCGGCCACGCCCTACGAGCGCATCGTGGACGACCGATACCGGGTCCGCGTGGACTCGGCGCTGGTCGCCTTCCAGGACGGCTTCGCGCTCGTCGAGCTGCGAGGGCGGGCGAGTCTCGCCGGCCGTGACGAGCAGACCGTCTTCGCCGACGTGAGCGTCTACGGCGGGCTCGAGGTGACCGGGCTGGATGCGACCTCGGGACAGCTCCGCGCGCGCGTGCACATCATCGCCTTCGAGGCCACGCGCGTCGGGGCGCTGGGCATGGAGGCCCCCGTCCGGCGGCTCCTGGAGGACCTGGCGAGCCAGCCGATCGAGGACTTCAACGTCCTGGCCTCGGACCTCGAGATCCCCATCGCGATCGAGCGCGACCTGACGATCCCCCAGATCGGCCCCGCGGGCGAAGTCCACATTGCGGCCGCCACCGTCCCCCTGCGGGTGTGGGTTCAGGACGTGAAGGTCACGGCGGGGAAGCTGTGGGTCTCGATCGGCGTCGCCGTGGAGCAGGGGGGTGGGCAGGCGACGAGGGCCGGCGCTCCCGGAACCGATACCGCGGAGCGGGAAGAGGACTCGGCGACCGGGGGCCTGGACGTGCACGCGCGGGAGGGTGCCGCCGCGCAGGCCCGCGGAGACGGTCCGCCGGCCGCCGCCGATCGGATCGCGGAGCTGCGCGCGCGGGCGGCGGGCTTGCGCGACAGCCTGGCCGTGTACACGACCTCGAGCGACACCCTGCTGGGCGACGCCGCGCTGGACAGCGGCGACGTGGCGCTGGGCATCCGGCCGGAGCTGGTGAACGAGATGATCGGCGAGGTGGCCGCGCTCTACCTGGATCAGGTGGAGCTGGACATCCCGCTGGAGGAGCAGGTGGTGGAGAGCGGAGAGGTGAAGGTCAAGGCGCTGTTCGCGACCATCACCGCCGGCGAGTGGAGGGTGTTCGTCACGATCCACCGCGTGCGGGGCACGCTCAGCGCGCGGCGTCCGGAGCTGACGGTGGTCGGCGAGAACCGGCTGCGCATGGTGGTGCCGGCGCGCCTCGAACGGGGCAGCGGTTCGGCCACGATCCGCTTCCGCTGGGAGGCCCGGAACGTCGCGAACGTCGCCTGCGGGGACTTCGAGACGAGGATGGAGGTGACCGGCAGCGTCGTGCCGCGGGACTACACGGTGACCGGCGACTTCGTGCTGGCGGCCCGCGACCAGCAGATCGTGGCGGAGCCCGACGTGCCGGTGACGAAGATCCGCGTCTCGGTCTCGCCCTCCGCCGAGACCTGGCGCAAGGTGCGCGCGACCCTCGCCTCCCAGAACGAGTTCGGGAAGTGCGGCATCGGCATGAAGTTCCTCTCCGCCGACGAGCTCGTAGCCCTCCTGACGCGTCTCACGCAGAAGGGATTCCAGGTGAAGCTGCCGACGGGGATCGTCCCCACGCTGGCGCTGCCGGCCAGCGTTCGCGAATCGGTGGCGGTCGAGGGCCGGCAGGTGCAGCTCTCGGTTCGACCGAACGCGCTGCGGGTCAGTCCGCGAGCCTTCTGGTACAGCGCGGCCGTGGAGGCCGGCGTGCGGCCGCTCACGCCGGTGCGGGAGGCGCCCGCCGGCCAGGCCCGCGTGCCCGGCGGCGGCGGCGACGGAGGCGACTAGCGTCGGGGCGCGAGTGCCGTCTCCGCCGGCTTCTCGAAGACGAGGAACATGCGGTCGGCGAGGTGCCGCCGTCCCTCGAGGAAATCGGTCCCGGGGTCCTCGGGGTTCGCCAGGATCTCCGAAGCCTCCACCAGCCGGAACCCGCCGCTCTCGATCTCCTCGCGCACGGTCTCCTGCCCCATGCGGTGGGTGCGCATGTCGTGGCCGGTCTGCGCGTTCAGCCGGACCTCGATGACTCCGATGCGCCCGCCGGGCTTCAGGGCGTGGCGCAGCGCCGGGAAGAAGGTCTTGCCGGGATCGCTGATCAGATGGTACGCCCGGTTGATGAGCACGGCGTCGAGCGAGCCGGAGGGGACTTCCTCGAGGCTCTCGATCACCTGGATGTTCGTCCGGCCCGCCAGGTCGCCTTCCTCGAGTCGTCGCGAGACCATCTGCGCGCCGGTGGCATAGACCACGCCATCTGATCCGACGGCGTCGGAGAGCAGGTACGTGTAGTAGCCGCCGCCAGCCATGACGTCGGCGACGTGGCCGCCCTCGGAGATCCCGAGCTCCGCCATCACCTCGCGCGGCTTCTCGCCGGCGTCGCGCGCGGTCTCCGACTGCCGCGTGGGCGGAGGCGGGAGCGAGTCGTCCTCGGTGGCGGCCTGATCGGAGTGCTCGGCCGCCGAATCGCCCGGCGCGACGTCCTCCGCGGCTGCGCCGGTGCGCACGTCGCCGGGCTCCGCCTGCTGACAGGCGTTCAGAGAGAGCGTCAGCAGCAGGGCTGCGACGGGGGTGGCTGTCTGCATGCGGATCTCCTGGAAGGGGCGCGACGGCCGCTCGACAGCCTCGACGCGCGTGTTCGAACGGTGGAGTTTGTCCGAAGATAAGGTCGCCTGCTCGTGGGGGAACCCGGCGGGACGAATCGCCGGGCCCAGCGCCAGGACGCCTTCGAGGAGCAACGGATGAAGAGTGTCGCGTGCTCGTCGCTGCTGATTCTCACGATCTCGGGAGCCGCCTTCGGTCAGATGAACGAGGCGGTCCAAGAGCCGTCTCCCCCGCTCGCTGGGAAGCGCCCCCGCGTGCAGGTAGTGCATGGCGATCGTCTGCAGGACGACTACTTCTGGCTTCGCGAGAAGTCGAACCCGGAGGTCGCCGCGTACCTCGAGGCCGAGAACGATTACGCGCACCAGATCCTCGCGTTCACGCAGTCGCTCCAGGATTCGCTGTACCGGGAGATGCTGGCGCGGATCAAGGAGACGGACTTGAACGTGCCGTACAAGGAGGGGGACTGGTACTACAACTCTCGCACCGAGGAGGGGAAGCAGTACCCGATCCACTTCCGCAGCCGGAGGCCGATCGCGGAGGCGAGTGGGTCCGACACCGTCGCGGATGCGCAGGCTCTGCCCCGCCCGCCGGTGGCCCGCGGGGTGGGTGGCGTCGAAGCCGAGGCCGCCGTTCCGTCGGAGCCGGTGGCCCCCGAAGCCGTGACCGTGGACCTGAACGCGCTGGCGCAAGGCCTCGAGTTCATGGCACTCGGTGCCTACGAGGTGAGCGACGACGGCAACCTGCTCGCCTACTCGTCCGACTCGACAGGTTTCCGCGAATACACGCTCCGCATCAAGGACCTGCGCACGGGCAAGCTCCTGTCCGACCGCATCGAGCGCGTGAACATGGCGGCCTGGGCCGCCGACAATCGAACGCTGTTCTACACGACCGAGGACCACGCGAAGCGCCCCTACCGCCTGTACCGGCACGTGCTGGGCTCGGACGCGGACGAGCTGGTCTACGAGGAGCAGGACGAGCTCTTCCGGATCTACGTGTGGCGGACGCGCAGCGACGCCTACGTGATCCTGCACTCCGCGAGCCTCACGACCTCCGAAGCGCGTTTCCTGTCGGCTGGCGAGCCCTCGGCAGCGTGGCGCATCGTCGCCCCGCGGAAGCAGGGCCGCGAGTACGATCTGGACCATCACGGCGAGCGCTTCTGGATCCGCGTCAATGACGCGGGGCGGAACTTCCGCCTCGTGTCGGCGCCGGTCTCCGACCCGTCGGAGTCGAGCTGGCGAGAAGAGATCCCACACCGTGACGACGTCATGCTCGAGGCAGTGGACTTCTTCGCCGGACACTTCATCGCGTACGAGCGCGAGGGAGGCCTCCCGCAGCTGCGGGTCACCGACCTGGGGACGCGGGAGGTCCACCACGTGGCGTTTCCCGAGCCGGCGTATCAGGTCTCGGCCTCGACGAACGAGGAATGGGACACCCGCACCTTCCGCTACGCTTACGAGTCGCTCGTGACTCCGCTCTCGATCTACGGCTACGACATGGACTCGCGCACCAGCACGCTGCTCAAGCGCACGGAGGTGCTGGGTGGCTATGATCCGAAGCTCTACTCGACCGAGCGGCTGCACGCCGAGGCCGAGGACGGGACGCGGGTCCCGATCTCGCTCGTTCGCAGGAAGGACGTGGCCCTGGACGGGACGGCGCCGCTCTTCCTCTATGGATATGGCGCCTACGGGTATGCGTACCCCGTGACGTTCTCCTCGGAGCGGCTGAGCCTGCTGGACCGAGGTGCCGTGTTCGCCATCGCACACATCCGGGGTGGCGGCGAGCTGGGGAAGCCCTGGCACGATCAGGGGCGGATGATGAACAAGATGAACACGTTCACGGACTTCATCGCGGCCGCGGAGTTCCTGATCGCGGAGGGCTACGCGTCCCCCGACCGGCTGGTGATCTCGGGCGGGAGCGCAGGCGGGCTCCTGATGGGTGCGGTCACGAACCTGCGGCCGGATCTATTCAGGGCGGTGGTCTCCTACGTACCCTTCGTGGACGTGATCAACACGATGCTGGACGCGTCGCTGCCGCTGACCGTGACGGAATATGAGGAATGGGGGAATCCGAACCGGCACGAGGAGTACGACTACCTCAAGCGGTACTGCCCCTACACGAACGTCGCCGCCAAGCAGTACCCGGCGATCTTCGTGCGGACGTCGTTCAACGACAGTCAGGTGATGTACTGGGAACCCGCGAAGTACGTCGCGAAGCTGCGGAGCCTGAAGACGGACGCGAACCCGCTGCTCTTCCTGACGGACATGGGCGCGGGCCACGGCGGCGCCTCCGGTCGCTACGACCGGCTGCACGACGTGGCTCTCGACCTGGCCTTCGTCCTCTGGCAGATGGGGCTGGTCGACGACACTGCCGCCGGGTGAGCGCGGGCATGCGCCGCCTCGAGGAATCCAGCCAGCCCGTCTCGAGGGGCAAGAGGTGCGCGCGTGAGGAGACGCAGAAATCGTGCTGACGGTCCGCATCCTGCGCCTGCCCCACAGCGCGCATCCCGAGGAGTTCGAGGCGCTCGCGGCCGAGCCCGAGGTGGACCTGCGCTTCGTCGATCGGGCCGAAGAGCTCGGCGTCCCGGACATGGTCGTGCTGCCGGGCTCGGAAGCCACGATCCCCGACGTCACGCGGATGCGCGAGACGGGGATGGACGCGGCCGTGCGCCGCGCCGCCGAGAGGGGTTCCCTGCTCTTCGGGATCTGCGGGGGCTTCCAGATGCTGGGCACCGAGCTCCACGATCCGGAAGGGCTGGAGGGCGGCGCGCCCACGGCGAACGGCCTGGGGGTCTTGCCCGTACGCACGACGTTCACCCGCAACTCGATCGACGAGCGGGTGCAGGCCAGCGCGGGACGTGCGGGGTTCCTCGATCCCGGCGCCACGGTATCGGGATTCGAGCTCCACGGCGGATGCTCGACGGTGGAAGAGGGCGCGGACGTGGTGTCGCTCCTCCAGGAGAACGCCAAGGGCGACTCGATCTGCCCGCTGGCGCTCGCCACGCGCGATTACGCCGCGATGGGCACCTACCTGCACGGCATCCTCGCCGACCCCGTCTTCCGGCGGCGGATCCTCGAGCACCTGCGGAGCCGCCGGCGCCAGCGCGGCGAGGCGAGCAGCGCGCCGCCCAGCGGTGCGGACGCGGCGGCGTCCCTCTAGCGGGACCTCCTCCGGCAGAGCCGTTCGGCGCGCGCCAGCTGGCGCAGCGAAGGCAGCACGCACAACGGGCCGGGCATGATCGGCACGCCTTCGGGCGTGCCGCCCGCGTGGCGGCGGATGACGCGTTCCAGCAGGTCGCCGATCGCGGGGAGTGCCTGGTGCAGCGTGGCCCGCTTCGTCGCCCGCAGGCTCCCCGCGTAGCGGATCGGAGCCGCGACCTGCTCCAGCACGGGCCCCGCGTCGACCTCCTCCGTCACCCGATGGGCGGTCAGCACGATCTCCCGCCGGCCGTGAAGGACCTCCCAGAGCACCGGCTGGCTGCCGCGGAAGAGACGCGGGTCGCTGAGGTGGACGTTCACGATCGGCACGCCGATGCCGTCCATCGTGCGCCGCGACAGGATCCGGACGTCCATGATGCACACCAGCTCGCACGCCGCTCGGCGAATCGCGTCCACGGCCGCCGGCGAGTTGGCGCTGGGGACGCGCACGACCGGAACCGTCTCGGGCAGCTCGCGTGAGGTGCGGCGGCGCCAACGGAGGGGACGCACCAGAGCTCGGTAGGCGAGCCGCCGTGCGACGGCCGTCGGAAAGGAGCAGCCCGCGAGCCGCGCCTGCTTGCGCGCGCGGCGCAGCTTGTTGCGGATCGGCCACGCTCGGCCGGCGCGGTTCTCGTCGAGCACGAGGAGCGGGAAGCCGAAGCCCTCGGCCTTGAGGCGCGGGAGGTTCCTCGCGAAGAAGCCGCCCCAGAGCCTCGGGGAGACGGTGAGCAGGCCGACCTTCAAGCTGCGGGCGATGCCGTCAGGTCCCGAACACCGCCCCGTGCGGCGTCGCCGCCCCGCTCGCGCCGTGAGGCCATTCGTCCCGCTCGAAGCTGATCCCGGGACGGTCCGAGCCCTCCTCGCGGAAGTCCTCGTCGAGGCTCAGCGAGCCGGTCTGCGGGTCCACCCGCGCCATCAGCACGCGACGCTCGCCGTCGCCGCGGTCGGTGATCACGATGCGGCCGCCGACCTCGTCCAGCGCGAGCCAGTGCGGGAAGTGCCGCCCGCCCACGTCGAGACGCGAGACTTCCTTCGGGCTCGAGGGATCGGAGACGTCCAGCGTCACGATCGCGTTCGCCGACGGCACCGACTGGATCCAGAACTTCCCGAGCACGATGGGCAGCGCGCATCCACCGCCGCCGAAGGCATGCACGAGCTCGGCCCCCGGATCCTCGTCCGCGAGGCCCGTGATGCGGTGCAGGCCGCAGGTGAACGTGGAGACGAGGACGGTGCGGCCGTCGGACAGCACGCGAGGCTCGCCGGGCTGCTCGCCCTCGCCGCCGCGGGAGCCGGAGGGCAGGTCGATGGTCTTCAGCACCGAGAGGTCCGAGAGCCGCCACACCTGCACGACCCGCGTGCGGCCACGCCGGCCGCCGCGCAGCCCCATGTCCTCGCCCATGTCGTAGCTGGTCGATACCACGCGGTCGAGGTCCGGCAGCACGGTCAGGCTGTAAGGCCGGATCAAGGCCCGCGCGGCGCGCGGATCGGCGGCCGAGCCGGAGCGCACCACCTGCCCCGCGGGGTCGATCTCGACGAGACCGCCGGGATCGACGTTCCGCTCGCCCCGCCCCTGGTAGGTCGCCAGGACGTTGCCGTTCGGCATCCGGACGTAGCTGTGCGGGAACGTGTAGCCCTCGGCGGCGGTGAAGGAGCCTTCGAGCCGCGGCGCCTCGGGGCGGCTCAGATCGAAGCGAAAGGTCCGCCCAGCCATGAAGCCGTTCGCGAACAGCGGACCGTCGGCCGGCATCTCGTGCTCGGTGTGGTGCGGCATCGTGCCGCGCCGGTTCACCGGCAGCGTGGCCACGATCCTGCCGTAGCGGGGGCTCGCCGGGCGCACGTCGAGGACGGCGAGGAAGTCGCTCTGGCGGCGGTCGGCGTCGCCGGCCCAGACGAACAGATAGGAGCGCGCGGCGCGCGAGTCGATTTCGCCCGCCGCCACGGAAGCGGTGTTCGCGAGCGAATCGGTCCCCGCGGGTGCCGCTCCGGCGTCACCGCCGGCTCCGTCGCCCCCGCAGGCCGACGGCACGAGCAGACAGGTCGCAGCGAGCACGCGCAGCTGAAGGCCGATCCGGTGTCCCGTGCGCATCCGCTCAAGCTGACCTTGTTGGGCCCCTCGTTCAACCCGATACTTGCCGTCGCCATGCCTTCCCGCATCCTCCTGCGCCTGCTGGTGATCGGACTCGCCGCCTGGTTGCCGGCCTCCGGTGGCGCGCAGTCCGTCACCGTCTGGGACGCGTCGCGCTTCGAGCAGCCCGGCCAGCGCAGCCTCTTCCTGCGCGAGCCCAACGGCGGCCGGAACGGCCTGCCGCTCGGCGGTGGGGACGTGAACGGAGACGGACGCGACGACGCGCTGCTGTGCGCGTTCAACGCGTCCGAGGCCTGGCTCTTCCTCTCGCCCCCGACGATCGCCGGCATCCGGGAGGCCGTTCCCACGGCCGGAGAGGTGACGCGCTTCTTCGGGGTGAGCACGCTCGGCGTGGAGTGCGCAGCCGGAGACGTCAATGGCGACGGCCTGGCGGACCTGATCCTCGGCGCGCCCGGCGCGCCGGGACCGGCCGGGCCGGGCGCGGGCGCGGTGTTCGTGGTTCTCGGCAGCCCCGCGCTGGCGCCGGAGATCGACCTCACGCAACCCGGCAGCGCGCTCTCCGTCCACGGAACGGATCCTGGCGACCACCTGGGTGTCTGGGTGGACGCCGTGGACGTGGACGGGGACGGAATCGACGACCTGCTGATCGGAGCGCCCGACGCGGACGGTCCCGGAAACGCGCGGCGGGAGGCGGGGGAAGCGTACGTCGTCTTCGGCGGCCGCGACCTGACCGCCGCGCCTCTCGCGATCGCGAGCCTGCAGGCGAGCGGACGCGTGTTCACCGTCCTCGGCGCGCAGCCGGACGACGCCACCGGCAGCACCGTGGACGCGGGTCGCATCGACGGGGGTGGAGTGGCCGACCTCGTGGTCGGCGCCGCCTTGAACCGCGCGGCGATCGAGAACTACGGGGGAAACGTCGGCGGCGGCGACGGTCCCGACGAGAGCCGCCCATCCGCGGGCGAGGTCGCGGTGATCTTCGACCCGACCCGCGGCGGGATGGTGGACCTCGCCGCGCCCCCCGCGGACGCCACGATCATCTTCGGCGTGGACCGCGTCGACTTCGCCGGCGAGGAGCTGGACGTGGGGGACGCCGACGGCGACGGGTTCGGCGATCTCCTGATCGGTGCGCTCACGGCGGACGGGTTGAACGACATCCGCCTGAACGTGGGTGAAGCGTACGTGGTCTATGGCGGGCCGGAGCTGCGTGGCCGCCGCCTCGATCTCGCCGAGCCCACGGGCTCGGCACCGGGCGTGGCCGTCACCACGATCTACGGCCCCTCGACGGGCGGAATCACCGGGGACGCGGCGCGGTTCATCGACATCGACGGCGACGGCCGCGACGACGTGTTCGTGGGCAGCCCCACGGGTACGTTCGTCGGCCCCGACGGGCGCGTGCGTACGGGTGCCCTGTTCTTCGTGCGCTCGCCCGCCGCTCCGCTGCCGCCCGTCATCGACCTGGACGTCCCCCCCGTGGCCATGCTGCCCTTCGGCGTGGTGCTGGCGGCCGATCCCGGCGACATCCTCTCGTACTCGCTCGTCAAGCTCGACGCCGACGGGGACGGCGTCGACGACGTGCTCGTCAACGGCATGACCGGCTCGGGCCTCGGGAACCGCTTCCCCAACGCGGGGGAGGCGTACGTGATCGATGGCCAGACGCTGGCCGCCACGCTGCGGCCCTTCGCGAGCGGCGACGTGACCGGCGAAGGGGCGACGGACGTCCGGGACCTGCAGCGTGTGATCGCCTTCCTCGTGGGCCGCGGTGATCTCTCCGCCGTCGCGCGCGAGCAGGCGGACACCAACGGCAACGGCGAGGTGGACGAGGGCGACCTGCCGGCGATCGTGGACCTCGTCCTGGGGCGCAACGCGCTCGCGCCGGGAGTCGGCGGAGGGAGCGCGCGCATCAAGAGCTCGGAGGTGCCGGACTACCGCTATCAGGAGCCCGGCGGCGGGGAGGGCGACGGCGGATACGGTGTCGCCTACGACCGGTCCTTCGCGCTCGTGGCGCGAGCGAGCTCCGCCAGGGCGGGGACGGCTGCGTTGCGTGTGGTGCGCGCAACCTTTCGCCTGGGGCGCGGGGGGAGCGCTCCCGAGCTCGTCGCTCGCGAGGGAGTCGCGCTCTTCAGCGGCCGGAGCGGCGACCGGCTGACCGTGGTCGCGATGGCCCGCGAGGCCCTGCCGATGGGCGAGCTCTTCCGGCTGCGAGGTGGACCGGCTCGTATCGAGAGCGTGCGCGCCGCGACGGCGGGGGGGACTCCGCGACTCCTCCGAGCCGAGCCGCGCGCATCCTCCAAGCGAGCCATGCCTCCCGGCGTCGGCTTGCCGTCCTCGAAGGAGCGCGCGGAGGGCGCGTCATGAGCTGGAGCCGACGTTTGTTCGCCACTCGCGGAGCCGCCCCGCGCGCACTGTGGGTGAGCACGGCGCTGCTGCTCGCGGTCGGCTGCGGTGGCGGCGACGGTGGGGACGGCCCCGCCGGCCCCGGGAGAGCCGCCATCCTCTCGGCCCCGACGTTCACGACCTTCGCCGACTCGCTCGTGAACGTGGACCTGCGGCTGGAGACCGACGGCCCGGCGGCGGCCCTCCAGGTGGACGTGATCTTCCCTCCGCAGGTCGTTCCCGTGGTGAGCGGGGCCGTCGCGAGCGGTCGCGCCGTGGGGCTGGAGGGGGTCACGCTGCAGACGCTGTCCCCCGGCCGCGTGCGCGTACTGCTCTTCGATCCCGCCGGCGAGAACGCGATCGCTCGGGGGAGCGGACCCGTGCTGACGTTGAGCTTCGAAGTGGCGCGGGCGGCGCCCGCCGGGACGTTCCCCGTCACTCTCGAGGCGGGGCTCGTGGTGGATGCCGCGGGCGAGACCCTGGACGTCACGCTGCTGCCGGGCGCCGTGACGGTCACTCCGTGACCAGCCGGCTCGAGATGGTCCTCGAGCTCGTGGCGGAGCATCCCGGCGAGCCGATGCCGCGCTACATGGCGGGCAACGAGCTGCTGGGCGCCGGCGACTTCGCCGGGGCCGTGGCGCACCTGCGGCGTTACATCGAGATGCTCCCCGAGGGGGACGTGGGAGCGGCCTACCGGCTCCTGGCCCGCGCGCATCGCGCTCTCGGCGACGAGCCCGCGGCACGTGAGTCGTTCGCGGAAGGGATCCGCGCGGCGCTCGCCCACGGCCATCGAGACCTGGCGGAAGCCATTCGCGGGGAGATCGAAGGCTAGGATCGCGCCGGCAGGCGCTGTCGCCGCTCCGTCACAGCTCCGCGGCTCCCGCTTCGACGCCTCCGCTGCGTCCGGAGGATCTCCGCTTCGGGCCCGGCAGTCCCTCTTCTTCCGAGCCGTCCCTCCACGGCTGCCCTCTTGGGCACGCGTTGTGCTACAGCGTTCCTGCCCGCCAGGCGCGAACCCGCCGCCGCACGGACTCCACGGGGGAGGAGGGGTGCTGGACCACGTCCCGGTCAACCTGGCCGTCGCGCACGCGCGCACGCCGGAGAGCCACGCCGAGCCTGCCGACGCGCTGGGTCGCGTCGTCGGAAGCTCGGCCGCGATGCAGGAGGTGAAGGCCACCCTCCGCTCGCTCTCCACCTACGGCATCAACCTGCTCCTCACGGGACCGACCGGCACCGGCAAGAGCTTCCTTTCCCGGCTCTATCACAGCCTCGGCCCACGCGCCTCGCGGCCGTTCGTCGAGGTGCCCTGCCCGAACATCCCCGCCTCGCTCTTCGAGAGCGAACTGTTCGGCCATACGCGGGGGGCATTCACCGATGCGCGCAGCGATCGGCGGGGGCTGATCGTAGAGGCCAACGGCGGGACCGTCTTCCTCGACGAGATCACGGAGATCTCCCCACGCGTGCAGGCCAAGCTGCTCTACGTGTCCGAGAGCCGACAGGTGCGGCCGGTCGGAGCCAGCGGCACCGTCGAGGTGAACGTCCAGTTCGTGAGCGCCACGAACCGCAACCTCGCGAAGCTGGTGGCGCAGGGGCGCTTCCGTCGGGACCTCTACTACCGCCTGAGTGGGATCGAGGTAACGCTGCCCCCGCTTCGTGATCGCGGCGAGGACGTGCTGCTGCTGGCCGAAACGTTCGTCCGCGAGTTCTCGGGTGCCTACCACCGCGACGTGCGCGGCTGGGATGCGGCCACCGAGTCGTGGTTCCTCTCCTACGCCTGGCCGGGCAACGTCCGTGAGCTGCGTGAGACGCTGCGCATCGGCGTCCTACGCGCGCGCTTCCCGCGGCTCGAACGCGCGGACCTGAAGGTATGGGCGACCGACGAGGACGAGGGGCCGGCGGACCTGCGCGCCGACAGCGTGCTGCGGCGCCACGTCCGCCGGGTGCTCGAGATCACGCACGGAAACCTGACCGGCGCGGGGCGGCTCCTGGGCTGGGAGCGCAACAAGGTGCGGCGCGAGGCGAGGCGGCTGGGGATCCCGCTGCCGAGGTCCGCCGGAGACGAGGCCGGGGACGCGAGCGACGACGACTCCGACGAACCCGGCGCTCACCCGGCTTCCGGGGGTGGAGGTCCCGAGGAGCACGATCCGGAATCGCTCCAGGAGCCCGAGAGGCGTTCCGCGCCGCGGGAGCCCGGCAAGGGAGGCTTCGATCCGCTCCCGCTGCCATGAAGGAGCACTCCGAGCCGGTGGGCTGAGCGACCTCCCCGGGATGCCCGACCGCGACGAGGGCGGCGGCGCGGCGGGAATGTCGGAATCACGCCAACGGCCAGCCGGGCGGTCTCCGGTTTTCGCGCAGCCGTCGCGCGCGCTCTCTCGCGCCAGCGGCTCCGCTCCCGGGAAGCTCCCGCGGGCGGTGCGGCGACTCTCCGTCCGGTACGCGCTTTGCCTCTATCCTCCGCGCGCCGTCCCATCGGCTGCGGCGCTCCGTTCCCGAGGCCGAGACCCCGTACCGCGGAGGACGCATGACCCTCGAGATCTGCGGCGACGACATCCTGCTGCTCGACCTTCCCGACGACTTCACGCTTCCCGAGCGTTACCCGGTGGTGTGGAACCCGGAGCACCGGAGCTTCTCCGTGCCGAGGCGCCACCCCTCGATCCCCTCGCTGATGAAGGTGCTGCGCGAGAAGGGACTGGTGGACGACGCGACCGCCGGCTCGATGCGGCGCGTGCAGCTCTGGAAGGCCGCACCGCGCGCGTCCAGCTGATGGGTGCGGGGAGCGTGGGTGGGCCGCGCCCAGGCCGCGATCCGCGGCGAGCTCCCCTGCGCCACTGGCCGCAGCCGCTGGAGCACCGCTGCCGGATCTGCGGCCGCTACGCCGTGCATCATCCCTTCTGCGACCACATGCGCTTCGCCGGCCCCGATCCGGCTGGTCCCGGGCCCCGGCAGCCGCCCAAGCGATAGCTCGCCCCGCTCAGAACAGGCTTCCGGCGGGGATCTGGGCCACCACCGGCACGCCGTACGCCGGATCCGGAGCCTCGGAGGGGATGAACGACACCCGCACGGCGTGCGGCAGGCGGATCCGCGACTCCCAGCGCTCGAGCCAGACGGAGCGCTCCTGGTAGGGGGAGCCAAGGAACTCGATCTCGAGTCCCGCGACGCCGCGTGTGAGGACGTGCCGCCGCCACGGGAGCAGCGAGTCGACGGCCGCGACCTCCCGCACGTCCAGGCGCAGCTCCGACCCCCCGCTGGAGTCGGCCACGTAGAGGTGGAGCTGCATGCGTGACGCGCCGGAGCCCGCCGGCGCCATGGCCACGAACGTGAGCTCGTCGCGGGCCATCCCGCCGCGGCTGCTGTCCACCGCCGCGAAGCCGTCCTGCGGCAACCCGCTGAAGGTCGCCGTCGAGCGCAGCGCGCTCGTCAGGAAGGAGCGCGCGACGCGAGCGCGCTGATACGGCGCCTGTGCGGCTTCCGTCCGCTCCACCGCCGAGAGCGCGCCGGCCAGCGCCAGGTATACGGTCGAGGCGAGCAGGCCGAGGATCGCCAGCGCCACGGCGATCTCGATCAGCGTGAAGCCGCCGCGGCGAGGGCGGGGCTTGGGGATCAGGGCGACCACGTCGGGATGGTGTCGCCGATTACGTCCTCGCGGCCCTCGAACCCCGGCTCGATCGCCGCGCCGGAATCGAAGTCGTCGGTCACCTCGTAGCCGCCGGCGGGCTGCTCGGGTGTCGGACCGACGATCGGCGCTCCGCCCGGCTCCGCCGGTGCGACGGCTCCTTCCGGCAGGGACCGCGGCGGCGATGGGACCACGGGCGGCGGGGCGGCGCCCGGCGCCGCATCCGAGGGCCCGAGCCGCCCCGGCACCGGCCGTCCGTCCTCCACCCGGCGCTCCAGCTCCCTGCGGTAGAGCGGGGCCCCATACTCGATCTCGCCCCGCAGCCGCTGCAGCTCCTCGTCGGTGCCGACGATGTAGGGCGTGAGCGTGATCACCAGCTCGGTCTTGATCGTGCGGGTCGATCGCGAGCCGAAGAGCAGGCCGAGGAGCGGGATGTCCTTGAGGATCGGAATCCCCGACCGACGCCGATCCTGGCGGTCCTCGATCAGCCCTCCCAGGACCACCGTCTGCCGATCACCCACGACCAGCGAGGTCTCGGCCTCGCGCGTGGAGATGATCGGGGCGTCGAAGAGCACGTCCGCCGTGAGGCTCGAGACCTGCTGCAGCAGGTCGAGCGTGACGTAACGGTCCGGGTTGATGCGCGAGGTGACGGTGAGCTCCAGGCCGACGTTCCGGTACTGCACGACGCGATCGACGTTCTCGTCCAGGGCGGAGCGCTGGAACTGGACGAACGGCACCTCCGAGCCCACCAGGATGCGCGCCTCCTTGTTGTTCACCGAGAGGATGCGCGGCGTGGAGAGCACGTTCACCCGCGAGTCGGCCGCGAGCGCCTGCAGCGTGGCCTCCACGTCCCCGACGTCCACGACGCTCACCGTCAAGCCGCCGTCGATCTCCGCCCCCTCGAGCGTGACGTCGGTCCGCGTGTCGTCGTCGCCGATCACGTCCCGCTGCGTGACGCTGAAGTCGATCCCGAACTGCGTGGACTCGTCGAGCGTGATCTCGGCCACCGTGACCTCGATCAGCACCTGCAGCGGTCGAACGTCGAGCTTGCGGATCGTCTCCTCGATCGTGGCGAGGTTCTCGGGGGCCGTGCGGATCACGAGGCTGTTCGTGGTCTCGTCGGGGACGATCGCCGTCTGCCCCACCAGGTCTCCCGCGATGACCTGCACCATTCCGGGCTCTCCGGCCATCACCGGCGGCTCCGCCATGCCCTCGACGGCGGGTTCCGGATCGAGGCGCTGCTCGGCGAGCTCCTGCGATAGCGAGCGCGGCTGGCGCGTGCTCCGACTGAACCCGCCCGGCGGGACGCCGCCGCCCTGGAAGAGCTGCCCGAGCACGTTCGCCACGTCCACGGCGTTGGCGTTGCGCAGGTAGTAGACGTGGACCTCCGTCGGGCTCGAGCCCGGCTGCCCGGGCATCTGGGAGGCGTCCTGCGCCTGCATGACCGTGAAGACATTGCCCGTGCGCACCAGCGTGAGGTTGTAGGTGCGGAGCACCCCGTCCAGCACGGACGGCACCTCCTCGATGGGGATCCCCTCGGCGGTGCTGATCGTGATGAGCTGCCCCGGCGGCACGTTGCCGCCCATCACGTAGCTGATCCCGAGGACCTCGCTGATGCTCTCGAGGGCCGAGCGCACGTCCACCTGCTGCAGGTTGAAATAGACTCGATCGCCCTCGCGCCGTACGCCGGACGTCTGCGCGGTGGCGGGGGAGGAGGAGGCGGCCCACGCCAACGCGAGCCCCAGCAGGATGGCGGCGACGAGCGCTCGTCCGCACGGCCTTCGGTTCAAGAGGCTTCTCCCGTGCTCGGGTTGCCGACCTCGAGGTCGATGCGCTGACCCTCGCCGACGAGGGTCGCGCCGGTGCGCGTGACGTGCGTCAGCCGCCAACCGGGCAGGACCTCGTCGCCCACGTGGTACGTGGCACCGCCCGGCTGCTGCGGGTTGCCCTGGATCACCGCGATGTGCCGGCCCCCCGGCACCACGACGGTACCGAGCAACGTGAACGACGGGGGGGCGACGGCGGGCTGGAAGAGCCCCGGGTCCGCGGCGGCGGCCGCGCTCCAGCGCCGCTCCGGGGGCCGCCGTGAGGACTCGAACGGGTTCTGCTCCACGATCGGGGACTCGGGATCGTTGGCCACCGCGTAGAGCGGCGGGTCGAACCGGAGCGGCGGGGGCGGCTCGCCCCCCGGCAGGGCGGCCGCCGCCGGCTCGGGCGGCGGCAGGACCAGCGCCAGGATGGCCCCCACGAAGAGCGCCACGGCGAGAGCGCCCAACGCGAGCTGGAGCCGATTGAGTCGCAAGGGCATCAGCGCGCGCCCGCAGCCGTGTCGGGGCCGAAGGGCGCACTCGGTGTCTGCGCGGGCGGCGGCGCGGCTCGTTCCCGCCGGAGCGAGTCGCCGCGGCTCGGGACGCCGGGCGCCAGTCCCGCACCTGCCGAGCCCGCCCTCGACGCGGCGCCGCCGTCGGGGTCCGGCGTGTCGGGGTCCGCGGGATCCAGCGGTGGGGGCGCGGCGCGGGCGCCGGCGGCTTCCTCGCCTCGCAGGTAGCCCTCGAGCGTGACGGTGATCTGCAGCGGAGCCGAGGCGGCGTCGCCAGCGCCGAAGTCCCCGGTCGCGTTCACGCGCAACTCGCGGACGTGCAGGAAGATGCGGGCGGCTTCCAGCGCGGCCAGGAAGTCCCGCAGCCCGTAGACGTCGCCGCGCAGGGAGAACTGGACCGGTACGCTCGTGAGCTGGCCCACCTGACCCGCGGCGAGCACGTCCTCGCGCTCCACCTCGAGCAGGCTCTCGGCGGCGATTCGCCGCACCTCCTCGGAGAGAGCGGATGCCGCCACCGCCGGAGCCTGTGCGGCGAGCAGGCGGGGCGCCACGTCGTCCTGCCAGAGCGCGCGGGCGCGCGCCTGCCGCTCGCGCAGCGCCGGCAGCGACCGCTCGAGGGCCTCGTAGCGAGCCAGCCGCGATTCGCGCTCCTCCAGCGCCACGTCGCGCTCGGCGCTGCGGAGGAGATAGGGATCCAGGACGAGCACGTATCCCAGGATCAGGGCCCCGGCCGCCGCGCCCCAGCGCAGGGTGCGCTGCTCGCGTGCGGTCACGGGACGCTCCCCGCCGGCCCCGGGGCCGAGCCGGCGAGTACGCGGTCGGCCGCGGAGCGAGCGCTGTCCGCCGGACTGCCGGCGAGGACCGCCCGCACGTTGAAAGCCTCGAGCTCGCGGGTCCCGACCGACGCCCGCGTCGCGGGAGCGGCCAGCTCGACGCCGGTGAGCACGTCGGTGGCTTCGAGGGCCGGGATCAGGGCCGATGCCGTGGCGGCGTACCCGGACAGGTTCACGCGGCCGCCCTCCTCGATCGAGAGGCTCGCGATCCAGGCGCCGTCGGGCAGCGCGGCGCCGATGCGCCCCGGCACCCGCAGCCAGGCCGCCCGCTGCTCCAGGTTCGCCTGCACGGCGGCGATCCGCTCCTCGAGCGCCAGCACGCTGTCCCGCGACGCGGCTGCGTCCTCGGCGCCGGCACGTGCCGCGGCGATGGCGGCGTCGAAGCGACGCAGGCGAGCCTCTTGCCGCTCCCCCAGCGACCAGAGGAGCGCCAGCGCCCCCAGCAGCGCCAGCGCGGAGCACGCGGCCGTGACCCAGCGGCTCTGCTGGCGCCGGCGCTCGCGCACCGACGGCGGCAGCAGGTCCGGACGCGGCGCGTCCTCGGTCGCGGCCAGCGCAGCCCCGTAGGCGGTCAGCGCCGCGCTCTCGACGGGTACCTCCGGCAGGTCGTGGACGGGGACGGCCAGCGAGGCGGATGCCGTGGCGCGCACGGTCTCGGGCAGGTCGCGCCAGCCCGGCCAGCGCACCTGGTCGAGCGCGCCGGCCCCCTCGAAGGCACGCCGCGCGGTGCGCGAGACCTCGCGGCAGGCGACGTCGGGATGCTCGCGGAAGCCCTCGACCCGGCGCGAGACCCGCAGCGTGCGCTCGTGGAACGCCAGGGCCGTCAGGGCGTCCTCCTCGACGCGGACCAGGAGCCAGTTTCCAGCGGTGAGGGCCGGCACGCCGCGCGTGGCCGCCCGCAGCAGCGCGGCGGCAGAGGGGAGCACCGCCGAGACGCGAAAGCCACGGCTCTGCAGGGCGCCGACGACCTCCTCCAGGCGCTCTGCCTCGGCGGCGTGAGCGACCGGGAGCGCGCCGTTGACGCCCGGCTCCAGATCGCAGACCAGCCTCCGCTCCGAGACGGGGAAGAAGCGCTCGGGCTGGAGGGCGAGGAGGCGCAGCCGCTCGGGGTCGGGCAGCGGCGGCAGCTGAACCGGCTTGGACCACGTCAGCTCGCGCGCGAGCACCAGGACGGCGACGCGCTCGCGCACCCCCAGCTCCAGCGCGAGCCGCAGCGCCGCATCGGCCAGCTCCTCCGGCGGCGGTGCCGTGTCGGGAGCGAAGACGTGGCGCGCAAAGCGGTGGCGCCGAGGCGCGCCATCGCCCTCGAGCACCACCTCGCACAGCGCGACGGATGCGCGGCCGACCTCGATCCCCAGCGCGCGCTTCACGACCCGCTCCGAGCCCCCGCGCCGGGCTCCGGGAGCCGGATCACCGGTGCCGGCGCGAGTGCCAGAGCGGCACCGCCGTCGTCGCGCCACGCACGGACCACCAGCGTCGAGGGGAGGATGCCCACCACCGCCTGGACCCGGCTCTCGGTACCGGAGCCGGGGAGGCGGCCCACCGCCTCGAGCCGCAGGTCCGTCGTCTCGAACGAGAGCACACCCAATTCGGGCTCGGCCGCGAGCCGCTGCGCCGCCTGATCGCCGAAGGCGTCCTCGAGCGACGCCAGGTGCCGGCGCTCCCGCTCCGTGAGGAGCCGGGTCACCGTGCCGGGGTCCATGCCGGGGATCGCCAGCAGCACGTCCGGGGGTGCCGTGTTCACGTTGATCTTGCCGTTTCCCTCGGTCGTGAGGAAGCGCTCCAGGCCGAGCAGTCGCCCGCCGCCATAGAGCACGTCGGGCGTGACGCCCTCCACCAGCAGCAGCTCGTCCAGGCCCAGGACGGGCGAGTTGCGCGGGAGCGGGCGCCCGCGACGCGCGTAGTGCTCGCGCTCGGCTCCGCGCGCGCGGTGCAGGTCGTCGGCGTCGATCCAATCCAGGATCGCGTCGGCGACGCTCTCCGCCGCGGCGCGGTCGAGCCCCGTCCGCTGCGCCAGGTTCGCGAGCACGGCGGGGTCCGCCCGATTCACGTTCACGAGCCCGGAGAGGTCCTGGAAGCGCAGGCTGTAGCTGCCGGCCCCCAGCGGGACGCCGTCCAGCCCGCGGGCGGCGAGATAGGCCATGAGCGGCGGCCGCGGCTCGTCTCCACGGCCGGCCCGCCGAGGATCGCGGTCGAAGAACGCGTGATGCGGATAGCGCGTCGAGTACTCCACCAGCAGGCCGATCCCCCGCTCGACGCCGGCGCGCGCGAGGTAGAGCGTCTGCAGCCGCTCCTTCAGCACTCGCGTGCTGCCCGTGTCGGCGCGCGTGAAGACACCCATCTCGAGGCCCAGGAACGAGAGCAGCACCAGGAGCCAGAGCACGAGCACGAGGGCCACGCCGCGGCGGTTCACGGGTTGCGATCCGGGATCTCCGCCGAGGGAAAGCGGCGCAGGGTCGTGAGGTCCACCCGGCCCGTCGCCGGTCCGTCCCAGGCGAGCTGCAGGTCCACGCGGTAGAGGCTCGGCTGGTCCGGCTCGCGCGTCACGCGCAGCGCATAGCCGTACGCGCTCCCATCCGAGAGCGGCGCCGCGCGGCGGCTCCCGCGCGCCCAGCCCGCCCAGCGGCCGCGACGCGTCGCTTCCTCGAGGTCGCCGGACTCGCGGTCACGGCTGCGCAGCTGCGTCTCGTCGAGCGCCGCGAGCTGCTCCATCAGGGCTTCGGCGGTGAAGAGCGCGCGCGTGGTCGCCTGCGAGCGGGCGGCGTTGCGCGCCGAGGCTCCGAGGAGCTGCAGGACGCTCGTGACGCCCAGGCCCAGGATGGCGAGGGCCACGAGTACCTCCAGCAGGGTGAACCCTCCGGCTCGAGGTCTGCGCGTGGACCGGGGCCTCACCGCGGCTCCGCGAAGGAGGCGTAGCCCGTCACGGGATCGACGCGCACGAGGATGCGCTCGGAGCCCGAGGTCAGCGTCACGCTCCCCCCGGTGGATCCGCCCAGCGGCAGGAACAGGAGGCCGGCCGCGTCACCCCCGATCCAGCGCCCTCCCTGGACCGGCGCCATGCCACTTGCCTCGACGCGCACTTCGTCGGGCACGGCGAGCGTGCGCGAACGCGGCGGTCTGGGACCACCGCTCGCGCCGGTGCCGGGCCGAGCCTCCATCGCCGCCACCCCGCGAGCTGCCTCGTCGCCGACCGGTGCCAGCGTGAAGGCGCGCTCGCGGACCGACCACACCAGCACCATGGCGCGGCCCGTCGCCGCCGCACTCGCCCGTCCCTCCCCGGCCATGCCGCGCACGAGCCGCGCGGTTCGTGCCGCGGGCGTCTCGAGCAGACGCGAGGCGATGGCCGGAGCGGCGAGTGCGGTGACGAGCGCGACCAGCGCCAGCGTCACCACCAGCTCGAGCAGCGTGAAACCGGCGGTGGCC
>JBHENL010000194.1:0-6583 GCA_046262075.1 Gemmatimonadota bacterium
TCTCGACGCGAAAGCGCTCTTCGAGAAACGCGACCAGCTGCACCGTGGCGAGCGAGTCCAGGATCCCGCCGGTCACCAGCGGCGTCGCGTCGGTCAGCTGTGCGGGGTCTTCTCCGAGCAGGAATTCCCGCAGGACGAACGCTCTGACTTCCGCTTCGATGTCGTCCACGCTCTCCACCATGCCTGCCGCCTCTCTAGAGCCCGAGCCAGCGCGCGACGATGTTGCGTTGCATCTCGGAGGTGCCGGAGTAGATCGTGCTCCCCACGGCGTCGCGCAGCGCCCGCTCCACCTCGTACTCCGGGGTGTAGCCGTAGCCGCCGTGGATCTGGACGGCGTCGAGGGCGCCCTTCAGCAGCGACTCGCTCACCATCAGCTTGGCCATCGCGGCGTCGAGCGAGACGTTACGCGAGCGGTCCAGCCGCCAGGCGGCCCGGTACGTGAGCAGGCGCGCCGCCTCGAAGCGCACCTTCATGTCCGCGATCCGGTGCGACACCGCCTGGAACTTGCCGATCGCCTGGCCGAACTGTGTGCGCGTGCGGGCGTACTCCACGCACTGCTCCAGCAGCCGCTGCATCGTGCCGAGCTGGCTCGCGAACAGGCAGATCCGCTCCCAGTCCATCGCCTGCGTGAAGACCGCCGCGCCCCCGCCCACCCCGCCGAGGATCGACTCGGAAGGCACGTAGACGTCGTCGAAGACCAGCTCGCCGAGGGGCGCCGTGCGGAGCCCCATCTTCTCGATCTTTCCCCCCGCCGAGAACCCGTGGACGCCGCGCTCCACCAGGAACGCCGTGACGCCTCCATGGTAGCCCTTCACGGCGTCGGTCAGGGCGAAGACGACCACGACGTCGGCCACCGGTGCGTTCGACACGAAGACCTTCGTGCCGTTGAGCCGGTAGCCCTCGCCGTCCGCCTCGGCGCGGGTGCGCAGCGCGAAGGCGTCGGAGCCGGACCCCGGCTCCGTCATGGCGTGCACGCCGATGCGCCGGCCCCCGCAGAGGTCCGGCAGATGGCGCAGCTTCTGCTCCTCGGTCCCGTGCTTCCAGATGGGCACGACGCACGAGAGCAGGTGCGCGCAGATCGCGAAGACCAGCCCGCCGTCCCGGCAGCCGTAGCCCAGGCCCTCCAGCGCGAGCGCGGTGGACAACGCGTCCAGGCCGCTGCCGCCGTACGCCTCCGGCACCGGCAGCCCCTGGAGGCCCATCTCCCCGCAGGCGCGCCACTCCTCGAAGGGGAAGACCTGCTCGCGCTCCCTCTGGAGGAGATTCCCGTTGAGCTCGCCACGGGCGAACCGGACGATCTCCTCGCGCAGCGCCGTCTGTTCCGGCGTCAGGCCGAAGTCCACAGCCGCTCATAGTCGACCTTGTCCGTCGAGGTCCTGGGCAGCGCCTCCAGGAACGCGAAGGCATCCGGGGCCATGGATCGTGGGAGGTTCTCCGCGCAGAATCCCTTCAGCTCGATGAGCGAGGGTCGGCGGCCGCCGTGACAGCTCAGCCACGCCTTGATTCGCACGCCACCGTCGCCGTCGGGAAGGGCCACCACGGCCGCCTCGCGCACGTCCGGATGCCGGTAGAGACCGGCTTCGATCTCGCCGAGCTCGATCCGGTGGCCGCGACGCTTCACCATCCGGTCGCGCCGCCCGACGAACACGTAGTCGCCCGCGCGGTCCTCGTGCACGACGTCGCCGGTCCGATACCAGAGCGTGCCTTCGGGGTCGCGGAGGAAGGCCCTGGCGGTCCGATCCGGCAGGTTCCAGTAGCCCCGCATCACCGCGGGCCCGGCGACGCAGAGCTCGCCCTCCGTCCCGGACGCCACGTCGGCGCCCGAGGGGTCGACGACTCTCGTGCGCAGGTGGGAGCAGGCGCGGCCGATCGGGTAGGGTTCCACCCGCTGCGGAGGGATGTCGCGCGGGATCTCGTACCAGGTGCAGACGTTCGTCTCGGTGGGCCCGTAAAGGTTCACGTAGCGCGGTCGCGGCACGAGCGTCTTGAGCAGGCGCAGGTGCTTCACCGGAAAGACCTCGCCGGCGAAGAGCACCGTGCGGACGCTCGAGAGGTCGTGCTGCTGCAGCCTGCCGTGCTGCGCCAGCAGACCGAGCACCGACGGAGTCGAGTACCAGATGGAGATCCGCCGGTCGGCGATCCAGGCGGCGAGACGCCGGGGGTCCTTGGCGTCGTCTTCGGAAACCAGGGCGACCGTGGCGCCGTGCTTCGCGGCCAGGAACAGGTCGAGGATCGAGAGATCGAAGTGCAGCGGCGCGTGCGACGAGAAGCGGTCCTCGGGTCCCGGACGCAGCGTCTCCGAGCACCAGTCCAGGAAGCTCGTGGCGTTGCGATGGGTGAGCATGACCCCCTTGGGCCTGCCGGTGGACCCGGAGGTGTAGAGGACGTAGGCCAGATCGTCGGGCCCCGGATACTCGCCCGCCGGCCCGGCTCGCGTCACGCCATCGTCCCGGGCGAGCGTCTCCGCCAGACCACGTCCGGCCCCGGAGCGCGGGAGCTCGATGCGCGCGGGGGCTCCGCCGAGCGCCTCGATCTCCGCCGAGAGCGCTTCGGCGAGCGACTCCTCCACCACCACCACGCGGACGCCGCAGTCGTGGAGCACGAAGGCCGCGCGCCTGAGCGGACCGGCCGCGTCCACAGGGACGTAGGCGGCGCCGCTCTTCAGGACGGCCCAGATCGCGGCCACCGCGTCCACCGACTTGGGCAGACAGAGCCCCACCCGTTGGCCCGCGCCGACGCCCAGCTCCCGCAGCCGCTCGGCGAAGCGGTCGGACAGCCTGTCGAGCTCGGCATAATCGATGCCGTGCCCGGGCGCTTCCTCGACGGCGACGTTCCGCGCGTGGAGCTGGGCTGCGGAGCGGAGCAGCGCCGCGAGCGTCCCGGACGCGGCGTGCGTCCCGGATGTGCGCGGCTCCCGGAGCGCGCCGGCCGTCTGCGAGGCGGCTGGGCTCACGACGCGAGCAGCGAGGTGCCTTCCATCGCCGGGCCCGACGGGACCCCGAAGGCGGCAAGGATGGTCGGAGCCAGGTCCACCAGGGATGCGGCTTCCGTGCGGAAGGGGCGGTTCATGAAGAGCACGCCGGGCGCGAGCCGCGGGTCCACGATGTGGTCGCCGCCCCACTTCTTCACGTTGTCCTCGAAGACCTCTCCGGCGACGCCGCCGAGGGCCGTGCCCCAGGAGGCGCGGTAGCCGGCGGCGAAGCTCACGACTAGGTCGGGGGACTCGGCCGCATAGGGTCCGGCGTAGACCTGCTCGCGCGCCGCCACGCCGTGGACGGCCAGCCGGCCGCGTGCGGGGTCGGGCAGGCCGCTGAGGCCTCCGGCGATCGCCTGCTTCACCGACTCGGCCGCCTCGGGCGCCACACGACCCTGCGCCTCACGGCCCTGCAGGTTCAGGTAGATGCTGCCCAGCCCGAGCGCGTAGGCGCGCGTGCGGTCCCAGTCCACGCCGCGCAGGAAGTCCTCCGCCTCGGGGCCCGGCGCGACGCCCGGGCGCAGGTGCAGGAAGCCGTTCTCGCGGAGCCAGGCGTTCAGGTGCACCCCGCGCTGGAAGCTGCCGAAGCCGTGGTCGCTGAGCACGATCACCAGCGTGTCGGGTCCCGCACGCTCGAGGACGCGCCCGACGATGGCGTCGCACTCGCGGTAGTGGTCCTCAATCACCCGCTCCAGCCCGGCGGGCGTCTCGCCGCGGTTGGCCGGGTGGTCCGGCTCGCGGAAGCGCCAGAACATGTGCTGCAGGCGGTCGGGCGTGTCGAAGAGACAGAACAGGAGCCCCGCGTCCAGCCGGTCGAGCTCGTGGAGCAGCATGCCCTCGCGCTCGCGGAGCACCTGCGCGCACTGGTCGAGGTAGGCGGCCTCGTCGAAACGGCCGTTGCTGAGCCCGCCATGGTCCTCGACCATCCCCGTTGTGTAGAAGGTGCCCAGGGTCCGCGCGAGCTCGCGCGGGTAGTCGGCGGGCGAGCCGATGGGGAACAGCGGGACGTCGGGATCGAAGTTGACGGGCGAGGCGTAGAGCTCGAGGCGCGGCTCCAGGCGCACCAGGTGGAAGCGCACCATCCCGGCGACGGACTGCAGGAGCCCGGCCTTGAACTTGACGCGCAGCCACTCGCTCCAGCGTCCCTCGGCGACCTCCAGCGTCGCCGGCTGGCCGTCCGAGCGCACCGTCAGGCGGCGGCGCGCGGGGTCGAGCTCGAGCGTCACGGGGAAGGTGAGGTCGGCGCCCGTCCGCGGGTTGCGCGGGCCGACGAGGTGCGTGGCGACGGTGCGGTCCTCGACCCGCACGCCGACGACGATCTCGTTCTCTCCCGCAGGGACGCCCTCCTCCGACGTGTAGAACGTGGAGGTCCCCAGGCCGCCGCGGAGGTCGGGGACGCCCATCCCCGCGAGCATCCGCCCGCCGCGGGGCGCCTCGGGCGGGTAGGTGCAGGGGCAGCGCAGGACGGTCGAGGCGATTCCCGCCGCCGAGAGGAGGTCCCAGACCGGCGTGCCGCGCCGGAGGTTCACCGCCCGGGGAGGCAGGAAGCGGTTCTTCTGCTCGTAGCGGTTCAGCGAGAGGTCGGGCAGGTACGTGGCCGGGTCCCGGCGGATGAAGTCGAAGATCCCGTGGCCGCCCGGGTTGGTGCCCGTCGCGAAGCTGGACCATGCGACGGGGGTCTGCGCCGGGCACGTGGTGCGCACGCGGGCGAAGCCGCCCGCCGCGCGCAGCCGCGCGAGTGCGGGCAGCTCGCCCGATACGAGCAGGGGCTCGACGATCCCGGGCTCGAGGCCGTCCAGCCCGACGACCACGACCTTGCGGAGCGGCTTCACGCCGCCTCGCTGCCTCCGGTCGGCTTCTTGCGCGAGACGAGCCTGAGGGCGCCCTTGGCGAACGCCACCACGCGCTGCCAGAACATGAGGAGGAACCCGGCCGCCGCTCCGAGGATGGAGGTGAGCGGCAGGATCGTCTCGGGACCGATGTACATCGGGATCAGGAACGGCGGCATGGCTTCGACCTCGGCTGGGGGTGTGATGGGAACGAGAGAGTCGTCTGCGTTGCGGCGATCACTGCGCGCCACCCCTCCAGGGCGCCTTCCCCGGGAGCAGCGCGCGCAGCGCGGGCAGCTCGCTGCGCTGCCAGGCGGCGAGGATCAGGACGTAGGAGGCGACGGCGGCCAGCGCGCCCTGCCACGCCTCCAGCCGTCCGAGTGCGGCGAACAGCGCGAGCGCGGCCGTGGCCGCCACGAGCGGCTTCGCGACGCGACCGCCGAGCCGGATTCGCGCCACGCGGCTGCGCGTCCAGGCATAGGCGAGCAGTCCGTTGACGGCGCTGCCGCACAGGAGCGCCGCGGCGGCGCCGCGGCCGGCGAAGCGGGGGATCAGGAGCAGTCCGAGCACGGCGGCCACGAGGCCCGCCGCGAGCGTGCTGGCCAGCTCCAGCCGCTGCAGGTCGTAGGCGATCAGCGTGTAGCGGAAGTGCCCGCTGAGCATCGCCAGCGGCACCATCCACACGAGCAGGCCGAGCGTGCGCCCGGCGTCGGCGAAGGCGGGTCCGTAGGCCAGCGTCAACAGGTCCCGGGCCAGAACCGTGGTCACGAGCGCCACGAACAGGCTGCACCACGTCGCCGGCAGCAGCGAGCCCTGGATCAGACGCACGAGCTGCTCCCGGGGCGCCTCGACGCCGCGCGCGATCCATGGCAGCAGGTTCACGAAGTAGAGCCAGACGAAGGTGTGCAGCGCCATGACGATCCGGTGCGAGGCGCCGAACCAGCCCAGGGCCGGGCCGGCCACGAGCAGGCCCAGCAGCACCGTGGCGAGATACCAGAGTCCCGCCCACGCGATCTCGCTGAGGCCTATCGGCGCCGCCTCGCGCAGGTGACGCGCGAGCCCCGCCGGGCGCAGCCGCGGAGCCGGGACGCGGACGCCCAGTCGGAGGCGCGCGACGGTCACGCATACCGCCGCGGTCGCAGCGACCGAGGCGATCTCGACCAGGCCGACGGCGACGATCGAGACGCCGGGCCGCACGAGGACCAGTATCAGGCCGGCGAAGACGGCCTGGCGCGTGATCGAGGCCGCGGCCACCCACTGCATGAGCCCCTGGCCCTGGAACAGCCATTGCAGGAGCGCGGGGGCTGCGAAGAGGCTCACCCCGTAGAGCACGAGCAGCAGCCGGACCTCGTCCGGCGCCGGAACCAGCGCCGTCACGGCGAGCAGCGCGGCGAAGCTGACGCCCGCCAGGAGCAGCCGGAGCTCCGAGATCTGCTGCAGCAGGAGGGCCGCCGCACCGGGGCGCCGCGCCACCTCGCGCGCCCCGTAGGCTCCCAGGCCGAGGTCGGCGGGGAGCGTGAAGAACACCATCACGGCGAGGACGAACTCGAGGCTGCCGTAGCGCTCGGGCCCCAGCGCGCGGCCGAGCGCCACGAAGGCCGTGAACGTCAGCAGCTTGGCGAGGAGCTCGCCGCCGCCGAGTAGGAGATAGCCCCGCGCCAGCCGTCGCGCGTCGGGCCCGGAGCCTCCGCGGGGTGCTTCGAAGCGGCTCGGTGCGCGAAGAGCGCCGACGTCACCCGCCATTCGCCTTGCCGCTGGCGGGTCGGATCGTGATCAGCTC
>JBHENL010000195.1:0-5001 GCA_046262075.1 Gemmatimonadota bacterium
GCGAAGTCCCTGCCCGGCGACATGACGTTCTTGGTGCCGACGAAGACGAAGGCGCCGCCCAGCCCCTGCGCCTCGAGGATGCGCAGGCCCTCCCGGGCGACGAGGAAGTGCCCGGTGGCGTTGACGGCGAACGAGCGCTCCCAATCGGCCAGCGTGAGCCGGTCGATGGGAGTGGAATGCGCGACGCCGGCGTTGGACACGACGATGTCGATCCCGCCGTAGGCGAGCAGGGCCTCTTCGAAGGCGGCTCCCACCGAGGCCTCGCTCGCGACGTCCAGCGCGACGCCGATGGCCCTCCCGCTTCCCGCAGCGCCCACCACCTCCTCCGCCACCTTCCGCGCTCCCGCCGCATCGAGATCGGTCACCACGACATGCGCCCCTTCCGCGGCCAGGCGCAACGCCGCCGCGCGGCCGATCCCGCCCGCTCCGCCGGTCACGAGCGCGACGCGCCGGGCCAGCTCCCGTTCGGCCGGGGCGAGTTCGAGCTTGTAGAGCTCGAGCGGCCAGTACTCGATCTCGAAGGCGTCCTTGGCCGAGAGCGAGACGTAGCGGCCGAAGCCGGTGGCCGCGCCCAGCACTGCGATCGTGTGGTGATAGATGTCGCTCACGATGCCAGCCGTTTTGCGGTCCTTGGCGGCGGTGAACATCCCGAGGCCGGCGATCACGACGACTCGCGGAAACGGATCCGTGAGGGTGGCCTGGTAGCGGTTGTGGGCGTTGAAGTACGCGGTGTAGTCGACGGTGAAGCGCTCCACCGCTTCCGTGACGGCCGCCGTGACCGCTTCCGGGTCACTCGGATGGTCGACGGGCACGAAGCAGGGGAGCCGCTTCGTGTACAGCGTGTGATCGGGCGTGGCGGGGCCGACGTCGCACAGCTCGCACGCCTCCCGCGAGGCGGAGAACTCGAGCGCGTCGGCGCTGTCGTCGAAGGTGAGGACCACGCGGCGGTCGCGGCTCAGCTGGCCGCGCAACCTCGGAGCCACGGCGATGGCGACGCGCCGGCGATCCTCGGGTGACGGCGCCGCCACGGCGACGCCCCCGAAGCGGGTCCGCCCTCTCGCCCGATGGGCGACGGCTTCTTCGGCGCGGCTGATCAGCTCGAGGGTGGCGAGATAGGCCTCCTTGATCGTCCTTCCCCAGCAGATGGTCCCGTGCTTCTCGAGCAGGATCGCCCGCGCCCGCGAATGGTCCTCGAAGACGCGGGCCACCCGTTTCGCGAGAGGGAAGCCCGGCCGCAGATAGGGCACCGCCACGATCTCCTCGCCGTAGACTTCCTTCAGCACCTCCGCGCAGCGGTCGTTGTTGGTCAGCGCGACGATGGCGTCGGCGTGCGTGTGGATCACCGCCTCCATGGGGAGAAAGCCGTGGAGCGGCGTCTCGATGGACGGGCGCGGGCTCGCCGGGTCGAGCAGCGCGCGAGCGAAGTAGTCGACCATCTCCTGGTCCCCCACGTCGTCGCGTTCGCGCAGCGCCTGGAGCTCGTCGATCCGGAGCGCGGGGAAGTCCCGCCTCTGAACGTTCTTGAGATCGGAGCCGCTGCCCTTGACGCGAAGCACGCGCACCTCGCGGCCCCGATGATCGTGCTCGACGCGCTTGATGGAGGTGTTGCCACCCCCCCAGAGGACGAGCGACGCTTCGGCGCCGATCAGGCGCGAGGCATAGACGAGCTGGTCGAGGTCGGACAGCCCGTGGGCCGCGGCATCATCCCAGCGTGAGTTCACGCCGATAGCCTAGGGCGGCCAGCCGCGCTCGTAAACCCGGCGGAAACCCCTCGGCTGTTCACCTTGTCCATCCCCTTGGTGAACGGTACGTTACGCCCCGCAACCGGCTCACCGCGCGCGCCCGAGAATGCCCCTCCTGCTCGTGATCCTTCCCGTGCTCGCGCTGTACGGGGCGGGATACCTCGTCTACGGGCGCTTCCTCGCCCGCCGTCTCGCGATCGATCCCGCCCGGCCGACCCCGGCTTGCGTGCTCGAGGACGGCATGGACTACGTGCCGTCGCGTCCGGGGTTCCTCTTCGCCCAGCACTTCAGCGCCATCAGCGCCGCGGGGCCGATCATCGGCCCGATCCTGGCCGCCCTGTGGTTCGGCTGGGTGCCCGCGCTGCTCTGGATCGCGCTCGGGTGCGTCTTCCTCGGCGCCGCTCACGACTTCGCGAGCCTCGTCGCTTCGGTGCGCCACGGCGCCCGATCGGTGGCCGACGTGATGCGCGAGCACGTCGGCCGCTCCGCGTTCCTGGGCTTCCTCGCGTTCATCTGGATCGCGCTGCTCTACGTCATCGTCGCGTTCACGGACATCACCGCGTCGCTCTTCACGCAGGCCGAGTTCGGGGGTGGCGTCGCGACCTCGTCGCTCCTCTACCTCGGCCTGGCCGTGACGCTGGGGCTGGTCCTGCGGGCGCGGCCGATCTCCGCCTGGATGGCCGCGCTGATCTTCGGCCCGCTCCTGCTCGGGGCGATCTGGGCCGGACAGCAGGCGCCGATCGCGCTCCCGGAGCTCGCCGCGACGAGCCCGCGAAAGACCTGGGACCTGCTGATCCTCGCCTACTGCTTCATCGCCGCGGTGCTCCCGATGTGGCTGCTGCTGCAGCCGCGCGGCTTCCTCGGCGGCTTCCTGCTCTACGGCTTCCTCGCCGCAGGCGTGGTGGGGCTCCTGTTCGGCGGGCTCACGGTCCAGTCGCCGGCGTTTCTGGGCTTCCGCAACGCGGATCACGGGCCGCTCTTCCCGATCCTGTTCGTCACGATCGCCTGCGGCGCGTGCTCGGGCTTTCACGGCCTGGTCTGCAGCGGGACCACCTCGAAGCAGCTCTCGAACGAGCGCGACGCGCCGCTCGTGGGTTACGGTGCGATGCTCGCCGAGGGCGTCGTGGCGCTGATCGCGCTCTCGACGGTGATGATCGGCACGCAGGGCGGGAAGCCCGACGAGATCTTCGCTTCGGGGATCGCGCGCTTCCTGTCGGTGGTGGGGGTGCCGATCGGGCTGGCGACCGCCTTCGGCTTCCTCGCGCTCACCACCTTCATCTACGACACGCTCGACGTCACGACGCGGCTGGCGCGCTACATCCTGCAGGAGCTCTTCGGCTGGAAGGGCAGCCTCGGGCGCTACGCCGCCACCGCCGCCACGATCGTGCCTGCCGCGGCCTTCCTCCTGCTCCTGCCCGAGGATGCCTACGCCGCGGTCTGGTCCCTCTTCGGGACGAGCAACCAGCTCCTCGCCGCGCTCACCCTCACCGGCATCGCGGTCTGGCTGTACCGCACGGGCCGCAGCCCGTCCGTCGCGCTCTACCCGCTGCTCTTCCTGCTGGCGGTGACCGTCTCGTCCCTGGTCCTGCACGTCATGGACGGGCTCGCCGCGACCCAGCTGGCGAGCCCGAGCGGCGTGATCGGCCTCTCGGCCGTGGTCCTGCTGATCCTCTCCGCGAGCCTGGTCTGGCTGGCGCTGCGTTCCGTGCGCGCGGCACCCGTCTTTCGCGAAGCGGCGCTGGAGCCGCCTGGGGGCTGACGTCGGGCCGCGCCCCCGGCGGGCCATCCCGCCTCCCGGCGTGCGCGCCCTCCACACTTCACGAGGAGACACTGCCTTGAGCCTCTTCGCGCGGAAGTCGATCGACCAGCTGCGCGCCGACGCGTTCTCCGAGGGCGAGCACGCCCTCAAGCGCGCGCTCGGTCCGGTCAACCTGGTGGCACTCGGCATCGGTGCGATCATCGGTACCGGCATCTTCGTCCTGACGGGTCTCGCCGCCGCGCAGTACGCCGGGCCGGCGCTCGTGCTGGCCTTCATCCTCGCCGGCGTGGGCTGCGCGTTCGCCGGGCTGTGCTACTCGGAGTTCGCCTCGATGATCCCGATCGCGGGGTCCGCGTACACGTACGGCTACGCGACGCTGGGCGAGCTCATCGCCTGGATCATCGGCTGGGACCTGATCCTGGAATACCTCTTCGGGGCGGCGACCGTGTCGGTCGGCTGGTCGGGGTACGTGGTCTCGTTCCTGCGCGACCTCGGGATCCACATCCCGCCGCAGTGGTCGAACGCCTACGGCGTGGATCTGGTGCAGGTCCCGCAGTCCGACAGCTGGGTGCAGATCACCGGCCAGCTCAGCGAGCAGCTCGCGACGCAGGGGATCGACATCGCCACGCTGCCGCACGCCACGGGTGTCTTCAACCTGGTCGCGGTGCTCGCCATCGCCGCCGTCACGGCGCTGCTCGTGGTGGGCATCAAGGAGTCGGCGCGATTCAACAACGTGATCGTCGTGGTCAAGCTCTTCGTGATCCTCGCCTTCATCCTCGCGGGCGCCTGGTTCCTGTTCGACAACCCGTCCGTGGCTTCCGATAACTGGACGCCCTTCATCCCCCCGAACGAAGGCGCCTTCGGCCACTACGGCCTGTCCGGCATCCTGCGCGCGGCGGGCGTGATCTTCTTCGCCTACATCGGCTTCGACGCGGTCTCGACCACCGCTCAGGAGGCCAACAACCCGCAACGCGACATGCCCATCGGCATCCTCGGCTCGCTCGTGATCTGCACCGTCCTCTACATCCTCGTGTCGGGGATCCTCACGGGGATGGTGCCCTACAGCCTGCTCAACGTGCCCGAGCCGATCGCCGTCGGGATCGAGCGGGTGGGCATCCCGGTGCTGCAGGACATGGTGAAGATCGGGGCCATCGCGGGGCTCTCCTCCGTCATGCTCGTCATGCTCATGGCGCAGCCGCGCATCTTCTACTCGATGTCCCGCGACGGGCTGCTGCCGCCGGTCTTCGGCAAGGTGCATCCGCGCTTCCGGACACCGTACATCACCACGATCCTGACCGGCGTGGTCTGCGCGCTGGTCGCCGGCGCGCTCCCGATCACCATCCTCGGCGAGCTGGTCTCGATCGGCACGCTGCTGGCCTTCGTGATCGTCTGCGCCGGCGTCTGGTACCTGCGCGTGAAGGAGCCCGACCGCGAGCGGCCGTTCCGCACGCCGCTCGTGCCGCTCGTGCCGATCCTGGGGATCCTGGTCTGCTTCGGGAT
>JBHENL010000196.1:0-31599 GCA_046262075.1 Gemmatimonadota bacterium
AGGCCGAGCTCCTCGGCGATCTTGTCGAGCTGGACCTCGAGCGCGAAGCGCGGCTGCGGCGTGCCGTGGCCCCGCTTGGGCCCGCAGGGCGGCTTGTTCGTGAAGACGCGCACGCCCTCGAACTTGTAGCGCGGCACCTCGTACGTGACGGTCTGCAGGGCGCCCGTGTAGTAGGTGGAGGCCACCCCGTAGCTGCCGTAGGCGCCGCCGTCCAGGTACGAGCGGAAATGCATCGCGGTGATGGCGCCGTCCCTGCGATAACCCGTCTTCACCCACATGAGCACCGGGTGCCGGCCGCGGTGGCAGTAGAAGACCTCCTCCCGCGTGAGGCAGATCTTCACCGGCCTTCCGGTCATCAGGGAGAGCTTCGCGACGACGATCTCGTGCGAGAAGGGGTCGCTCTTCCCGCCGAAGCCGCCGCCGTTCGGCGTGGCGATCACGCGGATCCTGGCGGGCGGCATCTCGAGGACCCTGGCCAGCGCGCGGTGCACGTAGTGCGGCGTCTGCGAGGAGGTCCACAGCGTCACCTTTCCGTCCGGCGTCGCCTGCGCGAGCGCCGCGTGCTGCTCCATCGCCAGGTGCGTGTTCCCCTGGTAGAAGAAGAGGTCCTCCCGCACCCCGTCGGACTCCGCGAACCCCGCCTCCACGTCGCCGAACTCGAGTGCCACGAGCTTGTGGATGTCGGCCGCGGCGCCATCCGACGGCGACGCCCCGTTCCCGGAGGAGCGAGCGCCGGCCTGCTCGACCCGAGCCGCCGCGCCGTCACCCGCGCCGCGGTCCCCATCCAGCCGCAGCCCGTCGCCGTAATCCTGGATCGGCTCCCGCGGCGCGCCGTGGTCGAAGGCGTTCGCGTGATGGGCGTCGCCCTCGGCGCGCAGGGCCGCCTCGATCGAGCCCACCGCCTCGAGCGGCTCGTACTCGACCTCGATCAGCTCGAGCGCGGCCTCGGCGACCTCCTCGCGCACCGCGGCGACCGCCGCGACCGGATCGCCCACGAAGCGCACCTTGTCGATGCACAGCGCATGCTCGTCCTGGCTGACGGGAAGGATGCCGAAGGAGATCGGGAGCTCGCGCCCGAGCAGCACGGACTCGACACCGGGGAGCGATCGGGCGCGGGAGACGTCGATGGAGCGGATGCGCGCGTGCGGACGCGTCGCGCGCAGGATCTTCGCATGCAGCATGCGCGGGAGGAACAGGTCGTCCGCGAAGAGCGTCTGCCCCGTCACCTTGGCCTGCGCGTCGACCTTGGGCAGCGGCTGCCCGACGACGCGGGTCGTCACCGGGCGGCCGCCATGCGCTCAGCCGCGAGCTCCACGGACTCGTAGATCTTCACGTAGCCCGTGCAGCGGCACAGGTTCCCCGCCAGCGCCTCGCGAATCCGCTCCCGCGAGGGGCGGGGCTCCGTCTCGAGGAGCGCGGCGGCGGCGAGCAGGAAGGCGGGCGTGCAGTAGCCGCACTGGGCGGCGCCGAGCTCGGTGAACGCCTGCTGCAGCGGGTGCAGCTCGGGGCCGCGGGCGAGCCCCTCGATGGTGGTGATCTCGCGCCCGGCGGCTTCGAGTGCGAGCATGAGACACGAGAGCACCGGACGGCCGTCCACCAGCACCGTGCAGGTGCCGCACTCGCCCAGCTCGCAGCCGTGCTTCGTGCCGGTCAGGCGCAGCTCCTCGCGGAGCACCTCGAGCAGCGTCTCGTGGGCCGCGAAGACCGGCGTGTGGAGCTCACCGTTCACGCGCAGCGGGACGAGCGTGCGCTCGGCGGCGGCCGGGAAGGCCTCGACGGCCAGCAGCCGTTCCGTCATTCGGCTCCGCAGGTGATTGGAAGCAGAGGACTTGCGAATGGGTAGCGCGCGCCGGGAGGAGGGTCAATCTTCGGTCCCCGTGAGTCTCGAGCCCTCCTCCGCCTCGCAGCCCGGGTCTTTGCGCCCTCAACCGGCGGCTGCCGGGCGCCCCCGACACATCTCCGAGTTCCCGGGCATCTACCTGCCCGTGGGGCAGATGCTCCAGGTCGACCGGGTGATCGACCTGTCCCCCCAGGGCATCGTCTGCGAGACCGATCTGGCGGGCCACTGGGTCTTCGGCGTGCACTTCCCCGGTGACCCCATCTTCCCGGGGAGCCTGATCGTCGAGGCCGCGGGGCAGACGATCGCGCTCTGGGCCTGGGAGAACGGGATGCGGGGAGACCCGCGGCTCGTGCGAGTCGGCGCGGAGTTCCGCAGCCCGGTCCGCCCCCAAGACGCCGTCCTGACCTACTCGGCCACGATCCGGCGGCGGCAGTCGCTGTGCGTCGGCCGCGTCGCGGTGAGTGCCCGTGGCCGCCAGGTGGCGCTGATCGAGGAGTCGCTGGTGGTCTCCGCGCGGCGGAAGACGGACGAGCGGGAGGGGGGCTGACGACCTTCGTCTCGAGGGCCCCCGGCGCTGCCGCGGGTGGGCCTGGCGGCGGGATCGGACGTGCAAGGCACGTTGCCGCAAGTGCCTTCGCCGGCTTGATCTTCCGGCCCGCCTCTGTAGATTTCCCGCTCTTTTTCCGGGGCCGTTTCGATGCGTAGCAGGCCGGATCCGGAGTCGCCGGCCGACGGGCCGCAGCCGGCCCGGCCCGAGGATCCCTCAGCGGGGCGGAGCGTGGTCGGCTTCTACGCCACCGCCGGCCTGTCCTTCGGGGCGGTGATGCTCGTGTTCACGGCCGCGGGCTACTGGCTGGACACCCGGCTCGGCACGCTGCCGGTCCTGACGCTGCTGGGCGCGCTGGTGGGAGGGGCCGGCGGGTTCTTCCACCTCTACCGCACGCTGACCGGGCTGCGGAGCGGATCGGACCGCAGGCCCTGAGCGAGCCCGCGCGGCTCGCCCGGCAGGTGGGCGCGATCTGCACGGTGGTCCTGGGAGCGGGCGCGCTGGCCTCCGCCGCCGGCCGCGTCGCTCCCGCAGCGTTCGCGACCGGCGCGGTCGGTTGCTCGCTGGCCGCCGCGTCCTCCGTGGCGGGGTTCGCGGCGCTGGCGCGGGCGCGCGTCGGGAATGCGCGCGCCTTCGCGGCCGCGCTGGTGGGCCTGTTCCTGGGACGGGTCGCGCTGGTCGGGCTCTATGGGCTGGCGCTCCGCGTGATCGCTCCCGCCCACGTCGCTCTCGGGCTCGTCGCGCTGGCGGGCTTCCACTTCGTCTTCACCGTGCTCGAGATCCGCCTGCTCGCGCGACCCCGCGACGTGCGGAGGGGCGCGGGCCAACGCGCCTGAGCCGAGCGATGTCGATGACACCTCCCATCCGCTCCGCGCAGCTCCACGCTCCGGGCCACGTCGGTCCGGTCCTGGCGCTCGTGGTCGCGACGCTCCTCTGCGCGCAGCCGCACGGAGCGTCCGCCGCCGTCGCGGGACCAGCGCCTCCACCGGTCCAGGGAGGCGAGGGACACGGCCCGGAGCCCGTCACGGCCCAGGTCGCCCACGAAGCCGCTCGGGACGCCGCCGCCGGCGCCGCCGAGCACGAGGGCGAGTTCGACATCGTCCACCACCTGGGCGACTCGCACACCCTCGACTTCGAGCCGTTCGGCGAGATCGAGCTGCCGAGGCTCGAGCTTCTCGGGATCGATCTCTCGATCACCAAGCACGTCGTGTTCCTGTGGCTCGCCGCGGCGCTCATGCTCGCGATCTTCATCCCCATGGCGCGCCAGCGGGGGCCGGTTCGCCGCGGGCTGGGCAACTTCTTCGAGGCCTTCGTCGTCTACCTGCGTGACGAGGTGGCCGAAGGGAACATCGGCAAGGAGGAGGCGGCGCGTTACGTGCCGTATCTGCTCACGCTCCTCTTCTTCATCTTCTTCGCCAACCTGCTGGGGCTGCTCCCCTTCGGCGCCACCGCCACGAGCAACTGGATCGTCACCGGAACGCTGGGTCTCGTCAGCTTCGCCGTCGCCGAGACCTCGAGCCTCGCCAAGCTCGGCCCGCGCGGCTTCGCGAAGCAGTTCGTCCCCGTCCATCTCGAGTCGGGCGGGATCGTGGGCAAGCTGTTCGGCCTCGGGATCGCGGGGCTCCTCTTCGTCATCGAGGTCATCAGTCACCTCATCCGCCCGTTCACGCTGATGATCCGGCTCGCCGCGAACATGATCGCCGGCCACACCGTGATCCTGGCACTGCTCGGCCTGATCTTCATCCTGAACACCTACTTCGTGGCCCCGTTCTCGATCGCGGGCGCGGCCGCCGTCTACCTGCTCGAGATCTTCATCGCGCTGGTGCAGGCTTTCATCTTCACGTTCCTCACGTCGCTCTACATCGGCATGGCGCTGCACCCGCACTGAGGAGCGGGCGAACACCCCGGGGGCATCGACGCCGTCCCGTCTTCTGAACGACCCGAGGCGGATCATTCAACCAGGAGGATTCGGATGGAGTTCGGACTCGCGTGGCTCGGTGCGGGAATCGGCGCCGGACTGTCGGTGATCGGGGCGGGACTCGGGATCGGCCTGCTCGCCGGCCCGGCGAACGAGGGCATCGCCCGTCAGCCCGAGGCGGTCGGCGACATCCGCAACAACATGATCATCGCCGCCGCCCTCATCGAGGGGCTGGGGCTCTTCGCGGTCGTCGTGTGCTTCCTGCTGTCGCTCAAGGCCGGCGCCTGATGCGGCGAGAACCCGCTCCGCGGCGGAGCTGATCCATGGACCTGCTGAACCCGAACGTGGGGCTGGCGATCTGGACGATCGTGACCTTCGTCGTCGTGCTGCTCGTCCTGCGGAAGTTCGCCTGGAAGCCGATTCTCGAGAGCATGCGCGCCCGGGAGGAAGGGATCCAGCGGCTGCTGGACGACGCCGAGGGCGCGCGCGACGAGGCACAGGCGCTGCTGGAGCAGTACCGGCGGCAGCTCGCGGAGGCGCGGGCCGAGGGCCAGCGGCTGCTGGCCGAGAGCAAGGCGGCCTCCGAGCGCGTGCGCACCGAGATGCTCGAGCGCGCCCGCGGCGAGGCCGAGACGATCGTGGCCCGCGCCGGGACCGAGATCGACCAGGAGCGGCAGAAGGCCCTGGCGGAGATCCGCGAGCGCGCCGTGGACCTGGCCATCTCGGCGGCGGGCAAGGTGATCGAGGAGAGCCTGGACGACGAGCGCAACCGGCGCCTCGTCGAGAGCTACCTGCGCGAGGTCGAGAGCGACCCCGAGCGGCTGCGCGAGGCCTCGGGCCGCCGGTGAGCGCCCGGGCCGCAGTTCCGGCCTCGGCCTCGTCGGCGCCGCGGCAGGAGGGCTGAGCCGTGCGCGAGAGCACCGTCGCCCGCGTCTACGCCGAGACCCTGCTGGAGCTGGCGCGCGAGAAGGACGTCGTCGAGCGGGTCGCCGGCGAGGTGGAGTCGCTCCGAACGTCGTTCGCCGGCTCGCCGCGGCTCAGCCAGTTCCTCGAGGCTCCCGAGATCCAGGCCGGGGACAAGAAGGCGCTGCTGCGCCGGGGCCTGGGGCCGCGACTCTCGGGCGAGACGCTGCGTTTCCTCGAGGTCGTCGTGGACCGCGGTCGCCAGGAGCTGCTGCCGCTCGTCTTCGACTCCTTCCTCGATCTGGTCGAGGAGCTGCGCAACCAGGAAACCCTGGCGGTCACCTCGGCCGCACCCCTGGGCGACGAGCTGCGCGGGCGGCTGAGCGAGACCTTCGCGCGGGCCACCGGGCGTCGAGTCGTGCTCGAGGAGTCGCTCGACCCGTCGCTGCTCGGCGGCGTCGTCGTGCAGGTCGGCGACCTGCGCATCGACGGCAGCGTCCGCACCCGTCTCGAGAACCTGCGCGAGCGCATGCTGGCCGGCGCCCGCGCGGGGGCCGCCGCCACGACGTGACCCGCAACCTACCGTCCCCGAGTCCGAGGTTCGCATGAAGATCCGACCCGCTGAGATCACCGAGATCCTCAAGCGCGAGATCGAGCGCTACGCCGCCGAGCTCGACATCGACCAGGTGGGCACCGTCCTGGAGGTGGGCGACGGCATCGCGCGCGTCCACGGGCTGCCGCGCACGATGGCCGGCGAGATGCTCGACTTCGGGGAGGGAGTCTTCGGGCTCGCGCTGAACCTCGAGGAGGACAACATCGGTGCGGTGATCATGGGCGAGGACGTCGGCATCGAGCAAGGCGATCCCGTGCGGCGCACCGGTCGCGTGCTCGAAGTGCCCGCCGGCGAGGCGCTCCTCGGGCGCGTCGTGAACCCGCTCGGGCAACCCCTCGACGGGAAGGGCCCCATCGAGACGCAGGCCACCCGGCCGCTGGAGTTTCTCGCCCCGGGGATCGTCTTCCGCCAACCCGTGAAGGAGCCGCTCCAGACCGGCATCAAGGCCATCGACTCGATGATCCCCATCGGTCGGGGCCAGCGCGAGCTGATCATCGGCGACCGCGGCACCGGCAAGTCCGCCGTGGCGATCGACACCATCATCAACCAGCGCGGCGGCGACGTGATCTGCGTCTACGTCGCGATCGGCCTGAAGGCCTCCACCGTGGCCGCGGTCGTGGACAAGCTGCAGGAGATGGGGGCGCTCGACCACACGATCGTGGTCTCGGCCACGGCCGCGGATCCCGCGCCGATGCAGTACATCGCGCCCTACGCCGGCTGTGCGATGGCCGAGCACTTCATGTACGAGGAGAACCGCCACACGCTCTGCGTCTACGACGACCTCTCGAAGCAGGCCAGCGCGTACCGCCAGCTCTCCCTGCTGCTGCGGCGGCCGCCGGGCCGCGAGGCATATCCCGGGGACGTGTTCTACTTGCACTCACGGTTGCTCGAGCGCGCCGCGAAGCTCTCGGATGAGCAGGGCGGCGGATCGCTGACGGCGCTGCCGATCATCGAGACCCAGGCCGGCGACGTCTCGGCGTACATCCCCACCAACGTGATCTCGATCACCGACGGCCAGATCTACCTCGTGCCCGACCTCTTCTACGCCGGCGTGCGGCCGGCCATCGACGTCGGCATCTCGGTCTCGCGCGTGGGCGGCAACGCCCAGATCAAGGCCATGCGCAAGGTGGCCGGCGGGCTGCGGCTCGACCTGGCCCAGTACCGCGCGCTCGAGGCTTTCGCCCAGTTCGGCACGGAACTCGACCGGGCGACCCAGCAGCAGATCACGCGCGGCCAGCGCATGGTCGAGCTCCTGAAGCAGCCGCAGTACCAGCCGATGCCCGTCGAGGAGCAGGTCGCCGTGATCTACGCGGGCACCCGCGGGCACCTCGACGCCATCCCCGTCATGGCGGTGCGCGACTACGAGCGAGGGTTCCTGGAGTTCCTGCGCGACCAGCGTCCCCAGCCGCTGCAGAGGTTGCGCGAGACGAAGGAGCTGACGGACGAGGTGACGCAGGGTCTGGATGAGGCCATCGCCGAGTTCGGCAAGGGCTTCAAGCCCGCCAAGGAGCGCGCGCCGGCGGCGGCGGCTTAGGTGGTCGCGCGCGCCGTCCCGGGAGGCGGACGCTAGATGGGCAAGGTCCAGCAGCTCCGGCGGCGGATCAAGTCGGTTCGCAACACGCGCCAGATCACGAAGACGATGGAGATGGTCTCCGCCTCGAAGCTGAAGCGCGCCCAGGACCGGGTCGTCGCTGCGCGGCCCTTCGCCGAGATGCTGCAGGCAGTGATCGGCGCGCTCGACGTGGACCCGGGAGAGATCGAGCACCCGCTGCTGCGCCGGGCTCCCGAGCCGCGCACGGCCGCGGTCTTCCTGTTCACGTCGAACCGCGGCCTCGCGGGGGCGTTCAACTTCAACCTCGTGAAGCGGGCGCTGGCGCTGAAGGCGGAGCTGGAGGGCCAGGGCCTGGCCGTGCGGCTGCACGTCGCCGGCCGCAAGGGCGCGACGGCGCTGCGCTACCGGGGAGTCGTCCCCGAGAACCTCTGGACCGACCTCTCCGACCGGCCGTCGTTCGAGGAGGCCGACCGGGTCGCGCCGGTCGTGATCCAGGCGTTCACGAGCGGCGAGGCCGACGAGGTCTGGCTCGTGTTCTCGCGCTTCAACTCGCCGGTGGACACGCCACCCTGGGTGGAGCGCATCCTGCCGGTCGGCGCGGAGGTCGGCGGCCGCGCGGGTGAGGCTGCCCGCGGCGAGGCGCGCCCGGCGGGCCGCGGCGGCGCCTCCCAGGAGGAGCGGGGCGAGGGGGTCCGCCCGATCTACCTGCTCACGCCCTCGCCCGAGGAGATCTTCACCCAGCTCCTGCCGCTCTACATCCGCAACGCCGTCTACCACGCGCTGACCGAGAGCGCGGCGGGGGAGCACGGCGCTCGGCGCACGGCGATGAAGAACGCCACCGACAACGCAAGCGATCTCGTCGATGCCTTGAACCGCACGTACAACCGGGCGCGCCAGGCCCAGATCACCCAGGAGCTCGCCGAGCTGATGGGGGGCTCCGAGGCGCTCAAGAGCTAGCTAGCCCGGCCCCGGCGGCTCGCGGCCATGGACACGCCCACGCGGCGGGCCATCGCCGAGACCGCCACGACGTCAGAGGAGGAACGATGGACCAGTCAGCCCAGCCCGCTGCGGCCACGGCCGAGCGGCCGATCCCGAAGACGGAAGACGGCGGGGCCGCCCTCACGACCGGCCGCGTCGTGCAGGTGATCGGCCCGGTGCTCGACGTGGAGTTCGAGCCCCATCAGCTGCCGGAGATCCACACCGCGCTGCGGCTGGACTCCGAGGCGACCGAGGGCGCGCAGGAGGTGCATCTGGTCGCGGAGGTGCAGCAGCACCTCGGCCGAAACCGGGTGCGCGCGGTGTCCATGAGCTCCACCGACGGCGTGGTGCGCGGGATGGAGGTCGTGAACACGGGAGCGCCGATCTCGGTCCCCGTCGGCAAGGGCGTCCTGGGACGGATCTTCAACGTGCTCGGCGAGCCGATCGACGAACTGGGTCCCGTGCAGGCCGAGGAGCGCTGGCCGATTCACCGCGAGCCGCCGTCGTTCCCCGAGCTGGACCCCAAGACCGAGGTCTTCGAGACCGGCATCAAGGTCGTGGACCTGCTGGCGCCCTACGTGCGCGGCGGCAAGACCGGCCTCTTCGGCGGCGCGGGCGTGGGCAAGACCGTCATCATCATGGAGCTCATCCACAACATCGCCATGCACCACGGCGGCTATTCGGTATTCTCGGGCATCGGCGAGCGCACTCGCGAGGGGAACGAGCTGTGGCTCGAGATGAAGGAGTCGGGCGTGCTCGACAAGGCGGTGCTCTGCTACGGCCAGATGAACGAGCCGCCCGGCGCGCGACTGCGCGTGGGCCTCACGGGCCTGACGCTCGCGGAGTACTTCCGCGACGAGTCGGGGGCCGACGTGCTCTACTTCATCGACAACATCTTCCGCTTCACCCAGGCGGGCTCGGAGGTCTCCGCGCTGCTCGGCCGGATGCCTTCGGCGGTGGGCTACCAGCCCACGCTGGGCACCGAGATGGGCGAGCTGCAGGAGCGGATCACGTCCACGAAGAAGGGCTCGATCACGTCCGTGCAGGCGATCTACGTGCCCGCCGACGACCTGACCGACCCCGCGCCGGCGACGGCCTTCACGCACCTGGACTCCACGACGGTGCTCTCGCGCCAGATCGCCGAGATCGGCATCTACCCGGCCGTGGACCCGCTCGACTCCACGAGCCGGATCATGGACCCGCAGTTCCTTGGCGAGGAGCACTACGCCGTCGCGCGGCTGGTGCAGCGCACGCTGCAACGCTACAAGGACCTGCAGGACATCATCGCGATCCTGGGGATCGACGAGCTCTCGGAGGAGGACAAGGTCCTCGTGGCCCGCGCGCGGCGCCTCCAGAAGTTCCTCTCGCAGCCGTTCCACGTGGCCGAGGCGTTCACGGGGCGCGCCGGCAAGTACGTGAAGCTGGAGGACACGATCCGCTCGTTCCGCGAGGTCGTGGACGGGCAGCACGACGACCTGCCGGAGCAGGCGTTCTACATGGTGGGGGACATCTCGGAGGTGGTCGAGAACGCCAAGCGCATGCAGGAGTAGGCGCCGCCGGAGATCGATCGGCGCAGCTCGGAGCGCCTGGCGGCACGGTGAGCGCGGCGCCTCGCGTGCTGTGGTGGGCGCTGGTGGCGGCGGTGCTGACGCTGACGGTGTCGCTGCGGGTCAACCTGGGACGGCCGCTGACGACGGACGAGGCGTCGTACGCGCGGGCGGCGGAACAGGGGTTCCTGGCGAACTGGCTCGACGCGCCGGGGTTGAGGAAAATGCGCCACGAGCACCCGCCGCTGGTGACCTTCCTCCAGATGGCGTCGCTCGAGGTGCTCGGGCGCGACGAGGTGGCGCTGCGGGCGCCCTCGGTGGTCTTCGGCGCGCTCACGGTGCTGGTCCTGATGGCCGGCTTCCGCTGGGCGGCGCCGGAGGTCCCGGCGTGGACGGCGGCGCTCGCGGCGATCCTCCTGGCCGTCTATCCGGCCCACGTCTACGCGAGCCAGTGGGGCTCGTGGCACGCGGCCCTGGTGCTGGTCTTCGCGGCCACGGCCCTCGCGGCGGTGCGCGCCTTCCGCAGGCTCGAGACCGGCACGCTGCTCGTGGCGTTCGCGGGAGTGGCGCTGGGGTTCGCGGTGATGGAGTACGCGTTGTTGCTGCTGGCGACGCTGCTGGTGGCGCTGGCCCTGCGCCCGAACCCATGGCTCTGGATCGCCCGCGGCCCGCGAGTCCAGGTCACGCGGCCGGTGCGCCTGGGGCTCGCGCTCATCCCGCTGGTCGTGGGGGTCACGTGGCTCGCGGGTATCCTCAAGCTCTCGCTGGTCCGGAACCTCGTGCACTATCTCGGCTACCTCGAGCACCCGGTCTACTGGCGCGGGGCGACCGTGCCCGATGCGCCGCCCATCGCGTACGTCGACTGGTACGTCCAGCAGATGCCCGCCTACCTGGGCCTCTTCATGCTCGAGACCGTCGCGGTCGTGGCGCTGGTGGCCTCGCGCCGGTGGGACGTCACGCACACGAGCTTCCCGGCGGTGGCGCTCTTCGGGATCGCGCTCGGAGCGCTGCTGGTCGGCCACGTGCTGGACACGGTGTACACGGTCTATTTCGGCCTGGCGGCCCTGCTGCTGCTGCCCTTCCTGATCGCGGAGGCGCTGGCGGCGGCGCGCCGAGCGCGGCGCGTGTTCGCGTTGCGCGGTGTCACGATCGCGGCGGTGACGGGCACCGCGGCAGTGGCGCTGCCGACGGTCCCCTACGCCGCCACCGTCGCGATCCCCGGCGCCACCGGTTACCGCGAGGCGGCCGAGACGCTGCTGGAGGCGACGGAAGCCGCTCGCGGCGAGCGACCGCGGGTGCTGGCCTTCTACTCGCCGATCGTCGAGTGGTACGACCCCCGGCTGGACGTGGACCGCTACCCACGCGGCGACCTGCCGCCGGAGCTCCTGGAGCGGCTGGCCTCGGGCGAGTACGAGTACGTGCTCTTCCATTCCGCGCAGGTGCAGCGCTGGCCTGGCGATCCGGGCCTGGCCTGGGCGCGAGCGCACGCGCGTCTCGTCCTGCATCGGGCCGACCGCTGGGGCGAGCTCTGGCTCTACCGGGTCGCCGATCCGGCGCCCGGGCGTCCGGTGGTGGTAGACGGCGGGGACGGCACGCGGCCGGGTGGGCCTAAGCCAAAGGCACGAGAACCCTGAGGAGATCGGACGATGGAAGACGGTCGTTTGCAGCTTAGGATCATCACGCCCGAGCGAGTCGTGTTCGACGAGCCGGTGGACTCCGTCGTCGCCACGGCGTGGGACGGGCAGATCGGGATCCTGCCGCGGCACGCCCCCATGATCGCGCTGCTGGGTATCGGGGAGTTCCGCGCCAAGCGCGGAGGCAGCTATCTCTACTTTGCCGTCGACGAAGGCTTCCTGCACGTCGAGCGCGACGTGGTCACCGTGCTGGCCGGTGGAGCCGCGAGCGCCGAGGAGCTCGACGCCGAGCGCGCGCAGCTCGCTCAGATCGTCCGCAGCCGTGACTCGCTCCTCCAGAGCACCATTCCGGGCGACGAGGAACGCAAGCGCATCCTGCGCCAGAAAGTGCTCGAGAAGGTCGCCGACCGCGTCTGAGCCCCTCTCGATCTCGGCGCTCCGGCGGCGCGCGAGACGATTCGTGACTCCGGCGCGCACGCTACTTAGATTGTCGCCCGCACCTCCCGTTGGTCCCCCGCTCCCATGGCCACGAACGGACGTTCCGTGACTCCCGAGAAGATCGAGAGCGTGCTGCGCTCCCTTCCCGAGGTGCGTGCCGCCAAGGTGGCGCTGGACCCCCACGGGACGATCACGGAGATCCACCTCGTGGCGCCCGACAACGTGAATCCCAAGGCCACGGTCCGGAACGTCGAGAGCCTGCTCAAGGCCGCCCTCGGGGTCGACGTGGACCACCGCGTGATCTCGGTGGCCCAGGTGCGGATGGACAACTCCGGCAGGCAGGGCGGCACCACGCTCGACATCCCCGCACTCGCGCGGAGCCCCTCCCGCGTGCGTTTCCTGGAGGTCGCCTTCACGAACGAAGCGCCCTTCAAGGTGAAGGCCGAGGTGTTCCTGGACTGGGGCGGCGAGACGTTCTCCGGCACCGCGACGGACACGTCGACCGCGCGCAGCCGGCCGCGCCTCGCCGCGCGCGCCGCCTGCGACGCCCTGGAGTCCTTCCTGGAGCGCAACGTCGCGCTCTCCCTGGAGCACTTCCAGATCGTGGAGACGCCCGTGGGCTCGATCGCGGTCGCGTGCCTCCGCAACCTGGGACGCGAAGGCCGGCAGCGCACGCTCGTGGGGAGCGCGCTGATCGAGGAGGATTCGGCCCACGGTGCGGTTCTCGCGGTGCTCGACGCGCTCAACCGCATGGTGCTGCGGGCGAGCGTTCCGGTCGCCTGACTGCGGTTCCCCGCCGTGTGGCGCCCACCGCCCAGCGGGTCGCCGCTCGCCCCTCCGCCCCCCGCATGCTGAAGCTGTATCGCTTCCCCCACTCCACGAACGTCGAGCGGGTGGCCCTGGCCCTGGCGCACAAGGGGCTGGAAGTCGACTCCATCGTCATCGACCCCGCGGATCGGAGCGAGGTGCTGCGCGTGAGCGGTCAGGAGCTCGTGCCCGTGCTCCTCGACGGCGAGCGCGTGGTGACCGACTCGGCCGCGATCCTCCAGTACCTCGAGGAGCGCCACCCGGACCCGCCGCTCTATCCGCGCGACCCCGCGCGCCGCGCCGAGATGGAGGTCTTCATCGACTGGTTCAACCGGGTGTGGAAGCGGCCACCGAACGAGATCGTCGAGGTGCTGGAGTCGGCGACGCCCGACCCGGAGCGGATCGAGCGGCTCGGGCGCATGCTCACGGATTGGCTGGACCTCTTCGAGCGCCTCCTGACGGGCCGCGACTACCTGATGGGCGACGAGCTCTCGGCGGCCGACGTGGTCGCGTTCCCGTTCCTCAAGTACGGCCTCCTGGGCGACGCGTTCCTGCAGCGGGAGAACGACACCCATCTCTTCCACCAGGTGCTCGTCGAGTGGATGCCCCTGCAGCGGCACCCGCGCCTCTCCGAGTGGATCCGTCGCGTGGACCGGTGCCCGCGGGCGTAGGCGGCGACTCTAAGGACTCGGCCGTACATTTAAACGCGTACGGGAAGAGCCCCGCAGGAAGGCCGGGGGGGTGCCAAGGAGCGCGCGCAGCGCTCAGAGGAAGCGAAAAGTGCGCGTGCCGAGCCATCCGGTGGCCGCCGCGGCCGTGGCGAGCACCGCGACGTGCGCCAGCACGCTCGCGGCGCCGGCCTCGAAGCTGACGAGCCGGTGCAGCGCGTCCATGGTCCAGCCGGTGGGGAGGGCGAGGGCCACCCGCTGCATCCAGGCCGGCGTGATCTCGATCGGCCACCAGCAGCCGCCGAGCGCGGCGAGCAGGTTGGCGCCGAGGACGCCGAGCGCCGTGGCCTGCCCCTCGGTCCGGGCGACGTTGCCGAGCACGAGACCGAATGTGGCCGCCAGCGCCGCCCACGCGAACAGCACGACCGCCACCATCGCCGGATCCGGTCCCCAGCGCATGCCGAAGAGCAGGGTCCCGGTCACGACCGCGGCCGCGATCTGCACCAGACCGAGAGCCATGCGACCGGTCCACTTCCCGAGCACGACGCCGCCCCGTGGCAGGGGCGAGGAGGCGAGCCGGCGGAGCAGGCCGGCGCGCCGCTCGAGGACCAGCAGCACCGCGCCGGACGTGAGGAGCACGAGCAGCGTGAACATGACCGTCGTCCCGGGGACCGCCTGCTCGAACCCCGTGGGGACCTCGCGCCGGCGCCCCGCCGGCCGCACCTCGAGCCGCAGCGTCGCCGGCTCGCGCGCCGCCTCCTGCAGCGCCGCGCGCGTCACCGGCCCTCCGCTCGCGGCGGCGAGCACGACTTCGCCCAGCAGGCCGTACACCGCGCGCGCGACCCGCACCCTCGCGTAGTCCGCCTCCATTCCGGCCTCACCGGCGGGCGTGAGCTCCACCCGGGTGGACCGGCCGGCCAGCACGGAATCGGTGAACCCCGCGGGCAGGGCGAGGCGCGCCGCGTCCTCCCGCGGCTCGGAAGCGCTCGTGCGGGCGCTGCCGTCGGCGGCCGAGCGGACGATCCGGAAGTCCTGCCGCTCCAGGCGCAGAGCGAGCTCGTCCGCGAGAAAGCCCGCTCCGGCGCCCGCGCGCAGCTCGAGCGGCTCCGGATCCACCCCGTCTCCTCCGAAGCCGCCCGTGATGGTCCCGATGAAGAAGAAGAACACGGGCGGCATGACGAACGTCCAGAGGAGCGTCTCGCGCTGGCGCAGCAGGTACGCGACGTCGTGCCGGGCCACGAACCATGCCGCGCCGAGGAGCCCCGGCGGCCGAGGTGCCCGCGGGTGGGAGAGCGGCCTGACGAGCGCCTCAGCCACGGCCGAGGCCGCGCCGCAGACGAGCGACGCCGACTGCCAGCGCCACTGCCCCCGCGCACGACAGGCCGGTCACCGCCGCGGCGAGACGGCCGGGGTCCACCTCGTCGCGGAAGATCGACGTCAGCTGCGTGAGCGCCCAGCCGTTGGGCGTGAGCCGACCGGCGGCGGCGAGCCAGTCGGGCATCACCTCGAAGGGGAAGAAGCTTCCACCCGCCATCGCAAGGGGAAAGACCAGGAAGCTCGTCAGCAAGTCCCCGCCGCGCTCGCTTCCCGCATGCATCTGGACGAGGAGGAAAAGGGCCAGGAGCGCCGCCGACGAGAGTCCCATCCACGAGACGGCGAGGGGCAGGTTCGCGAGCTGGATCCCGAACACCCACCGGCCGGCCGCGACTCCCACCAGTGCCACGCCAGTGCCCACGAGTCCGCCCGCCAGGAGCTTGCCGCCCAGGAACACCGAGAGTCGCTGCGGCGTGGTGGCGACCCGCCGCAGCGTCCCCAGGGACCGTTCGCGCCACACGTCACCGCTCAGCGCCCGCGCCAGGAACAGCAGGGCCAGGAAGAGCATGCCGGGGAAGAAGAGCTCGGCGAAGCCGCGCTCCTCCGCCGCCCCGGCGTTCGGCTCAAGGACGCGCAGGTCGATCGCCGGTGGGAAGGCGTAGGGCTCGACGCGCTCGATCAGGTCGTTCACCGCGACGCTGACGGAGGCGACGGTGGAATCCGGAAAGGTCGCGGCTCCGGCCGCCGGGCCGGCGTCCACCCGCGCGAGCGGCTCCCGGAGGATGCGCTGCGCGAACGTGGCGGCCTCGACCAGCGTCTCGAGGAGCTCCTGCAGGATTCCCGGGAGCACGCGCTGGGCGGGGTTCGTGAGCAGGAGCAGCGTCACGCGGTCACGGCCGAGGATCGCCGCCCCGAAGCCGGGCGGGATGACGAGCAGCGCCGAGCCGTCGCCGCGGTCGAGCCGCCGCCGGCCGGCGTCCTCCTCGACCGGCTCCACCTCGACCAGGTCCGCGAGCTCTCCCTGGCCGAAGGCGCCCACCAGGATGGAGCTGACGATCGTGTCGTCCCGGTCCGCCACCAGGAGGCGGGCCACCGGAGCGGCGTCGTCCCCGCCGAAGGCGAGTCGCATCAGCAGGCCCACGATCAGCGGTATGCCGGCCCACATCGCGAGTGCGAGCGGGTCGCGGCGGCTGCGGCGCAGGTCCTTGACGGCGCTCGCCAGGAGGAAGCTCACCGCTCGTCGCGCAATTCCCGGCCCGTGAGCTGGATGAACAGGCTCTCGAGGCTGGGTCGGGTCAGGGTCGTCTCGCGGACCTCGGCCCCGGCTCCGGCGAGTGCGGCGAATACCGCCGGAAGCCGGCGCGAGGCTTCCGGCAGGGCCAGCACCAGCTCGCCCTCGGTGACCTGGACCAGCTCCACGTCGTGCATGGCCACGACTGCCGCGGCGGTGGCGGCGGGCTCGAAGCGGCCGGCCAGGCGCAGGGCGTCGCGGCCACCCAGCCGCTCGCGCAGCTCGGCCAGCGTGCCGAGGGCGATCACCTTCCCGTGGTCGACGATGGCGAGGCGGTCGCAGAGCCCCTCGGCCTCCTCCATGTAGTGCGTCGTGTAGAGAACGGACGTGCCCGCCCGCGCCTGCTCCCGGACCAGGTCCAGCAGGCGCACACGGCTCTGCGGGTCCACGCCCACCGTGGGCTCGTCGAGCAGCAGCACGCGCGGCGCGTGCACGATCCCGCAGCCGAAGTTCAGGCGCCGCTTCATGCCGCCGCTGAACCGCTTGACCGGCTCGCGCGCGCGGTCCACCAGCCCGGTGAGCTCGAGCACCTCCGCGATGCGGCGGCGCAGGGCCGCGCCACCGAGGCCCTGCGCGCCGGCCCAGTACTCCAGGTTCTCCGTCGCAGAGATCTCCTCGTAGAGCGCGATCTCCTGCGGGACGACCCCCAGCGCGGCGCGTGCCGCGACCCCCTCCCGAACGACGTCGCGCCCCAGCACCCTGACGCGGCCGGCGGTGGGATCGAAGAGGCCGGAGATGCATCCGATCGTGGTGGACTTGCCCGCCCCGTTCGGTCCCAGCAGGCCGAAGATCTCGCCCTCCCGCGCGTGGAAGGTGACGCCGTCGACCGCGACGGTGCCGTCGTACTCCTTCCGCAGGTCATCGACCTCGATCACGGGCGAGACTCCTCGGGCCTCGGACCAGCCCCGCGCTTCGGGTTCGATGGACGGCGAGCCTGCGAGCGAGAGCGGTGCGGAAGCTAAGCCGGCGGCACCGACGGCTCATCGCTGCGGCGACGGGCGGGATGGGGGCGGAACGAAGGGGCCAGGAGGCCGGAGGGGCGGACTCCGCGCGCGGAGCGGGGGTGAGTCACGTCGGGGAGCGGACCGCCTCCCCTGAGGACCGGGGAAGGAGTACCCGGGGGGCATCGGAGAGATTCGATTGACACCCCCGAAAACAGTCGTCTAGGCTTCGGCCGGTTCGACCTTCCCGCAGTTCCCTTCTTCACACCTCATACGAGGAGGCCGCAATGCGGCGGATCGCCTGCCTGTTCGCCTTGACGTTCGTTCTGGTCGCCGGTGCCTGCGCCGACAGCCGGATGCTCACCGCCCCTGAGGCGGCGTCCACTCGGGCAGCCCTCCAGGACGACGGCGGGGTGGAGGACGGAAGCAACAACTAGCCCGCGCAGCGACAACGCTCGAGACGAATGCCCATCCCTACCAACGAAGGAGATCGACGATGCGTACCCTAACGTCCCTCATCGCGGTGACGATCATCCTCGCGGCCTCGGCGTGCTCGGCCAACGACAGCATCAGCGGGCCGGAAGCCGGGAGCCCGTCGCCGAGGCTGCTGGACGGCGGAGTGGAGGACGGGAGCAACAACGGCCAGTGCTGCAAGCCGTGACTCTCAGCCGGCCTTGGAGGATGCTTCGCCTTGCGTGAACGACCCCCTCTCCTGCTCGCCAGCGAGCAGGGCGGCCGCTTGCTCGAACTCCTCGGAGAGCCCGTGGAGCCGAGCATAGCTTAGACAGTCTTGAAGGAGCGTTCGGGATGCCCCCTCTTCGCCCTGCGCGGACGCCAGCCTCGCCTGGACCATCATGCGCATCGCGAGGCAACGGGGGCTCCCGTTCGCCTCCGCCTGCTCCTGCGTGCGCGTCAGGAGCTCAACCGCCTCCGCGATCTCGTTCCGGTCGGCGAGGACGTTCGCGAGGTTCGTCGTGGCATGCGCGTGCGCCCGCAGGTCCTTCTCTCGCTCCGCCTGATCTGCGAGCACCGTCAGGATCGCCTTTGCCGTCTCCAGGTCCCCGCGATCGCGCAGCACCACCGCCTCGGCGAGCTTGAACTTCCGGAGCATGGGGGCGTCTCCTGCCTGCTCCGCGAACGCCCGTCCGGTGCCCACGAAGTCGAGCGCCTTCGACCAGTCGCGCTCGCGATAGGAGAGACACGCCAGGTCCAGGTACACTTCCGCGCGCAACGCCGCGTCCGACGTCCGGAGCGCCCATTCGAGGGCTACCAGGTAGCGTTCGCGGGCCTGGGCCAGCTCGCCGCTCTCACGCGCGACATGCCCGTAGCCCAGCCAGGCGCGGGCACAGGTGGGCGCCGGGATCGCGCGCTCGGCGCCGTCCCCGTCCCCCTGCGCTGCCGAGCCGGCGTGCTCGCAGGCCTGGACGGCGGGGCGGAAGAAGCGCTCCGCCTGCTCCCAGCTGCCTTCCTTGCGAAAGGTCCGTCCCACGCGGCGGCCGGCCTCGACCTCGTCCTCCACCCAGCCCTGCAGCGAGGCGAGGCCCAGTGCCGCGAGGTAGACCCGTCGCGCCTGCGACATTCGGTCTCGGACCTCGGAGCTCTCGAGCCGCTCCCCGAGGCGCAGGAGCGCCGCCACGGCGAGCCGGCGGTCATCGCGGGAGATCGCGTCGTACACCGCTGGCATCGCCTCGCAGTCCTCTCCCGCCGGCAGCGTAGTCCCGCTCTCGATGCGCGCGGCTTCGATCACCGCCTGCAGGTCGCTCATCAGGCGCGCGCGGGCGTCGGCGGGCTCGGTCGCGAGGTACAGCAGGTACACCTGGAGGATCACCTCCAGCGGATCGGTCTCGCTCAACGCCACCTGTCCCAGGAACGCTCGGGGCCAACCCGGGGGTCGGTTGTCGGCCAGCGACGCGTAAGGGCTGCCCGCCCGGTGGTCGCGCTGCCCCTGCCCGGTGATCAGCCAGTTCAGGTTGACGTTGAAGTCCTCGTTCATGCGTCGAAGGAACGCCCACGACGCTGGCAGGTTGCCGCGCTCGTAGTTGCTGATCGCCTGCTGGCTGACGTTCACGTGCCGCGAGAAACCGCGCTGGTCCATGCTGCCGCGGATGGAGAGCAGCCGTTTGCCGATCTCGGTGAAGCCTCGCTCCTTGGACATCGGTGCTCCGTGCGGGTGACTTGAGGGTGGGCCGGGGGTCGCTAGGACGGTCTCGGTGGTGCGACCGGGCGCCTTCCAGCCGAGTCGCGGATGTCGTGTCGGGTCAACTCAAAGTCTGTACAGATATACCGTTGTGGAAAGCTGTGGAAAAGGAGCCCCCAGACCGCGCTCGAGGCCTGCAAGTAGTTGGTGCTCCGCCGTCTATCCGCCGGGGAAGTGGGATCCAATCCGAATGGCTGTGCACAATTTCCGTGCCGTCGGATCACGGCGCCTCGGGCGGGGCCGCGGGCATCATGCCGCGGGCGACGCCTCCCGTCCCGACCTGCCTGGCGCGGACGAGTCCGCGGCTGGCCTGCGACCGGAGGGCTGCGCCGCCGCCGCCTTCGATTCGGCCGGAGCGGCCACTGCGGGCTCCGGGTGAAAGCGCGGCAAACGTGCGCTCGAAGACGCCTCGCCGACCGCGGTGACCGCCTCCATGTGGCAGTGCCCGTGGAAGAAGACCCCCGCCTCGACGATGAACGTGCGCGTCCACACGTCACCCTCCACGCGCGCTCCCTTCTGCAGCTCGACCGACTCCGAAGCCGTGATCGTGCCGCGCACGGTGCCGCACACGACCACGCTTCGCGCCCTGACGTCTCCCGTGAGCTCTCCGGGCCCTCCGATCACCAGCGTCTCTCCCACCTCGAGGCTCCCCTCGAAGGCGCCGTCGATCCGGACCGGTCCCGTGAAGTTCGCCACGCCGTCGATGCGGGAGCTGGGCCCGAGGACGGAGTGGATCGTCTGTGCCCCCTTCTGCTTCGGCGTGCCGCCGGCGCCGCCCTTGCCGCCCGAGAACAGGCCCATCCCACCTCCTTGGCACGTTGCCGCCGGACTCTCGCGCGCGACCTGCTACGCTGCGCCGTCCCACGGTTGCGACCGGCGAACTCCCGCTGGCGCCGCTACCGCTGCAGGTACGTGCGCGGGTCCACCTCGACGCCGTTCTTGCGAACCTCGAAGTGCAGATGCGGAGCGGACGAGCGCCCGCTGTTGCCGCTCTGGGCGATGATGTCTCCCTGCCGGACCAGGTCCCCATCCGCGACGAAGAGCAACGCGTTGTGACCGTAGACGGTGACCGTCGAAGGGTCGTGCGCGAGCACGATGAACTTTCCGTAGACCGAGTCTGCACCGGCCGCGACGACGACGCCGTCCGCCGCTGCGAGCACCGGCGTGTTCGACTCCACCGCGATGTCCAGGCCCGTGTGCCCCTCGCGCGCGTTGAAATCGGCCGTCACGAATCCCTTCTTCGTGAGCGGCCACTGCCGCGGCGCCGTGCTGCGCGAGCGGGCGAGCAGCGCGCGCTCTTCCTCGTCCAGGGCCCTCGGGCTCTCGGGCGATCCCGAAGCGCGCGCGGGCTCCCCCTCCGCGTCGCGGAGGGGAGTGCGGATTCCCGCCATCTCGCGGATCTGACGGTAGGCCCGCTCCGAGGCCTCCAGGTTGCGCGCGAGGTCGTCCATCTTTCCTCGCACCGCCCGCAGGCGCTCGTTCTCGGCCTCCAGCCGCTGCGCTTCCGCAGCGGTGAGCGCCAGCCTGCCGTAGGCGACAAAAAACACGACGGCCGCCAGCACCGCAAGAAAAAGGACGCCGGCCCCGGCGCGGATCACCCCGTAGGGGATGCGGACGCTGCGCGGTCCGCCGTCCTCGTGCGGGATGATCATGAGCGTCAGGTACTTCCGGCTCACCCGTGCCTCCCCAGCAGGAGATCGTTCAGGCGCTCGAACTCCTGTGCCGAGCCGAACGAGACCTCGATCACCCCCGCGCCGCGCCGTCGCTCCACGACACGGACGCGGGTGCCGAGCGCGCGCTGGAGCTCACCTTCGAGGAACCGGGTCTGCGGTGAGGACGCCGACCGGCCGCGGCGCTGGCCGCCGCCGTCCCGCGCGCGGCGAACGGCCGCCTCGACCTGACGCACCGACAGCCCTTTGGACACGGCCTCGGAGGCCATGCGCAGGCGTTCGGCGGGATCCTCGAGACTCAGCAACGCCCGCCCGTGCGCCATCGCCAGCCGCCCGTCCTCGATCATTCCCTGCACGTCCGCCGGCAGCTCCAACAAGCGCAGTGCGTTGGCCACGGTCGAGCGGTCCTTCCCCACGCGCTCGGCGATCTCGGCATGGCTCATCCCGAAGTCGTCCGTGAGCTCGCGATAGCCCTTCGCCTCCTCGATCGCGTTCAGGTCCTCGCGCTGCAGGTTCTCGACGAGCGCGAGCTCCACCATGTCGCGAGCGCCGAGCCGCTTGACGACCGCCGGAATCGTCTCGCGGCCCGCTCCCCGCGCCGCGCGCCAGCGGCGCTCGCCGGCGACGATCCGGTAGCCGCCCCGCTCGTCCGGAGTCACGAGGATCGGCTGCAGCACGCCGTGCTCGCGCACCGAGGCCAGCAGCGCGCTCTCGCTGTCGGAGTCGAAGCGCTCGCGCGGCTGGTGCGGGTTGGGGCTGCAGCGCTCGACGGGGATCTCGCGCACCGCGCCCTCCGCGGCCGGCTCCACCGGCGGCGGCGAGGCCGCGGTGGCGGCGTCGCCCAGCAGGGCGCTCAGACCCTTACCGAGTCGCTTTCGGGCTGCGTCCGCCATGCGTGCATCATTTCCTTCGTGAGGTTCATGTACGCCTCGGCCCCCGCCGAGAGCGCGTCGTACAGCAGGATCGGCTTGCCGAAGCCCGGGGCCTCGGAAAGCCGCACGTTTCGCGGGATCGTCGTGCGATAGACCTTGTCGCCGAAGTACTCGCGCGCCTCCGCGGCGACCTGCTTGCTGAGGTTCAGCCGGGCGTCGGTCATCGTGAGCACCAACCCCTCGATCTCGAGTCTCGGGTTCAAGTTCCGCTGCACCTGGCGAACGGTGCTCAGCAGCTGGCTCAATCCCTCGAGCGCGTAGTACTCCGACTGGATCGGGACCAGCACCGAGCTCGCCGCGGCGAGGGTGTTGACGGTGAGCAGGCCGAGCGATGGAGGGCAGTCGACGAGGATCACCTCGTAGCGGTCGGCCACGCGCGCCAACGCGTCCCGCAGGCGGTACTCGCGCGCCGGGACGTCCACCAGCTCGATCTCGGCGCCGTAGAGATCCAGATCCGACGCGACGATCTCGAGGAAGGGAAGCCGCGTGGGCCGGATGGCGGTCTCGATCTCCGCTTGCCCGATCACGACGTCGTAGAGCGTGGGCGCATCCGCGTGGCGCTCGATCCCGAGTCCGCTGGTGGCGTTGCCCTGGGGGTCCACGTCCACGAGCAGGACGCGCTTCTCCGCAACTGCCAGACATGCGCCGACGTTGACAGCCGTGGTCGTCTTCCCGACGCCACCCTTCTGGTTCGCGATGGCTATGATCCGGGTCACAGCTTGTCGCTCACCGAGCCACGGAAGCTGCGGATGCCCGCCGGATGATCAAACATAACCAAAAGTTCCAAAGGTGATCTCTGGTAGTAGGTGGGAGTCGTTACAAACCTTGCTGGGGGTGCGACTCAATGCCCGCTCCTCCGCACGTCAAATATGCCGGTGTTCACGTGAAACCTGACAGCCCAATGTCGCATAAACGCATGCCGTACAACATGTTCCACGTGAAACAAGGCAGCCTGCCATGTCAAGTCACATGCTGAAAGATAGTCGCTGGCGCAAGTGCCCTCGCCCACGCCGGTGGCCAGAGAGACAGCGTGCGAAAGATATTCGATGGGTACCCGGGGGCAATGCCGGCTAGGCCCCCAGGGACCGTGCATCAGTGTCCACGCAGTTGCACGACGAAACGAAAAGGCAAGGCTGGGGCTGCGGTCGTGTAGGAGGACGCCTTCCCTTTGCACAAACTTCAGGCCTGCCCCGTAGTCCCGGTCCGGGGGCGCCCCTGCGGTTCCGCCGCCTTCGCCCCCGCGGCCGTGCTTCCCGATGAACCCATCGCCCGCGGCCCTGACGATCTACGGGGAATCTGGCCACGCAGCTACGGGGCTTCTAGCCACGCAAGCTACGGGGGCATCTAGCCACGCAAGCTCGCCCTCCGGTTTGCTACGGTTTGAACGGCGTAGGGGCGAGTTCAAAACGCCTGAGCGGGGCCACACCATATGGTGTATCTCGCGCAGACCGGACGATGGCTAAGCTCTGCCGGGGCGGGCCCCTTGCTCACTCCCCGGGGAAGCGCCGGGTCCTACTTCGCTGCGGGCTCGGATTCCGGCGCGGGGGTGAGCTTGCGGCGTAGAAGGAGCTGCTGAACGAACGTGAGCACGTTCGAAACCGTGTAGTAGAGCACGAGACCGGAGGCGAGGTTCAGGAAGATGAACGTGAGGAACACGGGCATGAAGTAGAGCATCAGCTTCATCTGCGGATTGTCGGCCATGGCCGTCGCGCTGAGCTTCTGCTGGATGAACATCGTCACGCCCATCAGGACGGGAAGGACGTAGTACGGATCGGGCCTGGACAGGTCCTGGATCCATCCGGCGAAGGCGGCGCCGCGGAACTCGATCGTGTTCTGGAACACGAAGAAGAGCGCGAAGAGGATCGGCAGCGGGAGGAGGTTGGGGAGGCAGCCGCCGAGCGGGTTCACGCCTCGCTCGCGGTAGAGACGCATCACCTCCTGCTGCATCCGCTGCGGGTCGTTCTTGTAGCGCTCGCGCAGCCGGGTCATCTCGGGTTGCAGGGCCTGCATCTTCTGCATGGACTCGAAGCTCTTCTGCGTCAACGGCCACATCAGCAGCCGCACCAGCACCCCGAAGACGATCAGCACCACTCCGTAGTTGGGTACGTACTGGTGCATCCACAGCAGGATGCGGACGATCAGGTGCGCGAACGGCTGGATCATCCAGCGCACCCAGGACCAGCCGTACTGGTTCACGTCCTCCAGGCCCGGCGCGGCCCGGGTGAGGCGACCGAACTCCTGCGGTCCCAGGTAGAGCTCGTACTCCGCGCTGCCACCCTCGAACGGGACGCGCACCGCCACGTCCAGACCCGGCAGGGTGTCGGCGGTCGCGGGAGAGATCGTGACCGAGCGGAACGGCGTTTGGGAGGCGAGCAGGGCCGCGAGGAAGTACTTCGTCTTCAGGCCGGCCCAGCCGCTGGGCCCGCCGAACCGCGCCGGCGCCCCCTCGACGTCCCCGGGCTTGAGCGTATGCACCTCGTCCGCGATGCGCGCGACCGCCGCGAAGTTGCTCTGCTCCTCCTTCGCATTCGGCTCGTTGGAGCGGATCGCCGGCCCGAGGTGCGTCTCGAGCAGGGCACCCCCCCCGGCCAGCTGCGGAGCGTCGAGCCTGTAGCCGATCTCGTAGAGCTCGGCGTCCGCGACGATGACCTGTCGAGCCGACGCCCCCGAGGCCGTCGTTCCCGTGAGGACGAGCGAATCCCGCCCGGTCTCGACCCGCAGCCGGGCGCGCTCCGCGTCGAAGAGGACGTCCGAGAGGTCCACGGCGGCCTCGCCGCTGCGGATCGTCTTCTGCAGGAAAGCCCGCCCCGGAGGAACCAGCTGGACCGGCATGGAGTCGACGTACGACTGGAAGCGCTTGAGGACGATCCCGGTGACCACGCCGCCGCGGCGGTCCAGCGTCAGCGCGTACAGCGGCGTCTCCACGCGCACGCTTCCGCCCCCCGGCGCGGCATACGTCGGCGTTGCGGCCGAGCGGTCCTGGTCCGCGGCAGGGTCGGCCCCCGCGCGGGGAGGGGGCGCGGGCGGCGCTACATCCGGCGCCGCGGGTGGCATGACCCCTTCCGCCGCTGGGGACGGGGGCGTGCCCTCCGGCGGCGGGCGTGGGGTGAGGAGGTACTGGCTCACGACCAGCACCAGCCCCATCAGGACGAAAGCCAGGATCGCGCGCCGTTCCATTCGCATCAGGGGACGGGGTCGTAGCCCGCGGGCGTGAAGGGATGGCACCGCGCCAGGCGCCGCGCCGTGAGCCACGCGCCGCGCAGCAACCCGTGGCGCTCGAGCGCTCCAATCGCGTACTGCGAGCAGCTGGGCTGGAAACGACAGCCGGACGGCAGCCAGGGGGCGATGGCGACCTGATAGAAGCGAACCATGCGGATCGCGACCGTCTTCAGGGACGGCTCCCGCCGGACCCGGCGCGCCGCCCGACGCGCCCGAGAAGGTCGAGGAGCTCGCTGCGGAGCTCGGCGAAGGTTCGGAGGTAGGCCCCGGGCCGGGTCCGCACGACCACGGCCGCGCCCGTCAGCTCCGGCGCGCCGAGGACGTGCAGGCGCACGATCTCGCGCAGCCGCCGCTTCAGCCGGTTGCGCTCCACGGCGGTGTGACCGTGGCGCGGCACCACGACGGCCGCGCGCGCGGGCTCCACCGACGCAGGGTCGGCCTTCGCGTGCAGCCGCAGGCAGGAGCCGTCGAAGCTCCGACCCTCGGCCAGGATGGCGCGAATCTCCGCGCCGCGGCGCACGCGCCGCTCGCGCGGGAACCCCGCCACGGCCCTATCTCCGCTTGCGGGAGAACTCCGACGATACGGTGAGGCGCTTGCGGCCCTTGGCGCGCCGACGCGCGAGCACCCGGCGACCGTCGGCGGTCTTCATCCGCTCACGGAACCCGTGCTTGGCCCGGCGCTTGCGCCTGTGTGGCTGATACGTTCGCTTCATTGGCTCCTCGCCTTCCTCCTCGGCGGTCGTCCGCTCCCGCGGCGCTCTGCGTCCGGCTGCGGAGCTGGAGCGGCCGTCCAGCCATCCGACGGCGCGGCAGAAAAGACGGGGAACCTAACCCTCTCGCGAGAAGCGTGTCAAGCGCCGCAGACCTCCGCGCTCCGGCTGCGTGCGCTCGTTCACCAGGTGTGCGCGCGCGATCCTCGCGTGCCGCCATCCGAGCGGTGTTGCTCGGCCTTGCGGCCGTGCCGTCGTGCGCAGCGCCGCTCGTCGGCGCGCGGCGCGCGGCGCCCGGCACGACACACAGCGTTGCTCGCGCCGATCGGCTGGACTCGAGGCCGGCTGCCGAGACCGGAATGTGAGCAATCCTGTGCACCCGAGGTGGAGCGTCCGGGGGGATTCCTGTGGATCGAATGTGGAGAGCCGCGCAGCCTCGGCACGCGGGCCTTCTCATTGACAAGGCTCGCGCGCGCCGGATACAATACTGCCCCTCTCACGACCCGAACGTCGCCGCCACTCCGCGCTCGAGTCCAGGTTCCGCGCCCCACCCTCGACGGGAATCGAATGCCTCCTTCCGAGCTCACGCCGCCCGAGATTTGGTCGCTCATCCTCGAAGAGTCCAAGAAGGTCCTCCCGCCGCAGACGTTCCAGCTCTGGCTGGAGCCCACCCGCGCCGTCACGCTCGCGGCGGACAAGCTGCTCGTCGAGGCCGAGAACCAGTTCGCGGCCGACTACCTGGAGGGGCAGTACGCGGGGATGCTCAACCGCATCGCGGATGGGTTGTTCGACCGCGACCTCTCTGTCGCGTTCACGCGCGGCAGCGTGCAGAACGGCGAGGGGGAAGCGCGGCTCGGACGAGACCCCCTGGCCGCCGTCCTGGAAGCGCCGACGATCCCGGCGGCGCCTTCCATGGCGACGCCCTCGAACCTCGGTTCACCGCTCAACTCGCGCTACGTCTTCGACAACTACGTCGTCGGCAAGAGCAACCAGTTCGCCACCGCCGCCTCGCAGGCGGTGGCCAAGACCCCGGCGAAGACCTACAACCCGCTGTTCATCTATGGAGGCGTGGGTCTGGGCAAGACCCACCTCATGCAGGCGATCGGCAACCACATCCTGCAGGAGCGCAAGCTCGACCGGGTGTGCTACCTCTCGTCCGAGAACTTCATGAACGAGATGATCTCGTCGATCCAGCGCAACGACACGATCTCGTTCCGCAACAAATACCGCCGGATGGACCTGCTCCTGATCGACGACGTCCAGTTCCTGGCCAACAAGGAGTCCACGCAGGAGGAGTTCTTCCACACGTTCAACGCGCTCTACGATGCCCACCGGCAGATCGTGCTCACGAGCGATCGGCCGCCGAAGGAGATCCCCACCCTCGAGGAGCGGCTGATCTCGCGCTTCGGCTGGGGCCTCGTGACCGACATCCAGCCGCCGGATCTCGAGACCCGGATCGCGATCCTCCAGAACAAGGCCGAGCGCGACGCGCTGGTGGTCCCCGAGGACGTGCTGCTCTTCATCGCCGAGCACATCAAGTCGAACGTCCGCGAGCTGGAGGGTTCGCTCATCCGGCTCCTGGCGCACTCCTCCCTCACCGGCAGCGAGATCAGCGTGGAGCTGGCCGAGCAGGTCCTCTCGAACATCCTTTCGCACGAGGTCAAGCGCGTCACGATCGAGCGGATCCAGCGCGAGGTGGGCGCCGAGTTCGGCGTCAACACCGAAGGTCTCAAGTCCAAGAAGCGGACGAAGACGCTCACCGAGCCGCGCCAGGTCGCGATGTTTCTCTGCCGGCGCCTCACGGACCTGCCGCTCGTCGAGATCGGGCAGGCCTTCGGCGGGCGCGATCATACCACGGTCATGCACGCTTGCGACAAGGTCGAAGCCGACATGGCTCGCGAGCGCTCGGTGCGCCTGCGCGTCGAGAAGCTCCAGAGCTCGCTCTCTTCCTGAGCCGACGCATCCGGCGAGCGCACGAGGCACTCCGTGGTGCGGCGCCCGATCGACCGCATCTGTCCTCCCCACCGAATCCGGTCGTAGATCTGCACGTGTCGTGGAGTCACGCCACGCGGCGACGCCGTGACCGTCGGGCTGGGGAACGACGACTCGCGAGGTCTGGGGAGATCCTGTAGAGAGCGGGGAGCTGCCATGGGACTCGATGACGCTCCGCGGATGGCCGGGGCGAGGACGTCGGCAGCGGTGCGGTTGTTCCCACGTAGGGACGGCATCCCTGCGCGGCACTCCTCAAGCGCGACAACCGGTTCGAGCCCTTTCCACGAACCCGCTCTGCCTACTACTACTACGGGCTCTTGTCGTTGTCTTCGAAACAAAGCACTAGGTTCGGTGGACAACTTCCCGCCGGCCGATCCCCAGGCCCCGAGGTCCGGATGAAGTTCACGATCCCGCAGGAGGAATTCCTTCGCGCCCTGAGTGCGTCCTCCGGGGTGGTCCCGTCGCGCACGACCCTGCCGATCCTCTCCGAGATCCTGATCGAGACCACCGACGAGGGCATCACGCTCTCGGCGACGGATCTCGACCTGTCGGTGACGATCCGCGCGAAGGCCTCGGTGAAGGACGCCGGCTCGGTCACGCTGCCGGCCCGGAGGTTGAACGAGCTGATTCGTGAGCTGCCCCCCAGCCCGGTGCACGTGGAGAGCATCGGGGAGAAGGTCAGCCTCGATTGCGAGAAGACGAAGTTCCGCTTCTTCGGGCATCCGAAGGCGGACTTCCCGACCTTCCCGGTCGTATCGTTCGAATCCGCTCTTGAGATCCGTCGCGAGCTGTTCGAGAACCTGGTACACCACACGACCTACGCGGCGTCCACCGAGGATACGCGGCCGATCCTCAACGGGGTGCTCTGGGAGGTGGAAGACGGTCAGACGCGGATGGTCGCCACGAACGGCCACAGGCTGGCGAGTTACACGAGCCGACGCGGCGGCAACGGCGGGTCGCGGGCGAACGTCATCGTGCCTCCGAAGGCCCTCTCCTACGCGACGCGCGTCTTCGAGGGCGAGGAGACGCTCCAGGTGGCTTTTGGCGACAACCAGCTCGCGTTCCGCGCGGGCGGCAACACGCTCTACACGCGGCTGATCGAGGGTCCGTATCCGAACTACCAGCAGGTGATCCCCAAGGACAACGACCGGACGGCGACGGCCGACCGCGACGCGCTGATTCGCGCGCTACGGCGCATGTCGGTCGTGGCGAGCGATCAGACGCATCGCGTGAAGCTCTCGTTCCGAGAAGGAGAGGTGAGCCTGTTCGTGAGCACTCCGGACGTCGGGGAGGCCAACGAGAAGATGCCCATCGATTTCCAGGGCGAGCCCCTCGAGATCGGGTTCAACGCCAGCTATCTCCTGGAAGTGCTGAAATACGTCGAGGGAGACCAGGTCCAGATCACCTTCAAGAGTCCGGAGCGCGCGGCGCTGCTCACTCCCGCGGGGCGCAAGGGAGAGGACGACTACCTCGCGCTCGTCATGCCGCTCCGGCTCCAGGAATGAGGGGCCGCTGAGGCCGTGCTCGGAAGGGCCTGACGACGCGGGATTCCCGCCGTTTCGCAGGCGGCTCGGATGCCGCGGCTGAGGCCGAGCTCCGAGCCGCCATCCAGCCCCGCCTGAATTGACGGAATAAGTTGCCCGCCTTATATTTGCGGGTCTCGCGGCAGGCCCGTCCCACCTCCCTGTGATCCTTCAGTCGCTCGAACTCGACAGCTTCCGGAGCTTCCCTTCGCTGGCGCTTCAACTGGACGCCAGGGGCGGGGTGCTGGAGGCCCCGAACGGACGGGGCAAGACGAACTTCCTGGAGGCGATCCACTACCTGAGCCTCTTCCGCTCGTTTCGGGGAGCCACGGACGCGGAGCTGCCGACGTTCGGCGCGCGTGCCTTCCGGGTGCGTGGAGAGGTGATGGACGAGTCGGGACGGCGGCGGAGCGTGGGCGCGGCGGTGGAGGGCGCGCGCAAGCAGATCTCCGTGGACGGCGCGCGGCTGCGCCCCGCGGAGGCGATCGGCACCGCCCTCTCGGTGATCCTGTCACCTTCCGACATCCGCCTCGTCCAGGGTAGTCCGGCGCGCCGGCGACGCTATCTGGACGTCGTTCTGTCGCTGGTGTCGCCGCGTTACCTGCGAGCGCTGCAGGAGTATCGGCGCGCGCTGAAGCAGCGCAACCGGGTGCTGCAGGCGGCCGGGGGGGGCCTCTCCGCGCACGGCGCCCTGCTGGCGCCCTGGACCGAGGGGGTGGCGGCGCACGGCGGCGTGATCCTCGCCGAACGCCACCGCTTCCTGGCGCGCTGGGGGCAGCGCTTCGCGGACATCAGCGAGCGCCTCGGCGGCTCCGCCGCCGCGGCGCTCGCCTGGCGGTACGAGTCCACGATCGTCGTGACCGTGGAGGAGGTCGCCCGGCGGCCGCAGCTGGCACTGGTCGGCGCCGGCGCCGCGGAGGACGAGGACGATCCGCCCGGCGACGCCGCGCCCTTCGTGGATGCGCTCCGCCAGGAGCTGGATCGACGCGCGCCCGCGGAGCGGCGGCGTGGCATGACGCTGGCGGGGCCACACCGTGACGACCTGTCGCTGCATGCCGAGGCCGGCGCGGAGCGTGACCTGCGAACGTTCGGATCGCAGGGCGAGCAGCGCACCGCGGCCCTGGCGCTCAGGTTCCTCGAAGCGGAGGTGCTCACGCGCGAGCGCGGACAGCTGCCGGTGGTGCTGCTGGACGACGTCTTCAGCGAGCTGGACCCCCGGCGCAGCCGGGAGCTGCTCGGGTTCCTCGCACCTGGACAGCAGGTCTTCCTCACGACGCCCAAGCCGCTGTCCGACGACCTGGCGCTGGACCTCCCGAGCTACGCCGTCGAGGCTGGCGCGGTGCTGGCTACGTGAGGCGCCGCGTGGGCAAGGGCAGCCAACCGCGCCCGCTGGCGGACGCCCTGCCCGCGGTACTCGACGGACTGGGACTGGTGCCGGGGCTCGAGGACGCCCGGCTCTTCGAGCACTGGGAGGCGGCGGTGGGTATCGAGATCGCGCGCGTGTCGAAGCCGCACCGGATCGACGCCGACACGCTGATCGTGCACGTGAAGCACTCGGCCTGGATGAACGAGCTCTCGCTGCGACGCATCGAGATCCTCCAGCGGATCAACGCCCGCCGGCCGCGGCGCAAGGTGGCGCGACTGATCCTTCGCATCGAGCCCTAAAGGAGATCCCCCCGCCGATGGCGAGCAAGCCGAGCACGTCCAGGAAGCAGCCGAAGCCGGATCCCGTCGCACCCGGCGGGAACGGGGGCTCGATCGGTGAGCAGGAGTATCACGCCGGCAAGATCCAGGTCCTCAAGGGCCTCGAGGCCGTGCGCAAGCGCCCGGGGATGTACATCGGGTCCACGGGTGCCCGGGGCCTGCACCACCTCGTGTACGAGGTGGTCGACAACTCCATCGACGAGGCGATGGCGGGCTTCTGCGACCGGATCGAGGTCACGATCCACGCCGACGGCTCCGTCACGGTGCGCGACAACGGCCGCGGCATTCCCGTCGAGCGCCATCCCACGGAGAAGATCCCCGCCGTGGAAGTCGCGATGACGATGCTCCACGCCGGCGGCAAGTTCGACAACACGTCCTACAAGGTGTCCGGCGGGCTGCACGGCGTGGGCGTCTCCGTCGTGAACGCCCTCTCGGAGTGGCTCGAGGTGCAGGTCGAGCGAGCCGGGCAGGTGCATCGCCAGCGCTACGAGCGCGGGATCAAGGCGTCGGAGCTCGAGGTCACGGGCAAGACGCGGCGCACGGGGACGACCGTCAGCTTCAAACCCGATCCGCAGATCTTCAAGGCCGACGCGGACCGCGAGTTCGTCTTCGACACCCTCGCCACGCGCCTGCGCGAGCTCGCGTTCCTGAACAAGGGCGT
>JBHENL010000197.1:0-7002 GCA_046262075.1 Gemmatimonadota bacterium
GCGACGAACGAGCGATAGCGCTCCTCGCTCTCGCGCAGGGCGGCCTCGGCGCGGCGGAGCTCGTCGATCCGGCTCGGCGTGTCTCTGGCCGGCGCGGCGGGAATCGGTTCGTGGACGGTCATGCGGGCCTGCCCCGGCTGAGGTAGCTCGCGTGCGGTAGGAACCTCTAATGCCCGTCCCGGCACGCGGGCAGCGCGGATCCTTCCGGCGACGGTGCAGGGATCGCCGAGCTGTCGCGGCGTGCGAGTCGCGCGACGGCCTTCGCCAGCGCGTCCGGCTCGACCGGCTTCGTCACGTGGATCTGGAACCCCGAGGCGAGGACGCGGCTCCGATCCTCATCCGCGGCGTACGCCGTGACGGCGGCGGCAGGGATCCGCCCCCCGCGTTCGGGCTCGAGTGCCCGGATCTCGCGGATCAGGGCATAGCCGTCCTTGTCGGGCATGCCGATGTCGCTCACCAGGACGTCCTGCGGACCGCGGCCGAGCTCCGCCAGCGCCTCCGACGCCGACCCGACCGCCGTCACCTCCGCACCGTACCAGCGCAGCACCGTGCTCAACAGGTCACGTCCCTCCGGCTCGTCGTCCACGACCAGCATGCGAACTCCAGCGAGCACGTCCGTGTGGCCGGGAGCGGCGAGGTGCCCGGCGGCCGCCACGGGACCCACCTCGCCCCGCTCCTCCGGCTCTCCGGCGTGAACCGCCCGCACGGGCAGCGCCACCGTGAAGACCGAGCCGCGGTCCTCCCCGTCGCTGTGCGCGTGCACGGTGCCGCCGTGCAGCTCCACCAGGTGGCGCACGATCGCGAGCCCGAGCCCGAGACCCCCGTGCGAGCGCGTCGTCGAGCCGTCCGCCTGGCTGAAGCGATTGAAGACGTAGGGCAGGAAGGCCGGGTCGATGCCCTTGCCCGTGTCGCTGACGACGATCCGCACCTGCGAGCCGCTCCGCTCCAGGCGGACTTCCACCCGCCCGCCCGGGGGCGTGAACTTGATCGCGTTGGAGAGCACGTTCCACACGACCTGCTGCAGGCGGTCCGGGTCGCCGTGCACCGGTGCGGCCGCCTCCAGCTGCGTCTCGAGTCGGATCTCCCTGGCCTCCGCGGCCGGCTGCAGCGCGTGGACGGCGGCCTCGATCGCGGACGTGAGCTCGACGGGATGCATCTCGAGCCGGAGCTTGCCGGTGATGATCCGCGAGATGTCGAGCAGGTCCTCGATGAGTTGCGCCTGCTGGCGCGCGGAGCGGTGGATCACGTCCAACCCCCGCTCGGCGGTCGCGGGATCCAGCTCGCCCGTGCGCAGCATCTGCGTCCAGCCGAGGATCGAAGTCATGGGGGTGCGCAGCTCGTGCGAGAGCGTCGAGAGGAACTCGTCCTTCACCCGGTTCGAGCGCTGCGCCTCGCGGAAGAGGCGCGCGTTGTCCAGCGCGAGCGCGGCACGCCGGGCGAGCTCCTCGACGGCCACCAGGTCGCCGAACGCGAAGCGGCGCCCGGGCTCCCCGGAGCCGAGCGTCAGCGCGCCCAGCGTCCGACCGCGCGCGCGCAGTGCGACGCACACGTACGAGCGCACGCTCAGCGCGCGCAGCCGCGCGAGCTGGCCGGCATCGGGCGCCAGGCCGGCGAGCTCCGCCTCGGGCAGATCCTCCGCGAGGTCCGGCTCGCCCGAGCCGAGCACGCGCGCGATCCCGCGCGTCTCCGGCGCTCCCGCGGGCGCGCCGAGCTCCAGGTCCTCCACGAGCTCCTGCCGCGCCGGGTCGGCGTGCACGGCCGCCACGCGCCTGCGCTCGCCGCCTTCCTCCGCGAGGTCCACCAGGCACCAGTCGCCCATCCTCGGCACCGCGAGCCGCGCCACGCGCGCGAGCGCCTGCTCCTCGTCGAGCGACGAGCTGAGGGCGGACGTCGCCTCGGCCAGGAAGCGGGAAGCCTGCTCGGCGCGCTTCCGCTCGTCGATGTCGGTGCAGGTGCCGAACCACTGGATCACGTTGCCGTCCAGGTCCCGCACCGGGAGCGCGCGCACGAGGTGCCAGCGCGCGGTGCCGTCCGCGGCCCTCCGGAAGCGGCACTCCGCCTCGTAGACCTCTCCGGTTCGGATCGCCTGCCGCCAGCGCGCCACCGCGCCGGCCCGGTCGTCCGGGTGCAGCACGGCCTGCCAGGCCCAGCCCCGCGTCTCCTCGACCGTGTGGCCGGTGTAGTCGGACCAGCGCTGGTTGAAGTAGTCGACGTAGCCGTCGGGACGGGCCGTCCACACGATCTGCGGGATCGTCTCGGACAGCAGCCGGTGGTAGCGCTCGCTCGCCTCCGCGCGACCACGCGCGGCTTGCTCGCGCGCGAGGAGCGCCGTGCGCTCGTCCTCGGCACGTTTCCGCTCGGTGATGTCGCGGGTCATCTTCGAGAAGCCGCGCAGCTCGCCGCGCAGGTCCCGCAACGCCGTCATCAGCACGCTGGCCCAGAAGCGCGTCCCGTCCTTGCGCAGGCGCCAGCCGACGCTCTCGACGCGCTCCTCGCGCAGGACGATGTCGAACTCGATCTCGGGCAGACCCATCACGCGGTCCGCCTCCTGATGGAAGACCGAGTAGTGGCGCCCGACGATCTCCTCGGCGGTGTAGCCGTAGGCCCGCTCGGCGCCGGGGTTCCAGCTGACGATGCGCCCGTCCGCATCGAGCATCAGGATCGCGTAGTCCTGCACGTTGTCGACGAGCAGCCGGTAACGCTCCTCGGTCGCGCGCAGCGCCTCCTCCTGGTTCTGCGCGTCCAGCTCGCGAGCCTCGGCCCCTCGCCGGGCGCCCTGCAGCGCCGCGCTCACGGCGCTGATCGCGAGTCCCTCCAGCAGGAAGAGGCCGATCTGCAGCACCTCGGGCCCGTCGTGCGGCACCAGCGGCTGCAGGGCCGGCGCGGCGGGGCTCGCGAGGAAGACCGCGTGCGCGAAGAGGGCGGCGAGCGCCGTCGCCAGCACGCCGGCGGCCATGCCGCCGTAGAGCGCGCTCGCGAGGATCGCCCCGAAGAAGAGCAGGAACGGGCTGGAATCCGCCCCTGCCACTTCCTGGAGCAGGAGCTTGACGATCGCCGTGGAGAGCACGATCGCCACCGGCACGCCGTAGCGGAGGAGGGCGTTCTGCGGGCGGCTCAGCACGGGCGGGGAGCGCCCGCCGCACGCCCGGCGAGCCGGCCGGCGGCGTGAGGGACGGAACGGCCGGAGCTCGTGAGGCCGCGGGCGAGGCGTCCGGCGGCACTCGCGATCTGCGAGCGGGCTGGTACGCTACGGCGAGAACGGCTGCCGGGACACCGCGGAGTCTCGGGGTACGGTCGGGGGCGCGCGACGCAAGTCGCTGCGCGGTATGTAGCTGGCTCGGGTCGCAAGACCGGTGGCGGCGAGGGTTGGACCCCCGCCGCCCACCAGATCAAGGATCGTACCGGATTCCCGGCCTCAGCCCTCCACCCACGCGGGAGGTCCCCAGGCAGCGGGGTCGAAGAGGCCGCGCGGGAACTGGACGCCCTCTCGGATCTCGCTGTACTCCTCGAGCATCCTCCGCTCGCCGTCCAGCAGGAAGACCACCTCCGTCTCGATCCAGCCCTCCCCCAGCTCCTGGTACTCGTTGAACTGCGTCTCCTCCGTCTTCGAGGGGTCCTGCTGCGAGGGCTCGAGCAGCCGGACGAACACGAGCCGCTCCCTGTCGACCCAGAACTGCGGGGACTTCAGGTCGCCGGCCTCGGCGCCCACGACGTAGACGGGGCGTCCCTGCCAGGTGTCCTCGCGGACTTTCGAGACGTCGATCCCGAGCCCCTCCAGCCTGGCGAGCGTGCGCTCGACCGGCAGGTCGTAGACGTCGCGGCTCAGCACCATCAGCGGGTGCACGAGCGGGATCGCGAGCGCCATGGAGTCGGCCTTGAATTGATAGAGCGAGTCGTTGCGGAAGATGAGGCCGTTGCCGTTCTCGATCGGCGCGACGTCGATCCGGAGCTTCCCCGGCTCGATCGCCTCGTACCAGGTCTCCACGCGCGTGCTGTCGCCTTCGTAGAAGGTGCTCTTCTGCACGAACGTCACGTTCGAAGGCCAGCGACCGGCGTACCGATCGTGCATCCGCCGGACGACGCTCTCACCGGTGGTGTCCGGCGCGGAGCCGGAGCCGAGGGCCAGCGCCGCCAGGATCACGGACACGTGCATGCGAGTACCTCCGGAGATCGGCTCAGGCGCCGAGGGTCTGCTGGATCTCCTCGGCCTGGTTCAGATGCTCCGACACGCTCGTGCGCGCTTCCTGCAGGACGCGCTGGAGCTCCGCGTCGTCCGCGCTCGGAAGCAGCTGGTCGTCGATCGTGTCCAGCACCTTCCGGTACATGGTCACCTGGCTGTCGATGTAGGCTCGGTCGAACTCGGTCCCGCTCGCCGCGCGGAGGGTCTCGAGGCTCTGCTCGGCATCCGCCTGCAGCCGCGCGCTGAGCGCATTCGGGTCCGGCTCGGCATCGCCCTGTTCGGCGGTGGAGCGCGCCTGCTGCTGCAGACCCTTGTGCTCGTTCACCATCTTCTGCGCGAAATCCTTCACCTGCGGGCTCGTGCCCTTCTGCAGCGCCAGCTGCGCGGCCTGGATCTCGGCCTGGTTCACGGTGGACACGACGGCCGTGATCTCGGAGTCGGAGATCGCCCCGGCTTCTCCGGCGCCGGTCGCGGACTCGCTCGCGGGATCCACGTCGTCCAGGATCTCGGGAGCGTCGGCCGTCTCGATGCCTTCCGTACGGGCGCCGGTATCCGGCGCGTCACCCTCGCGACCCTCGGCGCAGGCGAGAAGGCCCGCCGTCAGGACGAGGAAGAGAGCGGTCGAGAGCGGCGCGGTGAAGCCCTTCGTTCGAGAGAACGTGTGCATGGTGGTCCAGCCCCCTGCTGAGGTTTCTTTCTGGAATGTGCAGGGGGGTGCAAGGAGCGTGACCCGTGGGGGAAGCGGCGCAAACCACTACCGGGAGCGGCTGCTGCGGGTAACGAGACCCAGGACCAACAGGAACGCAGGGTACCATCTGTAAAACTTACACGCCGGCGAGAGGAGGTCGGGCAGGCGGCTTCAGGGCTCGCGAGTCTTCCCCGACACGTCGACGCGGCGCTTGAGCGAAAGCGCACCGATCGTGATCCCGACCAGCAGACCCGCCACGACAGCAGTGAAGCGCTCGAATCGAGAAGGCTCCGGCCCGATGAGCGCGAGCTCCGTCCCGGCGGTCTCGAGGCTCACGTCCGTGACCGGACCGGGCGCCTCCGAGGATCCCTCCCGGCGCGCCAGTGCGGCGCCGGCAGGGCGGTCTGGATCCGCGGCGTCCGTCGCGTGGACGAGCTCCATGTGCCCCGCGGGAGACGCCGTGGTCCCGGCCCGCCGCTGTCCAGGATCCCCGTGTCTCTCGACCTCGGCTCGCGCGGCGGCGCCCGCGCCCGGAGCGGCCGCCGCCCGCTTGACGTCGGCGTCGGCCAGACGGCGTGCCTCCGTCGCGGACTCCGCCTCGACGCGCACCCTCACGATCCGGGTCGCGTAGCTGGCCGGCTGGATCGCGCGGCCGTACCTGCGCGTGTAGACCTGCGTGATCTCCGCCCCGAAGTAGAAGATCTGCGCCGAGTAGTAGATCCAGATGAGCAGGATCGCGAGGGTCCCGGCCGCGCCGAATGCCGAGCCGACGCTGCTGTGTCCCAGGTACAGGCCGATCAGGTACTTGCCCAGCGTGAACAGGAAGGACGTGACGATCGCGCCGAGCCAGACGTCCCGCCACGCGATCTCGGCGTCGGGCAGGACCCGGTAGATCATCGCAAACAGCAGCGTGACGATGATCAGCGAGAGGAGAGAGTTCAGGATGCTCAGCTGCAGCGGGAGCTCGGGGAACCGCGCGTGCACATAGCCGCCGAAGGCCTCGACCGCCGCGCTCAGGACCAGCGAGATTAGCAGCAGGAATCCCACCCCGAGCACCATCGCGAACGACAGCGCGCGCGTCCGCACGAGCCCGCGGATCACGCGCCCGGACTTCGGGCCCACCTCCCACACGGTGTTGAGCCCACCCTGCAGCTGCGCGAATGCGCCGGTGGCGCCTACGAGCAGCACGAGCATCCCCGCCGCCGTGGCGATGGCTCCCGCGCCCGGACGTCCGGCCTCGCGGATCACGTTCTCCACGAGCCGCGCGCCCTCGGCGCCGATCAGCCCGTCGATCTGCCGGACGATCCCCCCGCGGGCGGCGTCCTCCCCGAAGACGACGCCGGTGACGGCGACCACGATCACGAGCAGCGGCGCGAGCGAGAAGATGGCGTAGTAGGCGAGCGCCGCCGCGAGGCGCGAGACGTTGTCCCGGTCCCACTCGACGGCGGCTTCCTTCAGGATCTGCAGCAACGCGCGCGGGCGCAACGCGGCGAACCTCACGCAGCGCCTCCGGTGGGCCCGCGTGATGTCTCGCGCGCGGAGTGGGAGATCCGATGCATGGCGTCGGGGAGTCGGAACGAGAGAACGAGTGGCTGCTTCCGCTTGAGAATATGCGCCCCGGGCCCAAAAGTTCGAAACGGCGGACCGCGGCGCGCCGGGCGGGCGCGGGGGGCGCTCGTGGAGAGACGCAGCCGGCAACCGGGCCGCTCACCAACCCTTCTCGAAAGGAGCCGGTATGGCCCGCTACGGCAAGAAGGCATCGGAGTCGGTCGAGCGCACGATGCACAAGCGCAAGCGTGGCACCCTGAAGAGTGGCAGCGGCCGCAAGGTGACGAGCCAGAAGCAGGCGATCGCGATCGGGCTGTCGGAGGCGCGTGAGAAGGGCGCGAAGGTCCCGCCGAAGAAGAAGTCCAGCGCTGGCTCGAAGAAGACGAAGAAGAGCTGAGCCGCTTCCAGATCAGCCTCGCGAAGCGCCTGCTTTCCAGCCCGGAGCCACCTCGGCCACGAACGCGTCAAAGGTCCGCGGCTCGTGCCCCACGGCTTCGCGCTGGGTCGCGAACTCGCCTTCCTCGGGACGGAAGCCGTGCTGCTGGAAGTACTCGTACATCACACGGAAATCCTCGACCATCCAGCC
>JBHENL010000198.1:0-9671 GCA_046262075.1 Gemmatimonadota bacterium
GCTCCTCGATCACCGGCAGTACCTGCTCGTCCACGAAACGGCGCACCGTGTCGCGGGCCATGCGCTCCTCGTCCGAGAGCAGGCTCGAGAGGTCGTAGTAGTCCACGCCCTGGAACGGGGCGCGCCGGGCGGCGCGCGGGACGGATCCGTCTCCAGCGGGCGGCGTGGTGGCCTTCGGCTGCGCGGGCGCGCCGGGTGCTGCGGTCTCGATCGACTTCATCATCATGCGTTCTCCGTTGGGTATCGTCGGGCGGCCTCGCCCGCGCGGCGCGTCAGTCGAGCTCTCCGCGCGCGGCCCGGATCCGCAGATACGAGCGGTACGCCAGCAGCGGGAAGCCGAGCAGCACGAAGATCTGGATCCACAGGTGCATGCCCGGGCCGAACCCCTCCGAGACCACGGTCAGCAGCACCGCGAGCCAGATGAGGGCGAGCACGACGAAGGTGATCAGCGGCAGAAGCGGCACGGCCCCTCCCGTTGGAGGACTAGTTCTGCGCCACGGCGGCGCTGCGCTGCAGGCGCTCCACGACCGCGTCGGCGAAGGCCCGCGTCCCCAGCTCGCCGCCCAGGTCGCGCGTGAGGGAGCGGCCCTCGCGCAGCGTTCCCACCAGAGCGGCCCTCACGCGCCGCGCGGTGTCCAGCTCGCCCAGATGCTCGAGCATGAGGCTGGCGGAGAGGAGCAGCGCCGAGGGATTGGCCAGGTCCTTGCCCGCGATGTCGGGCGCGCTGCCGTGCACCGCCTCGAAGATGGCCGCCTCCTCGCCGATGTTGGCACTCGGCGCCAGTCCCAGGCCGCCCACGAGGCCCGAGCAGAGGTCCGAGAGGATGTCGCCGAACATGTTCGTCGTGACCATCACGTCGAACTGCCCCGGATCGAGCACGAGCTGCATCGCGGTGTTGTCGATGATCTTGTCGTCCAGCGGGACGTCCGGGTACTCCGCCGCGAGACTGCGGCCGGTGTCGAGGAACAGCCCCTGGCTGAACTTCAGGATGTTCGCCTTGTGGACGATCGTGAGCTTCCTGCGTCGGTTCCGGCGCACGTACTCGAATGCGTAGCGGATCACTCGCTCGGCCGCCTCGCGGGTGATGATCACGATCGACTCGGCGGCGGTCTTCTTGGCGTCGATGTAGTGCTCGATGCCCGTATACAGGCCCTGCGTGTTCTCGCGGATCAGCACGAGGTCCACGCCCTCGAACTTCTGCACGCCCGGCAGCAGCGTCTCGGCGGGCCGGACGTTGGCGAACAGCACGAGCTCCTGGCGCAGCGTCACGTTCACGCTGCGGAAGCCCGTACCCACCGGCGTCGTGAGCGGGCCCTTGAGGGCGACGCGGTTCTCGCGGATCGAGGCGACCGTCTCGTCGGGCAGCAGCGGCAGCCCTTCGGCTTCGGCTCCGATGCCGGCCAGCCGGCGGTCCCACTCGATCTCCGCGCCGGCCGCCTCCAGCACGTCCAGCGTGGCGGTCACGACCTCCGGGCCGATCCCATCCCCGGGGATGAGCGTCACCCGATGCGTGGCCATCAGCGGCCCTCCACGCCCGCGCCGGCCTCGACGTCGGTGAACCCCGAGCGACCGCCCGCCGACGCGCTGCCGGGGAGCCTCGCGGAGAGGTCGGCCGCCGCGCCCCGCGCGGCGTCGAGCACCACGTCCTGCAGGAGACGCTCCGTCTGGACGTCCTCGGGCAGCTCCCCCACCGCGCGCCCGACGCCCGCCCAGACCACGCGCTCTCCACGGGCGTCGAGGAGGTATGCTTCGAGCGTCGCGTCGTAGCCGAACGTCTCGCTCCGCGTCACCCGCAACACGCGAGGAAACAGGAAGTAGCGAATTCCCCGGCTGTCCCCCAGCTCCTCGACGCTGTTCCCGACCATCGGCGGCAGCTCCCCCGCCGGCCCGGGTGACCCCGTCCAGCCGAGGACGGACTGCAGGAACCCCGCGCGGGGCCCGGCTTCCTCGCGCCCGGCCCAGTCGGCGTAGCCGAAGACGGGTGCCCGGCTGTGGAGGATGCGGAGCTCCTCGGGGAGCCGCTCGGTCACCACGATCGTCAGCTCCCTGCGCAGCGCATCGCCCTGCGGCCCGCCCTCCAGATCGGCCGGAAGCGAGATCGCCGACGGCGGGAGGAGCGCCAGCGGCTCGGTGGCGAAGGCTTCCGGGCTGAAGCCGGCGTAGCTGCGCCCGCCGGCGGCGGAGTCGGCCATCGAAACCGCCGGATCGCTCACGACGACCGCGGGGCCGGAGGCACCGGCGCCCTCATCGTGTGCGGGCGCTGCAGCCGCCGCTGTCACGGCCGGTTCTTCGACGCGTGCGGCGCCGGGGTCCGTATCCGGTCGTGGGGCCGACGAGCAGGCCGCCTGGGAAACGGCCAGCGCAAACACCAGAGAGCAGAGGAACGGAGGAGCCAAGCCTTTGCAGGCGAGCGGCTTCGGAGGACGCCGGGAGCCCGCGTGCCGGGGCTCGCGAGTTCCCGACTCCATCCTGCCGAACCGTCTCATGGGGGGAGTCTCGAGAGGGGAAACGGGGACCGCCGGAAGGGGCAAGTTACCCCGCCGGTCGCGCAAAAGTCAAAGCAGCGGCGGGCCCTGACGGTCGCCGTCCGCCCCGCCGGAGACCGCTACAGCAGCGCCTCGATCTCCTCACGCGTCAGGATGTGGTCGGCGCACTTGGCGTGGCCGAAGATCCGCTGGACGCGCTCCTCGGTCGGGTCGTGCCCGTGCGTCCGCAGCCAGTAGATCACGTTCGAGGCCCCGCTCATGTGGCCGATCTCGATCTCCTGCTCACGTCCGACCAGTGCGGCCGGCACGCCGCAGTAGATGCGGTCGGCGAGCCAGGCGTCACCCTTCTCGCGCGCCTTGATCAGCGCGGCGGCGTGAACGCCCGTACCCGTGCGGAAGGCGTCGCGACCCACGACGGGATAGTTCACCGGCAGCGGCACCCCCGTGGCGGCGGCGACGAGACCGCAGTAGTCGCCCAGCCGGCTCAGGTCGTTCTCGATCCAGCCCAGGAGCTTGAGGTTCCCGAGCAGCAGGTCCATCTCGACGTTGCCCACGCGCTCGCCTACGCCGAGGGCCGTGCCGTGCACGCGATCCGCACCGTTCACGATCGCGGTGAGCGCGTTCGCGAGGCCCAGCCCGCGGTCACGGTGGCCGTGCCAGTCCACCTTGACGTCCTCGTCGCTCCTGGCGACGAGCGACTTCGCGAAGCGCACCAGGTTGCGCACGCCGTCGGGAGTGGCGTGACCCACGGTGTCCGCGAGGCAGATGCGCCGGGCGCCGGCCTCGATCGCCACCGTGTAGATCTTTTCCAGCGCCTGCGGCAGCGAGCGCGTGGTGTCCTCGGTCACCATCATCACCGGCAGGCCGCGGCCGACCGCATAGCTCACCGACTCCTCGGCCAGTCGGCAGATCCGGTCCACATCCCAGCCCTCCACGTACTGCCGGATCGGTGAGGAGCCGATGAACGTGCAGGCCTCGATCGGCAGCCCCACCTCGTCGGAGATCGCGGCGATCGGGTCCACGTCCTGCTTCAGCGTGCGTGCCGCGCAGTTCGCCCGGATCGCGAGCCGGGCCGAGACGATCTCCCGCGCCAGCCGCTTCACGTCGGCCACCGCGCGGGGACCCGCTCCCGGCAGGCCGATGTCCGCGCTGTGGATCCCCAGCTCGTCCATCAGGTGCAGGATCTCGATCTTCCTCTCGATCGAGGGATCCGTCACCGAGGGCGACTGCAGCCCGTCGCGCAGCGTCTCGTCGTCGAACTCGATTCTCTGCGGCGGCCGGACGAAGTCCTCGGCCAGCAGGTTCCAGTCGTGGACGAGCTCGTGCTCGGCGGGGGGGACGGCGTCAGGCATCGGCGACGGCGGTCCCGACGGCGACCAGCTCCTCGGCTCGCTCGTCCCAGCGCCACAGCCGGTCGTCGCGGAGGTGGGCGCCACCCAGCCAGAGATCGATCCCGTTCATCTCGACGTGGTCCCGCTCGCTCTCCGCGACGCGGCGTCCCGCGTCGGTGAGTCGGAAGCGCAGCCCGGGCGTGACCTCCGCCTGCCGTACGGTGGGCCCCTCGCCGCCGGCGACGAGCAGGGGCTCGCGCCCGCGCGCGAGGCGCTCGAGCGCCGCCAGGAACTGCAGGTCCCCGAAGCCGTAGCCGGGCTCCGCGTCCTCGAACTCCCGGAAGAGTGTGGCGAAGTCCTCGACGCCCTGGAGCATCCGGCCGAGTGCCACGTTCTCGACCAGGCCCAGGCCGTTGCGGGTCGAGGGGAAGCGCGCCAGGTGCAGCTCGAGCGCCTCCCGCAGGAAAGGCAGGTCGGCGGTGTCGCCCGCCAGCAGGTTCTCGATGGCGGCCGGATCGGGTGAGCGGTAGGCGCCCCATGCCTCGGTGGCGAGCGCGATCTGTCCCTCGGTCACCGGCGCGCGCTGCTCGAAGAGCGCGGCGAGCTGTGCGGCAGACAGCTGTCCGAGGCCACGGAAGTCCGGGACCCCCGGGTGCTCCGCGATGCAGACGAGGCGCAGGTTCGAGCCCTCCGGGGCGTCCAGGCCGAGCCGCGCGAGCAGATGGATCAGGTTCACCTGACAGAAGAGGTCGTGCTCGAACCAGAGCACGACCTCCTCGTACTCCCGCGCCTGGTCCAGCGCCCGGTCGGTCCGCTCGAGCTCCGCCTCGACGTCCGCCCGATCGGTGCCGGCTTCAGACGCCAGGTGCGCCGCCCGGCAGGCGCGCCACCGCGCCCTTCCGAGGTCCGGGGTCGGCCCGCTCACCAGGGCCTCGCGGAAGGGCAGTCGGTCACCGGAGAGGCCCGAGCGCGCCAGCAGCTCCGCCGTCGCATCGCCGTTCAGGACGTGGAGGATCCGCCGGGAGGCGCTCAGAGGGGCCGCTCCCCGTTCTCGCCGACGCGGCGCAGGCGCCACCACGATCCGATCACCGGCGCTTGAACTCCGGCTTGCGCTTCTCCAGGAACGCCCGCGTTCCCTCCTGCATGTCCTCGGTCCCGCAGGCCATCCCGAAGAGCGTGGCCTCGAGGTACAGGGCGTCGTCCACGGACATCGTCTCGGCGCGCATGGTGGACTCGAGGGCGTAGCGCACGGCCAACGGGGCCTTGTCGAGAATGCTCGCGAGCAGCCTGCGGCAGGCGTCCAGCAGCTCCGGCTGCGGGACGACGCGGTTCACCAGGCCGATCTCGTAGGCCCGCCGGGCGTCCACCTTGGCACCCGAGAGGATCATCTCGAGTGCCATCCCGCGGCCCACGACGCGTGGGAGCCGGACGGTCCCGCCATGGCCGGGGATCACCCCGAGCGTCACCTCCGGCAGCGCGAAGACGGCGTTCTCGGACGCCACGCGCAGGTGGCAGGCGAGTGCGAGCTCGCAGCCGCCGCCGAGCGCCAGCCCGTTCACCGCAGCGACCGTCGGCTTGGGCGTCATCTCGATGCGCCGGAAGACCGCCTGGCCGTCGTAGGCGAACTCCTTCGCCTGGGCGCCCGTGAAGCCCGAGATCATCTCGATGTCGGCCCCGGCGCAGAACGCGCGCTCCCCCGCGCCGGTGACGACGATCCCCGCCACCTCCTCGGAGTCGATCGCGGCCCTCACGGCGCGGTCGATCTCGGCCTCGGTCTCGGCGTTCAGGGCGTTGAACTTCCGGATGCGGTCGATCGTGATCGTCGCGATCCGGTCGGCGACCTCGACCTTCAGGTTGGCGTACTCCGAGGCCGCGCCGGCCCTCCGCGCGCCCGCCGTCCCGCCCGACGCGTCCGTCACAGCCCGAGCTCGCTCGGCACCGGCTTCTCGCCGGAGTAGTCGTAGAAGCCGCGCCCGCTCTTCTTCCCGTGGTAGCCCGCGAGAACCATGCGCTTGAGCAGCGGGGGCGCGGCGTAGAGCGGCTCCTTGTACTCCTCGAACATGATCTCGGCGATGCGGTAGGTGGTGTCGAGCCCCACGAAGTCCAGGAGCGTGAGCGGTCCCATGGGATGCCCGCAGCCGAGCTGCATCCCCTTGTCGATGTCCTGCACCGACGCGGTGCCGGCTTCCAGCGCGCGGATCGCACCCAGCAGGTAGGGCACGAGCAGCAGGTTCACGACGAAGCCCGAGCTGTCCTTGCAGGCGATGGGCTCCTTGCCGAGGCTCCTCACGAAGGCGAAGGCGCACTCGAACGTATCCGGGGTCGTCGCCACCGCGCGCACGACCTCCACGAGCTTCATCACGGGCACGGGATTGAAGAAGTGGAGCCCGCAGAAGCGGTCGGGGCGGGACGTGGCGGCGGCGATCTCGGTGATCGTCAGGGAGGACGTGTTCGAGGCGAAGATCGCGCTCGGCCCGCAGAGGCCGTCGAGCTCGGAGAAGAGCCGCTTCTTCACGTCGATGTCCTCGACCACGGCCTCGATCACGAGATCCGCCTGCGCCAGGTCGTTCAGTCTGGTGGTGCCGGTGATGCGCGCCTCGATCTGCCGCGCCTCGTCCGCGCCCAGTCGCTTCTTCTCGACGGCGCGCCCGAGCGAGCCCTGCACCTTCTGCATGCCCGACTCGAGCGCCTGCGGCGCCTCCTCGAGCACGACCGTGTCGTAGCCCGCCTTGGCGCACACCTCCACGATCCCCGATCCCATCAGGCCGCATCCCAGGACGCCCACCGTCCGGATCTCCTCAACCATCACACCTCCCTTTGTCTGTCCGGCTTCGGTTCGGCCACGGCCAGTTCGAGATCTACTCCTGCCCCGAGCTCGGGCTGCCGTCGCGCTCGGCCCTCACGAGCACGGCCGCGCCCTGCCCGCCACCGATGCAGGCGCTGGCCAGGCCGATCCCGCCGCCGCGGCGGTTGAGCTCGTTCAGCAGCGTGACCGTGAGCCGTGTGCCCGTCGCCGCGAGCGGATGGCCGATCGCGATGGCCCCGCCGTTCACGTTCAGGCGCGACTCGTCGAGCCCCAGCTCCCTGACCACGGCCACGGTCTGCGGGGCGAACGCCTCGTTCACCTCGATCAGGTCCACGTCGGCGAGCTCGATGTTCGTCGCCTGGAGCGCGCCGCGGGACGCCGGGGCCGGGCCGATCCCCATGATCCGCGGCTCGACGCCGGCGAGGCCCCAGCCCACGAGCACTCCCTGAATCTCGGCGCCGGCCCGTCGCGCGCGTTCTCGAGTCGTCACGATCACGGCCGAGGCGCCGTCCACGATTCCCGACGCGTTCCCGGCCGTGACGAGCCCGTGCTTCTTGAAGTAGGGCGGGAGCTTCGCCAGCACCTCGGGCGTCGTCTCGGGACGCGGATGCTCGTCCGCCTCGAGCAGGCGCGTCTTCTTCCGCTCCTTGACCTCGATCGGGACGATCTCGTCCCTCAAGCGGCCGCCGGCGATCGCCTCCGCGGCGAGCCGCTGGCTGCGCGCCGCGAAGTCGTCCACCTCCTCGCGCGTCAGCGCGTACTGCTCGGCGAGGTTCTCCGCGGTCTCGGCCATCGAGAAGCCGGCGTAGGGATCGAACAGCGCGGCCCAGAGCAGGTCGGTCATCGGCGCCTTGCCCAGCGGGATCCCCCAGCGCGCGCCGTGGATCACGTGCGGCGCCTGGCTCATGGACTCCGCACCCCCGGCGAGCACGACCTCGGCCTCTCCTGTCAGGAGCAGGCGCGCGGCCTGGATGATGGACTCGAAGCCCGAGCCGCATAGCCGGTTCACGGTGACCGCCGGAGCGCTCTGCGGAACGCCCGAGCGGAGTCCCACGTGGCGAGCGAGGTAGATGGCGTCGTTCGAGGTCTGGAGAGCGTTGCCGAAGATGACGTGCTCGACCTCGGCGGGATCCACGTGCGAGCGCTCCAGGGCCGCCTTTGCGGCGAAGACACCGAGGTCCGTGGCGGTGAAGTCCTTCAGGCTGCCGCCGAAGGAGCCGAACGGCGTGCGGCAGCCGCCCACCAGAACGATCTCGCGGGTGGCGGCGGCGCCACGGGAGCCGTTCGTCTGCGGCGCGCGGGCGGCGGATGGCGCGTTCATGCGGTTCCTCGGTGGCGGAGATTCGTTACGAGAGCGGGGGTGGGCGCAAAATAACGCCGCGCGGGCGGGCGCGCCGAGAGCCTGCTCCTCGATCCCGCTCGTGAGCCCCTTCGCGGCTTCTCTCGGATGGCCGTGAGCGCCTCGACTCAGAGGCGCTGCATTCCGGTCAGCCGCTCGAGGGCGGCGCGACCCTCCTCCAGCATCGGTCGCAGCTCCGGATCGGATCCCTGCCAGGCTCGCACGAATCGCTCGTAATGCCGTCGGGCAGACGGCAGGTCGCCGAGCCCTTCGTGAACGGCTCCAGGCGGAGCTCGACCAGCGTGCTCACCGGCCACCAGTACGGGGACCAGTTCTCGAGACAGCGCTGCGCCTCGCGTGGCCGCCATTGCCGGATGAGCAGCGTCGCGAGGTGGTAGCGGCCCATCGGCGACGGACCGCCGGCGAGGTCGCGCGCCATCGCATCCGCCCCCTCCAGCTCCCGGATGGCCGCGTCGAGATTCCCCCGCGCCGCGGCCGCGTACCCTCGCAGCTCGGAGGCGCCCGCCTCCCAGCGCATGGCAGCGGCGCTGTCCCCGCCGGCCGCGGCCGCGCGAGCGAGCGAATCGAGGGCGCCCAGGTGGCGCGCGACCTCCGGCCATCTCTCCTGCTTCGCGGCGTAGGCGCCCAGGTTCAGGTGGTCGTCGGGCGCGGGATCCGCTGCCAGCCTCCAGGCCGCCCCTCGCGCCAGAGCTCCTGATCCGGAGCGACGACACGGAACGGGAGCACCGCGAGCACGGACGCGAGGCCGGCGGACGCAGCCCGTCCCCGGCGGTGCCGACCTCACGTCCCCCGAAGCGCCGCAGCTCGGCGCGCACCACCGCGTGGTGCCGCCGCAGGAGGTCGCGCCAGGCGGCGTCGCCGAGCTCCGCCGCGCGATCGGTGGAGCGGACGATGTCGGTGAAGAGCACCGTGGCGAGCAAACGTTCGGGCGCGCGGTTCATTCGCGGGTCACGGTCGTGGCGCGCGGCGGCCGCGCGCGAGTCGTGCCAGGCGAATCATCGGCCCAACCCGGGTGGATGAGAAGGCTTCCCAGAAGGGGGGGAGACGTCACCGCCGCGCCGGCGTCAGCCGGTGGGCGGGTCCTTTCGTGGAGGGCCCGGCTCGCGCACGGGTGCTCCCGGTCCGGGAGGCGGCTCCGGGGGCGCGGGAGGATCGGCCGGCTGCGGGGGCGGAGGCTCCGCGGGACCGGGCGGCGCGCGTCCGGGCTCGTGCACGGGGGCCGGCGGAGCGGCCGGCGAGGGAGGCTCGGGCGCGGCCTGCTCGCCCAGCATCAGCGCCGCCGCGCGCGGCTCACGCAGCGGACGCACACCCGCACGCGGGAGCTCCAGGCCACGATCGCCGGCCGACATCCGTGCGAGCAGCGCTCCCCAGAGACGCTCGCGATCCTCGGCCGGCAGCGCAGAGATGGGGTCGGGGCCGTCGGGGGGCCACGAGCGCCAGAGTGCCAGCGCATAGAGCGCGATTCCCATCACGTTCAGCACCTCGTTCCCGGCCCGCACCGGCTCGTACTCCGTCACGAGCCCCTTCGCCCAGTCGCTGATCCCGCTCAGCTCGAGCGGGCCCAGGTCGGGGAGCGAAGCGTTGCGCCAGACGAACGGGATCACGGCGGAGCGCAGCGTGCCGCTGAGAGCGACGGCGATCCCCAGCGTGAAGAGGCTACGCCGGCGCTCGCCGCCCCCGAAGGCGCC
>JBHENL010000199.1:0-2787 GCA_046262075.1 Gemmatimonadota bacterium
CGGCAGGATCGTGCCGCCGAGGAAGGCGCCCACCGCGAGGGCGCTCACCACGCCCAGCAGCAGGAGAAACGCCACCACCGACCAGAAGGCGCTGGGGATGGCGGCCACGACGACGCCGGTGAGCAGCCCCGCCAGCAGCACGAAAGCCAGGCGCGCGCCGGCCCCGCCCGAGGCGAGCACGTCGCCGGTGAGCAGCGTGTCGAGCAGGCTGGCGTGCACCATCACCCCCGGCTCGCTCGCCGCGAAGGGGGACGGCACGATGTCCGCGAGCCCCGTGGCGCTCGATCCGACCAGCACCCAGGCGCCCGCGAAGGTCTCCGGGTCCAGGTCCGGCTCGCCGCCCTGCGTGATCTGCACGTAGCTCTGGATCACTCGGGAGACCGGGATCACCGGGTAGGGCCGCTCGGCGTAGCTCCCGCGCCAGTGGATCCAGAGCCGGCCTTCGTCGAGCGGCAGCGCCAGCGGCTCCGTCCGCGCCCGGCCCCCGGGGACCCCGGCCGCGACGCTCTCGGCGGCCGCCAGCACCAGCCCACCGGAGGCGCCGCGCAGGCGATCGTACCCGGAGGGGCCTCCGAGCACCATCGCCAGCGCGAGGGAGGGGTAGATGCGCCCGCCGTAGCCGTGCAGCAGGTGCTCGCGCCGCGCGGTCCCGTCCGCGTCCGCCGAGAGGTTGATCGCCCCCAGGCCTGTGGCCGCCTCCATCAGCATCGCCAGCGGCACGTCGAGGGTGGCGTAGTCCGGCGCGTGGGGCGCGCGCACCGGTAGCGCGAAGCGCGGCAGCGCCGCCAGCCGGTCCTCGCGCCCGAGCAGCTCACGCTCGAGCCTGGCGGCGCGATCGCGGCGCCCGCCCGGCTGGTCGAACACCATCGCGTGGAAGGTGCCCGGGAGCGCGGCCGTGGAGGCTGCCAGCGCGGAGTCCCCCACCGCGTTCCCGCGGTCGGGCTCGGTGAACAGGAAGTCGAGCGCCACGGCCCGTGCTCCGCCCAGCGCCAGGAAGTCCAGCACGGCCCCGTGCACCTCGCGCGGCCAGGGCCAGCGGCCGAGCTCCGCCTGGTAGAGCCGCAGGCTCTCGTTGTCCACGTCCAGGATGAGGATCGGGGGTGCGGCCGGACGCGGGCAGAGCCAGGCGAGGCGGCGCTCGAGGCGGAAGCGAGCGTCGGCCGTGCGATGCTCGAGCGAGCGGAAGAAGTCGGCCTGGAAGAGGAGCAGCGCGAGGAGCCCGGCCGCCGCTCCGACGGACGAGCCCAGGATCAGCCGCTGCCGCACCGGACCGGTGCGGAGCTCGGCGAGGGCAGCGCGGGGGGAGAGCATCGGGGCCGCAAGATACGTCGCGCCGGAGGCGATACCTATTGTATCGGCGCCGGCTTTGGCCTAGTTAATACCCGTCCGCACAGCCTGGCCGTGCTCCTCCGGGACTCGCATCCGGCGCGACGCGCGGCGACCCCCGATCAGAGGAGGCAGAGGCATGACCCAGGATCCCCGCGACGTACCCCCTCCACCCGCCCCCTACGGCGCGCAGCCGCCCGTCGCCGCGGGAGCGACCTCGACGGGGCTCGATCCCAAGCTCTCGGGTCTCCTGGCCTACCTGTTCGGGATCGTGAGCGGCATCCTGTTCCTGGTGGCCGAGAAACAGCACCAGCTCGTCCGCTTCCACGCCGCCCAGTCGGTCGTGCTGACGATCGTGCTCGTGGTCGTCTCCGTCCTGCTGCAGATCCTCGGCATGATCCCCGTCCTGGGCTGGATCTTCGCCTTCCTCGCGGGGATCATCTTCATGATCGGCGCGCTCGTGCTGTGGGTGTTCATGATGATCAAGGGCTACCAACTGGAAAAATTCAAGCTGCCGTGGATCGGCGACTACGCCGAGAAGCTGGCCGCCAAGCAGATGTGAGGAGCTCTCTGATGCGATGCTACCTGCTCTCCGCCGCCGTGGCCGCCCTCGTCCTGCTGCCGGCCGCCGGCGCCGCCCAGATCGAGATCAAGAACCCCTACGGCTCTTCCGGGAAGGGCAAGGTCTATGGCCTGGACGTGACCCGGTACGACAACCTGGTCTTCGTGGTGGACTTCTCCGGCTCGATGGAGTCCGAGACCGGCGGGATGACCGAGCGCACCGTCGCCAGCGAGGCCGAGAGCAAGCTGGGCGGGCTGATCGGCGGGCGCGCGGGCGGCAAGCTGCAGGACGAGATGGCAAAGCGGCGCAAGAAGATCGAGGAGGCAAAGCGCGAGGTGGCGGGCGCGGTGGAGGGCTTGGGCGAGGAGCAGCACTTCGGCATCGTGTACTTCGAGGATACGCCGCACCTCTGGAAGGACGAGCTCGTCCTGGCCGAGGAGGACGTCCGCAAGGCAGCGTCCAAGTTCATCAAGAAGGCGCAGGGCGGCGGGGGCACCGGAATCAGGCAGGCCATGGAGCTCGCCTTCAGCCTGGAGCCCGAGACGATCGTCCTCGTGACGGACGGAGAGCCCACCGACGCCTCGCCGGAGGAGATCCTGCAGAGGATCTCGGAGCTCAACCCGGACGGGGCGGTGGTGGTGCACGCCGTCGGCGTCGGGGAGGACCACGACCGCGACTTCATGAGCGACGTGGCGGAGCAGAACGGCGGCGAGTACCTGACGCGCGGCGCGGGCATCTGAGCGGTAGGCCTCGCCGGGCATCCGGGCCCGCGGAGCGGCCGGCGCCGGCTCGCCCCCGCGAGCGAGAGGGCCTTTTATCGCTCGCGGGGGCGACCGGACGCCGTCCTTCCGCGCCGTCAAGGTGCGGCGCTTCCGGCGTCGCTTTTCTGGCCTTTCTCC
>JBHENL010000200.1:0-5298 GCA_046262075.1 Gemmatimonadota bacterium
GCCCGCGGGCCGAGCAAGCCTTCTGTCGTCCCGCGAACCGGCCCGCCGGTCCCGCGAGCACTCACGCATCGCCAGCCCTCCAGCATTCGTGCCGGGGGGCGCCCGCCGCAACCGGCCGGCGGGCGGGGAAAGCCTACACCAGCATGCCGGCGATGGTCGCCGTCTGGAAGCTCGCGAACGATCCCGCCACCATGGCTCGCAGCCCGAGCCGCGACAGGTCCTGCCGGCGCTCGGGTGCGATGCCGCCGATGCCGCCGATCTGGATCGCGATCGACGAGAAGTTCGCGAAGCCGCTCAGCGCGTAGGTGGCGATGATCACCGAGCGCGGGGAGAGGTCCGTGCCGGCGCCCAGGCCGTCGGCCAGCTGCAGGTAGGCGACGAACTCGTTCACCACCGTCTTGACGCCGAGCAGCGACCCCACCTCCACCGCGTCGGCGGGTGCGACGCCCATCGCGAGCGCCAGCGGCGCCAGCGCCCAGCCCAGCAACGCCTGCAGCGTCAGCCCTTCGACCCCCACCAGCCCGCCGGCCCAGCCGACCGCGGCGTTCACCAGCGCGATCAGGGCGATGAAGGCCAGCAGCATGGCACCCACGTTCAGCGCCAGCGAGAGCCCCTCGCTCGCGCCGCGCGTCGTCGCATCGATCGCGTTCACGTCGGGCGAGGGGACCTCCACGCGCACGTCGCCGCGCGTCACGGGCTGCTCCGTCTCGGGCACCATGAGCTTGGAGAAGGCGATCGCCGCCGGCGCGCTCATGATCGTCGCGGCGAGCAGGTGCCCGGCTATGTCCGGGAAGTAGGGCGACAGGAGGCCGACGTAGGCGGCCATCACGCCGCCGGCCGTGTTCGCGAAGCCCGCCGCCATCAGGCACATGAGCTCGGAGCGCGTCATGCTGGACACGAACGGCTTCACCATCAGCGGCGCCTCGGTCTGGCCGACGAAGATGTTCGCCGAGGCGGCCAGCGTCTCGGCCCCCGAGGTGCGCATCGTCCGGCGCATGATCCAGGCGAAGAAGCGCACCACTCCCTGCAGGACGCGCAGGTAGTAGAGGAGCGTCATCAGCGAGGAGAAGAAGATGATCGTCGGCAGGACGGTGAACGCGAAGTACGCGCCCGTCCGGGCCCAGGCGGTGACGCCACCGGGGGGGATCGGCGCCCCGGAGGCCGGCTCGCCCGCGGGCGTCCCGACGGGGACGTTCATGTCCACCAGGTTGCCGAAGATGAACCGCGCGCCTTCCTGCGTGAACCCGAGGAGCTTCACGAAGGCGTCGTTCACTGCGGCGAAGAACACCTGTCCCGGGCCGGTCTTCAGGACCAGCACGGCGAAGAGGAGCTGCAGGCCCAGCCCCCAGCCGACCACCCGCCAGTCGACCGCGCGCCGGTCGTCGCTGAGGAGCCAGGCGAGGCCGATGAGCAGCAGCGTGCCCGCCAGGCTGAGGGCGCGCAGCCCGAGCGGCGTGTCGGTGTCGCGCGGCCGCTCGATGAGGGCGGACCCGCCCCCCTCGCCGGCGGAGTCGAGCGTGTCGCGCGCCGCGCCCACCCCGCTGGCCGCTCCCGCGGGGGCGCCCAGCTCGCCGGCCGCGGGGCCGCCGGCCGCCTGCGCGCGATCGAGCCCGGGAACGTCGAGCCTGGAGGTGTCGGCCGCCGCCGTGTCGACCACCTGCTGCGCGGGGGCCGGTCGCGTCGCCAGCGCGAGGCACAGACACGCCAGGAGTAGCGCCCGCGCGCGCAGCCGCCTCACCCCGCCGCGTCCAGCTCCGCGCTCACCTGGCCCAGCAACGCGCGGCGCTCGGCATAGGGCAGGAAGGCGCTCTTGAAGCCGTTCAGGACGAGCTTCTTGATCTCCGGCCAGGTGAAGCCGAGCTCCGCGTGGGCGCGCAGGAGCTCGTCGGTGACGGTGGTCTGGGATATGAGGCGGCTGTCCGTGTTCACCGTGACCCGCAGCCCCTCGTCGAAGTAGCGGCGCAGCGGGTGGGCCGCGAGGGTCTCGACCGCGCCGGTCTGCACGTTCGAGAGCAGGCAAACCTCGATCGGGATCCGGTGATCGTTCACGTAGTCCTGCAGGTCGCGATCCTCGAACAGGTGCGTCCCGTGGCCGATCCGGTGCGCGCCGCAGTCGTGGATCGCCTGGTGGATCGAGTCCGCGCCCCAGGCCTCGCCGGCGTGGATGGTGATGTTCACGTTGTTCTCGAGCACCACCTTGAACGCGCTGCGGTGCTTCTTCGCCGGAAAGTTCTCCTCGGGCCCGGCCAGGTCGAACCCCACGACGCCGCGGTGCTTGTAGTCCACGCACAGCTCGGCGAGCTCCTCGGAGACGAGCGGGTCCAGGTGGCGCAGCGCGCAGATGATGATGCCGGCGCGGACCCCGAGCTCGCGCTCGGCGCGCTCGAGGCCCGCGCGCACGGCCTCGACGGAGTCGTGGAGCCCCAGCCCTCGGTCGCGGTGCAGGACCGGCGAGAAGCGCACCTCGAAGTAGCGCACGTTCTCCCGGTGCGCGTCCTCGGCGAGCTCGTAGGCGATGCGCTCGATCGCCGGGCGCTCCTGCATCACCGACAGCGTCGTGTCGAAGCGCGTCAGGTACTCGACGAGGCTGCGGCCGGTCTCGGGGTGGGCGAAGTACTCCTCCAGCGCGGACGTGTCCGCCGCCGGGAGGCGGACCCCCTGCTCGCCCGCCAGGTCGAGGAGCGTCGTGAGCCGCAGGCAGCCGTCGAGGTGGACGTGGAGCTCCACCTTGGGCAGGGCCAGAATCCGCTCGCGCGTGACGGGCGCCGCCGCGCCCGGCTCGCGCAGGCCCGGCCGCTCGCGAGCCACGGCCCCGGCCGGGAAATCCGCGGCGCCGTCGGGGCCGCCGCGGCGGACGTACAGCCGCTGCCCGCCCTCCAGCGCGCCGTGGATGCCCACCGGCTCGCCACGGCCGTCGGCGACCCAGGCGCGGTCCCGCTCCAGGTCGGCCGCGGCGGCCGGGCTGCGGCGCCGGACGGCGTCCAGCACGCGCTCGCCGGGAAGGGCATGGACGGGGCGATCGTCCACCCAGACCTCCAGCCGGCTCGGGCCCGGGCCGCGGTCCTCAGTCCGCACGCGGATCCTCGGGACGCGCGCCCCCCACGAACCGGATCCGGCGCCGGAGGTCGTAGCGGATGGGCTGGGGGAGGCGCTCGAGGTGTTCCACGAAGACGTCCAGGTCGATGAGACCGGTGCTCTCCACGGCGGGGACGTCGCGCAGCATGGTGTAGTCGTCGCCGCCCTGCGCCATGAAGTTGTTCACGCTCGCGGTATAGATCGAATCCGGGTACACGGGCGTGCCGTCCTCGAGCTCGATCGCCCCCACGCGCCGCCCGCTCGGCGCCGACAGATCGACGTCGAACGCGAGCCCCGACACCTGCACCAGCCCGTGGCCTCCGCTCACCCCGTTCTCGAGGGCCGCCCTCAGCGTCCGCCCATCCAGCTCCATCCGGTAGAGCACGTTCGCGAAGGGCTGCACCTCGAAGGCCTCGCGCCAGGTGATCGGGCCGGCGTCGAGCTCGGCGCGGATGCCGCCCGAGTTCATCAGCGCGACCTGCGTCCCCGTCGCGACGCGCATCGCGTCGGCGATCAGATCGCCGAGCACGGACTCCCGGCGGCGGCCCGCCGTGAGGGGATGCGCCGCGGTCGCGACGACGCGGCGGGTGATCTCGTCGATGGCCTCCTGGTAGCGAGCCACGATCGCGGCGATCGACGAGTCGGGACGCACCTCGTCGGCGAAGACGGTGCGGACCTCGACGTCGGCGCAGGCCACGTCGCGCGTGCGCGCGTCGACGAAGAGGTCCACCTCGCCGAGCGCCGTTCCGGACGAGCGCGACTGCACGAGCGAGATCCCGTTCACCTCGCCGTCGAGCAGGCTGTGGGTGTGCCCCGAGACGACCGCGTCCACGGCCGGGTCCATCCGCCGCATCGCGTCCACGATCTCGCCCTCGAACCGCTCCGCGTCGGTCTCGAAGAAGCCACCCGCGTGCGCCACGACCACGATCAGGTCGGCCCCGCGGGCCTCCAGGCCCGGCACGGCCGCGTTCACGGCCTCGGCCAGGCCGGTGAACCGGAGGTCCGCCACGTTGGCGGGCAGGGTGACCGAAGGCGTGCTGGTGGTCGTGAGCCCGACCACCCCGATCCGCAGTCCCTTGCGCTCGAGCAGCGCGACCGGCACGGCCCAGGCTGGGCGCGCTCCGTCCGCCTTGCGCACGACGTTCGCCGACAGGAACGGAAAGCGCGCCTGCGCGATGCGCGCGCGCAGCGTGTCGATTCCCCAGTCGAACTCGTGGTTGCCGATGGCGGCCGCATCGTAGCCGATCGCGTTGTACACGTCGATGACGGAGCGCCCCTGCACGAGGTTCGAGAGCGGCGTCCCCTGCATCACGTCGCCGCCGTCGAGGAGGAGCGTGCCGTTCGGGTTCTCTGCCCGGGCCTCGGCCACCCGTGCGGCCAGTGCCGCGGCCCCGCCCACCCGGCGGCCCTTGGACCAGGGATAGGTCTTGCCCTCGAGAGCGCCGTGGAAGTCGTTCGTCGCCAGCAGCGTGAGGTGGACGATGGAGTCGGGTTCGGCGCCCCGGTAGGCCGCGCAGGCGTCGGCGTCCTCCGCGACTGCGGCGGCGACCGGGATCCCGGCCACCGTGTCCCCCCGCGCATGCGCGAGGAACGGCTCCACCGCCGCCTCGGGCGAGAGGCGCCAGTTCCGCACGAAGACGTCGGCGGGCCGGATCGTCTCCCGCCGCTCGACCCAGTCGGCCAGGAGCTCACGGACGTCCTCCTGCCGGTCGTAGACGACCGGGGCTCCGGCCAGCATCTCGAACCCCCCGCCGCCCGCGGCCCGGTAGTTGTTCAGCGCGAGCGTGAAGCTGTCGGCGTCCGCCACGGCCGCACCGTCCCGGCGCAGCGTGGCCACGCGGCTCCCGGAGGGCCTGGTCAGGTCGAGCTCGTACTCCACGCCCGCCAGGACGTCGTAGTTGTAGCCCGGCACGTCCGGGCGGGCCAGCGGCTCGGCGCGACCCTGTCCGCGCTGCGCCCCCGGCGTGGCGTCGGTCCCGGCGGGGCCCGCGGGAAGTCCGGCGGCGGCTCGCGCGACGCAGTCCCCCGCCGTCGGGCTCTCTCCGGCCGCGCAGAGCCGCCGGAAGTAACCGGCCGAGGCTTCCAGATAGGCGCGCAGCTGCGCCCCGGTGATCCGGATCGCCTGCAGCGTGTTCTCGTAGGGGTAGAGCCTTGAGAGCTCGGCGAAGGTGACCGGCCCTTCCGGGATCCGGGCGTCGGTGTTGAAGATCGCCGTGGAGGAGA
>JBHENL010000201.1:0-2849 GCA_046262075.1 Gemmatimonadota bacterium
CTCACGGCCGCGCTGGATCCGGTGATGCGCGCCCTGGGCGGGACCTGGATCGCGTGGGGAAGCCCTCCCGGCGGCGCCCCGCGGGGCAGCGGCGTCCAGGCTCCCGACCGCGTGCGCGTTCCACCCGAGGAGCCGGCGTACGACGTGAGGCGCGTGCGTCTCTCGGAGAACGAAGTCCGCAACTACTACCACGGCTACTCGAACGAGAGCCTCTGGCCGCTCTGTCACAATCAGCTCGAGTACGTGCGCTTCCGCGATCGCTTCTGGAAGGCGTACGTCGAGGTGAACCGCAAGTTCGCCCGTGCCGTGCTCGACGAGGCCCCCGACCCGCGCACGCTCGTCTGGCTCCAGGACTACCACCTGGCACTCGCCGCGGAAGCCATCCGCCACGAGCGGCGCGAGAGTCGCATCGCGCAGTTCTGGCACATCCCCTGGCCGGCTCCGGAGATCTTCCGCATCTGTCCGAACCACCGCGAGCTCCTGACGGCGCTGCTAGCGAACGATCTGCTCGGATTCCACCTCGAGAGCCACTGCGACAACTTCATCCGCTGCTGCGAGGAGAGCCTGGACGTGCTCGTCGACTGGAAGCGACGCGCGATCGTGCAGGGCGGCCACGTCACGTCGTTGCGCGCGCTGCCGATCTCGATCGACGCAGAGTCGTTCCGTGAGCTGGCGCAGGCCGAGGAGACGGTACAGCGCATGGCGCGGCTGCGCTCGCGCCATCGGCTCGACGGACGCACCGTCGGCGTGGGCGTGGACCGCCTCGACTACTCGAAGGGGATCCTCGAGCGCCTCGACGCGCTGCGGATCCTCTTCTCCAGGCATCCGGAGTGGGTCGGCCGCTTCACGTTCGTCCAGATCGGCTCACCCAGCCGAACGGAGATTCCCGCTTACGCGGAGCTGCAGCGCAGCGTCGAGACGGCCGTCGAGAAGCTGAACCGCCAGCTCGCCACGCCGGACTGGCTGCCGGTGCTCTACATCTCCACCGGCCTCGGCCACGAGGACCTGGCCGCGTTCTACCGCATGGCGGACGTGGCGATCGTGAGCTCGCTGATGGACGGGATGAACCTCGTCGCCAAGGAGTACGTTGCCGCGCAGGTGGACCGCCGCGGCGTGCTCTGCCTCAGCGAGTTCGCGGGCGCGTCGGAGGAGTTCGACCACGCCATCCCGATCAACCCGTTCTACACCGAGGGCTTCGCCGAGGACATCCACCGCGCGTTGAAGATGGATCCGGACGAGCGGCGCGCGCGCATGGAGCGGATGCAGGTCACGCTGGAGCAGGGGAACGTCTTCCGCTGGATCGCGGACTTCCTGCAGGCGGCTCGTCGGGCGCTCGATCGAGGACGACGGCGCGCGCGCTCCCACCGCGTCTCGGCGCAGCCGCCGGTACGGCTCGGCTGACGTGGAGCGGCTGTCCGACCACGCCGCCACCATCGTGCACCGGCTGCTGGCCGGGCGGCCCGGCGCGCTGGCGCTGGACTTCGACGGCACCCTCACCGAGATCGTCGCGGACCCGAGCCTCCCGCGCCTCACGCCGGAGCGCCGCGAGGTCGTGGCCGGCCTGGCCGGAATCCCCACCCTGCGACTGGCCGTGGTCTCCGGGCGCGGCCGCGAGGACGTGGCCGAGCGCCTGGGCGTGGCGGGCGTGGAGACGGTGGGGAACCATGGGTTCGACCTGGAGGGATGGTGCCCGCCCGGCGGTGACCGGAGCCGGCGCGCGCTGCAGCGCTTCCTCCGGTCGTTGGCGGGCCCCACCGCAGACCGCCCCGCCTTCTCCATCGAGGACAAGGGCGCGACGGCCACGCTGCACCTGCTGGGTACACGAGCGGACGCCGCACGCGACGGGTTGCTCCGTGCGCTGCAGCTCCGGCTGGACCGCGTTCTGGCCGACGAAGCGGAGGCCCCCGGCGCGGCCGCGGAGGCCGGACCGGCGCTGCGGCTCCACCCGGGAAAGGCGTCGGTGGAGGTGCGTCCGGGTCTGGCGTGGGACAAGGCGCGCGCGCTCGAGGTCCTCCTCGCGCGCTGGGGAGTGGCCCCTGTGGACGCGTTCTACGCGGGAGACGACGTGACCGACGAGTGCGTGTTCGCGGCCCTCCACGACGGCGTGACGGTGAAGGTCGGCGGGGGAGAGTCGTCGGCGCGCTACGTCGTCGAGGGGCCGGAGGAGCTGTACGCCTTCCTGCGCGGGCTCCTCGAGTCCGCGCGGCTCAACCGCTGAGAAGCCGGCGGAACAGCTCCACGTGGGCGTCGACGACGCCCTCCTGTGAGAAGCGGCGCGCCGTGCGCACCGCCCCCTCGCTCAGCCGCGCCCGCAGCGCCGGGTCCTCCAGGACGGCGCCCAGAGCGCGCCGCAGCCCGGCCGGGTCCTCGGGATCCACCGCCAGCGCGTTCTCTCCGTCGCGAACGTAATCGGCCAGGCCCGCGACGCTGGTCGTGACCACCGGGAGCCCGGTTGCCATCGCCTCGACCACCGCCATCCCGAACGCCTCGCGCGCGCTCGGGAACGCGAACGCGTCAGCGGAGCGCGGGAAATCCGCGACGGCCGTGACGTCGCCGAGGAAGCGCACTCCGCCCTCCATCCCGTGCGCGGCGACGAACGCGCGTGCTTCGGCCTCGCAGTTGTGGAGGTCGGCCCCCCCCGCTCCGAGGAAGAGCAGGAGCGGCTGCGGCCCACCGAGCGTGGCCGGGCTGGCCGCCTGGTCGTTCACGAGCCGGCGCCAGGCCTCGAGCAGGATCAGCGGGCCCTTCCACGACACGAGCCGGCCGGCGAACACCACGATGCGCGCCCGCTCGGGCAGGCCGAGGCGCTCTCGCAGGCGCGCCTTGCCCTCCGCCTGCGCCGGACGAAA
>JBHENL010000202.1:0-6243 GCA_046262075.1 Gemmatimonadota bacterium
GCGGTGTCGACTTCCTCGGTCGCTCCCTCGCCGCCTCCGCAAGCGAGTCCGCTCCAGAACAGAAGCGACAGAAGCAGGACGCTCAAGCCAGCGCTGAGCGGCAGTGTTCGGCGTCCAGCCGAATCGATCCCCGGAACAGCCATGTGTGCCCTCCTTCGACGGGAAGTGCGAGTTTCTCGGTTCCTTCGACGGCGGATTCACTGGCGATCGAGCAAGAATGTAGGCGAGCGGCAAGGAGGGCGCGATCCGAGGGAGTCGAGCGCGGCGCTGGCACGAAGAAGGGCGGCAGGATCGCCTGCCGCCCTTCCGATACCGGACCGGGTCGGTGACCCGGCTGTGACCGCCGGGAGCTACTGCGTGCGGAAGCCGCGGCCGCCCTGACCGTAGTAGCCCGAGAAGTCGCTGCGGTGCTTCTCGTCGTTCTTGCGCGTCTCGTCGTACTCCGGCGCGTTCTTGATCTGGTCCTTCGTGCGGCTCACGAAGACCTTCTCGTCATTCGGGTCCACGCGATCCACGACGCCGGCCGGGAGCATGACCTTCTTGCCCATGATCCAGCCGCCCGTGTCGACCACGATGTAGCCGCGGCCCGCCTCCCGGCTGCACTCGTCGATCTTGCCGATCGAGCCGTCGAGCGCCTCCACCTTGAAGCCCTCCTTCACGCGGGTGGCGGCGTTCTGGTCACGATAGCTCCACAGCTCGCTCGTGCTGCGGCCGGTGTCGTTACGTGTGCTCGTGGTGGGAGTATGCGTCTCCATGATGAAATGCCTTTCGTCGAAGTTCGCTCGTGAGTCGGCACGACGGTCACGGCTCGGGCGCGCCATCGATGAATCGGCGCACTCCCCCCGCTCGCGCTGCGGCGCGGCGGTAAGCTCTCGCTCCGTCATGCTCACTATGTGATACTGCAAGATGCGTTCCATCAATGACTTAGTTGTTATAGAAGACGTCTGCCCGGGGAATCGTCGCCTTCTCCGGGGGCTCAGGCCCACAGCTTGCCTTCTTCGTACATGGAACGCTTCCGCGGACGCGCAGCATCCCCTGAAAGCGTGTAAGAATTTCGTTTGCAGAAGATGGATTGCGCTCAACGACAGGAGGCAGCATGGCCCTTCTCTCTCGACCAATGACGTGGAAGCTGGTGAGCACCGGCGCGGCCGCGATGACGGGGCTGGCGATGCGCAGGGGACTGAGCGCGGGCTGGCGCGGCGTGCGGCGCGAGGATCCGCCCCGTGACCCGAGCGCGTCCGACGTGTCCTGGCCCTCGGCGCTGGCGTGGGGCGTGGCGGTTGGCGCCGTCGCGGGCGTGGCGCGCGTGATCGGGCGCCGTGGCGCGGCGACGGGATGGGAGCGCGCGACGGGCGGCAAGCCGCCGCGGGAGCGGCGGCGGCGGATCCTCCCCTTCAGGTAGCCTCGATCGCGGACCGACGGGAGCACGCATGGCGGGCGAGACCGGCACCGCGCGCAAACCTCGCGCGATCGGCATCAACCACGTCGCGCTGGAAGTCGGGGATCTGGAGGAAGCGCTCGCGTTCTACGGCCGGATCCTCGACTTCGAACTGCGCGGGCGAAGCCGGGGAATGGCGTTCATCGACCTGGGCGACCAGTTCATCGCGCTCGCCGAGGGCCGGACACAGGCTCGCGACCGTCACCGCCACCTGGGTCTCGTCGTGGATGACAAGCAGGCGATGCGCAGGGCTTTGGAGGAGGCGGGCGCCGAGATTCTCCCCGGCGGCGGCCTGGACTTCGTCGATCCCTGGGACAACCACGTGCAGGTGGTCGCCTACCGGGACATCCAGTTCACGAAGGCGCCGGAGGTCCTCAGGGGGATGCAGCTCCTGGAGCTGGAGAAGTCGGCGGCCGCACTGCGTGAGTTGCGCGAGAAGGGGCTGACGGGAGGCTGAGACTGCCCGACGAGGCGGCTCTCAGCCGCTTGCGAGCGGACTGTGGACCTCGGTGTGGCGACGAGCGGCGCGAGCCAGACTCTCGTCGGCCGTGAGGAGCACGGCGCCCAGGCGCTCTGCCAAGGCGACGTACACCGCATCGTAGGCCGAGAAGTTCGGGTGCAACGCCAGTGCGCGATGCACGAGCGACGTGTGGCCGTGCCGCGCGATCGGCAGATCCAGATAATCCGTCAGCGCCTGCTCCGCCCGTCTCTCGTTCAACCGGCGCGACAGCATTCCACGCCGCAGTGCGGCCGCCACCTCGACGTCGCAGAGAGCGGGGACATGCAGGTCCGAGTCGGCATCTTCGACGACCCGTGCAACGGGTGCCGAGCGAGTCGTGCGCAGGACGTATTCCACCAGGGCTGAAGCGTCCAGAACGACGAGCTTCAGCACCGCCGATCTTTCGTCTTCCTAGGGCGTGCCGCTGCGCGCTCCTCGCGGACGAGGTCGGCCGCGGCCCGGTCGAGATCGACGATCGGGCGCGACCGGATGCGTTCGAACACCTGCTCCGCCGGAGGCCGTGCGACCTCGCGCTCCAGGATGTCTTGGACGTAATCGGTCAGGCTCCTGCCGCTCGCTCGAGCGCGTCGCTTCAGCTCTCCATGCAGCCGATCGGGGACATCACGGACTTGGAGGTTCTTGGGCACACGCCCAAGATGTTGCATGCGAATCGCATGTGCAAGCCGCGGCAAACTCGTTTGCACGAGGGGCGGACTTTCTGCTCCTGTGAGTGTCTTGCAGGCAAGCCAAGATGTCTCCATTATGGAGGAACAACGGAGGAGCCCGTGGCGACGTTGAACATCAAGAATTTTCCCGACGCGCTCTACCGTAAGCTGCAGAGGCGGGCGAAGGCGCAGCGCCGATCCATGGCGCAAGAGGTCATCGCGATCGTCAGCGAGGCAACCGGGCGACCAGAGCCGCTGTCGATACTCGAGCTTCAGGGCCTTGGAAAGGAAATCTGGCGCGGTGTGGATCCGGCGGCTTACGTCGACGAAGAGCGCCGATCTTGGGACTGACGGAGGAGCTGGGCGAGGGACGAATCGCCCTCGACACGCCGGTGTTCATCTACTTCATCGAGGAACACCGCCGTTACTTGCCCATCGTGCGACCGGTCTTCCTCGAGATCGACACCGGCATCCTCAATGCCGTCACCTCCGGCCTCACGCTCCTCGAGGTGCTGGTCGCACCGTACCGGGAAGGCGATCAGCGATTGGGCGATCGGTACGAGGCGCTGCTGACGCGAAGCCGTGGTTTGCAGCTCGTCCCGCTCGACGCCAGCCAGCTTCGAGGCGCGGCACGGCTGCGTGCTCGCCACCGCCTGAGCACGCCGGATGCTCTCCAGGTGACGGCCGCGCTGTCCACCGGCTGCCGCACCTTCCTCACGAACGATCGAGCGATGCCCGACATCCCTGAACTGAGGATCCTGCAGCTCGAGGATTTCCTGCCACGGTAGGCGAGCCACCGGAGCCCCGCTCCCCCTACTCGATCGGGCCGTTCAATGCCCGGTTGGCCAGCCAGAAGCTGATCGTCACGAATGCAGCAAAGCCCAGCGCCTCGAGCCGCAGCACGTCCGCCTCGCCGGCGCCGTAGATCGCGTTGCGCATGAGGTCCACCTGCCACGTGATCGGGTTCAGCCAGGCCAGCCCCTGCACCACTCGTGGCAAGCGCTCGGCTGGGTAGAACAGGTTGCTCACGAACATGAGCAGCATGTAGGCGGCCGACGTGGTCGTGTGATAGGCGTTGAAGCCGCGCAGCCGCAGCGAGAGCCACGAGAACAGGAAGTACCAGCCGGCGGTTCCCAGCAGCGTCCACAGCAGCAGCAGGGGCAGCGCCCCGAGCCGGACTTCCACTCCGAGTAGAGCGACACCCGCCAGCGTACACAGCGCCGCCCCCACCACGCTGAAGAGCGCGTTGAAGAGCAGCTTGCCGATCAGCAGATCGCGGCGCGCGAAGGGGTAGGTCATCAGCTCGTGGAACATCCCGGACTGCAGGTCTTCGAAGAACGCGTACGACGAGTTCATCGCGATCCCGAAGGTCACCATCCCGAGCACGCCGCCCAGGAAGAACGTGACGTAGTCCAATCCGCCGAGCCCCTGGCCGATCCAGCGCTCGAAGCTGGCGCCGAAGATCAGCAGGTAGATCACCGGGACGAGCACGTCCCACAGCGGCAGGACCGGGTTGCTGAGGCGGATCCGGTACTCGCGGTAGGCCATGGCCAGCACGTACCTCACGTCGCGGGACCTCCGGGCACCGGACCGGGGCCGCCGTCGATGCCCCCCGCCCGCGCCACCTCTCGCGCGGCGTCGTCCGCCCCGTAGAGCTCCACGAAGATCTCCTCCAGCGTCGCACCCCGGATCTCGAAGCGCGCGAGCGGGAAGCGCTCGGAGATCCGCGCCATCTTGCGGATCCACTCGTCCTCGGAGCCCTCGACGACCAGCAGCACCTCCCCGTCCTCGTCCTCGATCGTGCGCGGCCCGAGCTCGCGCAGCGCGCGCGTCGCCTCCTCCCCCGGCTCGGAGAATGCGAGCCGGATGTCGAACACCTTGCGCGAGAGCGCGCGCAGCTCGGAGAGCTTCCCGGCCGCCATCGCGGTACCGCGGTTCATGAGCACCATGCGGTCGCACAGCTGCTCGGCTTCGTCCAGGAGCTGGGTCGTCATCACGACGGTGCGGCCGCGCGCGGCCTGCTCGTGGATCGCCTGGACGATGCGCCGCTTGATCAGCGGGTCCATGCCGGTCGTTGCCTCGTCCAGGAACAGCACCGGGGTTTCGACCATCAGCGCCTTGGCGACCTGCAGCCGGCGCTTGTAGCCGCCGGAGAGCCCCTGCGCGCGCTGACCCAGGTAGTCGCCCAGCTCGAGCAGGTCCGATACCTCGCGCGCACGGCGCGGCGCCTCCTCCCGCGACAGCCCGTGCAGGTAGCCGTAGAGGAGCAGGTTGTCCCAGGTGGAAAGCATCACCTCGACGGACGTCTCCTGGAACACGGCGGCCAGCCGGCGGCGGGCTGCCAGCGGCTCGCGCACGACGTCGAAGCCCTCGACCACGGCACGTCCGGACGTGGGCTTGAGCAGGGTGGTGAGGATCCGCACCGCCGTCGTCTTGCCGGCGCCGTTGGGGCCGAGCAGGCCGAAGATCTCGCCGCGCTCGACCCGGAAGCTCAGCCCATCGAGCGCCAGGCGTCGCCCGCCCGAGCGGCGGTACGCATAGTGCAGATCCTCGACCTCGATGGCGGGGGCTGGCATGATGAGCGTCGCTCAGCGGGGGAAGATTCGGGCAGCGACAGGGATGGGAGGCGAAGGAACTTACGGCTAACGCGCCGGCGGCTCCAGATCTCGGGACGCTGAGTCGAGCCGCCGAACTGGACCTGGCTCGGCCCCAGGGGCGAGAATACCCGCCGGCGGAGCCGGCTGACCCGTCTCATGGCCGCGTGCTGGATCGACCCCCAGGAAGGATGATCTCGTGAGGTCCGACCGCTTCCTCGCCACCGTGCTCTTCACCGACATTGTCGGTTCGACGGAGCGGGCCGCCGAGCTCGGGGATCGCCCCTGGCGGGAGCTGCTCCAGGCTCATCACGCGCTGGCCCGCCGCGAGATCGCGCGCTGCGGCGGTCGCGAGCTGAACATGACCGGCGACGGCTTCCTGGCCACGTTCGACGCTCCCGAGCGGGCGCTGCGCTGCGCCTGTGCCATTCGGGAGGGCGTGCAGCGGATCGGGATCGGCATCCGGGCCGGGCTGCACACGGGAGAGATCGAGATCGTGAACGAGAACGTGGGCGGCATCGGCGTGCACATCGCCGCGCGCGTGCTCGCCGCCGCGGCACCCGGCGAGATCCTGGTCTCGAGCACCCTGCGCGACGTCGCCTCCGGCTCGGGCTTCGGCTTCGAGGACCGCGGCACGCATGCACTGAAGGGGGTCCCCGGGGAATGGCGGCTGTCAGCGGTGGCGAGCGAGCCCGTGACGCTGCCGGTGGCCGGGTTCTGGGAGCGCGCCCGTGAAGCGCGCCTCGCGCGCGTGATCCTGCTCTACCTGCTCGCCGCGGCGGCGGTGCTGGGCCTGACCTTCTTCCTGCAAGATCGGCTGCAACTGCCCCCTTGGATCCTGCCGGCGGCGGTGCTGCTGATCGTCATCGGGCTGGCGAGCGTGTCTGCCACTGCTTGGGTGCAGGCGCATCCACCGCAGGTCTCGCGAGACGAGGGCCGGGAGAGGCTGGGCGCGTGGGACGTGAACCTGCCGGGGCTCGGCCGCAGCCTGCGGCGCGGTCGCCTGCCGCATCTGACCTGGGGACGCTCGATCCTGGGCGGCGTGGT
>JBHENL010000203.1:0-19950 GCA_046262075.1 Gemmatimonadota bacterium
GCGCAGGGGGACGAGAGAGGCAACGGCTCGGGGACGGCTCCGCCGCGGGGCAAGGATCGCAGCCCGCACGCCAGCCCGCGGGAGGGCGCGTCGCGCGACCAGCGCGCCGGATGACCTTCCCGGACGGCGGCTTCGACGTCGGGCGCGCCCGCCTCGCGCCGGGCGCCTTCTTCCTCATCGCGGGCCCCGACACGGCCGAGTCGCGCGAGCTGGTGCTGCGCGTGGCGGAGGTGCTCGCGGGCGAGGCACGGCGGCTCTCGATCCCCGTGGTCCTGAAGGCCTCCTACCGGAAGGCGAACCGCTCGGCGGCGGATGCCTATACCGGACCGGGGCTCCAGGAGGGGCTGCGGCACCTGGAGGACGCCCGCTCCGCGACGGGCGTGCCGGTGCTCTCCGACGTGCACTCGGTGGAGGAGGTGGCAGCGGCGGCCGAGGTGCTCGACGCGCTCCAGGTCCCCGCATTCCTCTCGCGCCAGACGGACCTCCTCACGGCGGCCGCGGCCACGGGACGCGCCGTCAACGTGAAGAAGGGACAGTTCCTGGCGCCCGAGGACATGCGGCTGGTGGCCGAGAAGGTCACGGCCGGCGGGAACCGCAAGCTGCTCCTGACCGAGCGCGGGACGAGCTTCGGCTACCACGACCTGGTCGTCGACATGCGCGGACTGGCCCGCATGCGGGAGATCGGCTTCCCCGTCGTCTTCGACGCGTCGCACTCCGTGCAGCGACCGTCGGCGGACGGGCGGCGGTCCGGTGGCGACCGGCGCCTCATCGCGCCGCTGGCGCGGGCGGCGCTCGCGGCGGGCGCCGATGGCCTGTTCGTCGAGACGCACCCCGATCCCGAGCGTGCGCTCTGCGACGCGGCCAGCCATCTGCCACTCGGGGACCTGCCCCCGCTGCTGGACCAGCTTCGGGCGCTCGCCGAGCTCCGCGCGACGTGGTGACCGCGTCCCGTGACTCGCGAGGGCGGGGGAGCGGGGCCGCCGGCCGGGGGCCGCGAACGGGAACGCCCTCGCCCGCGGGCCGACCGCGGCGCCCCGGGGCCCGCGGCGCGACCGACGACCGGGGGAGGGCCACGCCCGAGCTGCTTCGTGCGCTGCGCCTGTTCGTCTTCGACGTGGACGGCGTCCTGACGGACGGGGCGATCTATCTCGGCCCGGGTGATCTCGAGCTGAAGCGCTTCGCGGTGGAGGACGGCACGGCCTTCAAGCTCCTCGAGGGCCTCGGAAGGGAGCTGGCGATCGTGAGCGGCCGGCGCAGCGCCGTGGTCGTGAAACGGGCACGCGAGCTGGGGGTACGACACGTCTTCCAGGGCGTGGGTGACAAGGAGCGCTGCATCGCGGACCTCTGCCGCCGTCGCGGCCTGGCGCTGGAGCGCGTGTTCTTCCAGGGCGACGACCTGATCGACCTGCCGGCGCTGCGTCGCGTCGGGTGCCCCGTTGCGCCGGCGAACGCGCCGGCGGAGGTCCGCGCCGCGGCCCTGTTCGTGACGCCGCGGGCCGGCGGCGAGGGCGCGGTGCGGGATGCCGTCGAGTGGGCGCTGCGGGGTGCGGGACTGTACGACCGGGCGGTCCAGGCCTACGCGCGCGACAAGCGGAAGGGACCTCGTGGACGGACGCCGCAGCGCCGGTAGCCGGGGACTCGACCCGAGCGGGCGATCGCGCGTCACCGCGGCGCTCGAGCGCGCGCGGGACGTGATCCGCACCGAGGCCGGCGCGGTCGCGCGGCTCGAGGGGCGGATCGGCGCGCCCTTCGCGCGTGCCGTGGAGCTGGTGCTCGCCTGCCGCGGGCGGGTCGTGGTCACCGGGATGGGCAAGTCCGGCGTCGTGGCGCGCAAGGTCGCGGCGACGTTGGCCAGCACGGGGACGCCGGCGGTCTTCCTGCACCCCTCAGACAGCGCCCACGGCGACGCGGGCGTCGTGCTGCGCGGCGACGTGGTGCTCGTGATCTCGAAGAGCGGCGAGACGGACGAGCTCTTTCCGCTGCTCTCGTCGCTGAAGCGGCTCGACCTGCCGATCGTGGCGCTGGTGGGGAACCCGGCCTCCACGCTCGCGCGTCACGCGGACGTGGCGCTGGACGTGAGCGTCGAGCGCGAAGCCTGTCCGCTGGACCTCGCACCCACCTCCTCCACCGCGGCGGCCATGTCCATGGGCGACGCACTGGCCGTGGCGCTCTTCGAGGCTCGCGGGCTGGGGCCCGAGGACCTCGCCCGCCTGCATCCGGCGGGCGCCCTCGGGCGCAGGCTGCTGCTGCGGGTGGACGACGTGATGGTCCCGCTGGAGCAGGCGGGGCGCGTGGACGAGGCAGCCTCGATGCGCGAGGCGATCGTGCAGATGGCGGCGCGGCGCGGGATCGTGGCCGTGCTGGACGGCGAGGGGCGCGTCGTGGGCGTGGTCACGAACGGCGACTTGATGAGGCTCATGCGAGCGGGCGACGACGTCTTCGGGATCCCGGTGGCGCGCGTGATGACGCGCGAGCCGGAGGTGTGCGCGACGGACGAGCTGGCGGCGACCGCCGTGCACCGGATGGAGACGCGCGGGATCATCTCGATGCCGGCCGTGGAGTCCTCCGGTGGCCGCCTGGTGGGCATGATCCACCTGCACGACTGCATGCGCGCCGGGGTGGTATGACGCGCCTGCGCGCCTTCCCGCGCTGGGCTGCGACGGCACTCGCGGCCGCGCTCGTGCTCGGGGCGTGCGGCGACGGCGAGGTGGCGCCCCGCCGGCCGCTGACGACCGAGGCCGGCGATCGAACTCCGCTGCCCGACCAGGTGATCGAGAGCGGAACCCACGTCGTCACGCGCGAGGGCGTGAAGAAGGCGGTCATGGTGGCGCGCGAGATCTCGTTCTTCAACGCCGAGGGCAAGGTCGAAGCCGACACCATGGAGGTGACGTTCTTCGACGCGAACGGGGTGCAGCAGTCGCGGCTGAGCGCCCGCTTCGGTGAGATCGACCAGCGGACGAACGACATGCTGGCGCGCGGGGACGTGCGGATCGTGGCCGAGGACGGAACGCGGATCGACGGGGAGGAGCTGAGCTACGACGCGGCGCGCGACCGGATCGTCTCGACCAAGCCGGTGACGGTCTTCCAGGACGGCAACCGGATCCGCGGGCAGGGAGTGGAGGCGGACCCCGCCCTCACGAACATCCGCATGACCGGCTCCTCCGCCGTGCTGCGACGCGCCCCCCGAGCGGAGCGCCCGCGACCACGCCCGATCGAGGGCGCGGCCGCTCCGGCGCCCGCCGGCGGGGCGGAGACGCCGCCGGCCGCCGGCCCGCCGATCGCGCCGCCTCCGGCGCCCGTGGGGGGTGGTGTTCCGTAGCCTGACGCTCGCCGGGCTCTCGGCGGCGATGGTCGTGGCACCCCTCCGGCTCCCCGCTCAGGAGGGGGAGCGGTTGATCATCGAGCACGCCGACCAGGTGCAGCGACTCGCGCAGGGGGACTCCGTCTCGTACTACCTCGACGGCAACGTCCGCGGCCGGCGCGGGGACTTGCGGCTGACCGCCGAGCACGCGGTGGTGCTGGAGTGGCTCGGCCTCCTCGACCTGAGCCGCAACGTGCACGTGTGGGACGCGGAGCAGGAGCTGTTCGCCGACCACGTCACCTACACCGATTCCACCGACGTCGCGGTCGCCACGGGCAACGTGCAGGTGGTGGATCGCGCCTCGGGCTCCCAGCTGCGGAGCCAGCAGGTCGTCTACGACCGCGCGGCGGGCCTGCTCACCGCCACCCAGGATCCCGAGATGATCCTCCTGCCCGATCCCGCCGATCCCGACTCGGCGGGGGCCTCGACCGACAGCGTGCCGGAGCCCATTCACGTATGGAGCGAGCAGGTCCAGCTCTTCACCGACGGCGAGGACCTGCTGGCGACGGGTGACGTGCTGATCCGCCGCGGCGAGACGCTCACGGCCAAGGCGGACAGTGTCCGGCGAGTCCCCGAGGGCGGCGTGCTCGCCCTGCGCGGGACGCCGCGGGTGGAGTCCGACCGCTTCTACGTGGAGGCGGCGCAGATCGACGTCCTCTTGCCGGGAGACGAGCTGGAGGCGCTCGTCGCGCGCGGGCAGGCGCGTGCCACGTCGGTCGCCGACTCCATCCCTCCGCGGGCGGTCGAGGCGCTCGGCAACGCCAGCCCCGGCTCCTGGCTAGCGGGCGACACGCTGCGCTTCACCTTCGAGGACGAGGTGCTGCGGACGCTGCGGGCCAGCGGCTCGGCGAGGAGCCTCAGCTACGGGCTGGAGTCCAGCGCCGGCGACGCGACGACCTGGGCCCTCAACTACCTTCTGGCTGGCCGGATCGACCTCTTCTTCGACGCGGCCGGAGAGAGCCTGCGACGCGTGGAGGCGACGCGCGACGGCCAGGGTGTGTACCGCACCGCGGCGCTCGCGGGAGCCGAGGGCCGGCCGGTCGAGAGCGCCGGCGCGCCGGCCGATACCGCGGGCCAGGACGGTGGCGAGGCGGACCCCGACGACGGAGCGGGCGGGGTGCGGGCGCCGGACTCGAGCGCGGCCCCCGCCGACACCTCCGCGCTCCCCGGGCCTCCGGCACCCCCGGGCGAGGTGCCGTGAGCGGGATCCTTCAGGCCACCGACCTCGTCAAGTCCTACCGCCGGCGCACGGTCGTGAACGGCGTCAGCGTCGAGCTCCGGCAGGGAGAGATCGTCGGGCTGCTGGGCCCCAACGGCGCCGGCAAGACGACCACGTTCCACATGATCCTGGGGCTGGTGCAGCCCAACAGCGGGCGGATCCACCTGGACGGCAGCGACATCTCCCGCTCGCCCATGTACCGGCGCGCGCGGCGTGGCATCGGCTATCTCGCGCAGGAGCCGTCGGTGTTCCGCAAGCTGACGGTGGAGGAGAACGTCATGGCGATCCTCCAGACGCTGCCCGGCTCGCGGCGGGAGCGGCGGGTCCGGCTAGAGGAGCTGCTCGACGAGCTCGGCCTCAAGCCGTTGCGCAAGCACAAGGCGTTCTCGCTCTCGGGCGGCGAGCGTCGGCGGCTCGAGATCACGCGAGCGCTCGTCACCCGCCCGCGCTACATCCTGCTCGACGAGCCGTTCGCCGGCATCGACCCGATCGCGGTGGACGACATCCAGGCGATCGTGCGCGACCTGCGGACGAAGGGGATCGGCGTCCTGATCACCGACCACAACGTCCGCGAGACGCTCTCGATAACCGACCGCGCGTACATCATGTACGAGGGAAGGATCAAGCGCGCCGGAACCGCCGCGGAGCTGATCGAGGACCCCGAAGCCCGTCGCCTCTACCTCGGCGAGGACTTCCGGCTCTGATCGGGCCGATCCCGCGCGCCGCACGCCACCCGCTCGACCTCTTCCCCTCCACAGCGGCCCGCCCCCGGCGACGGTCGGGCGAGGCTCTCCCCGGCCAGGAAAGTCCGGGATTTCGACCGTAGCGGTGGTCAGCCCCACCCGGCGCTCCCGTACCGCAGCGGCATTCTTGACCGCCGTGCACGGGGCTCTTAGTCTCTTGGGTGCAAAAATTGCAAGCCCCCGCCGCTCGCTCCCGAACGGCCCCCCTCGTTCAGAAAGGCCCGGTCCCCGCCTGAAGAACCAGCTCGGCATCACCCAGCGCCAGGAGCTCAGGATGAACCCTCGCCTGTATCAGGCGATGGATCTCCTGCACATGCCCCTCCTGCAGCTGGAACAGCATCTCAAGCAAGAGCTTACCGCAAATCCGTTCCTGGAGATGGAGGAGGCGCCCGAGGAGCTCGAAGCGGCCGAGACCACGCAGGAGACGGAGGCCGACGAGGAGGACGACGAGAGCGACTGGGAGGAGATCCTGCTGAACGGCTTCGACTCGGGGTACCGCGCGGGCTCGTCCTACGAGGAGCGCGAGTTCCAGGAGCGCGTGCCCTCGACCCGCGTCAGCCTCTGGGACTTCCTCGAGACGCAGCTGCGCCACTCCCACGACTTCACGCCGGAGGAGGTGCGGATCGGCGAGGAGCTCATCGGCAACATCGACGAGGACGGCTTCCTCACCTGTCCGATCGAGGAGGTGGCGGCGGTCCTGGCCCTCCCGCCCGAGCGAGTGGAGGAGGTGCTGGCGAAGATCCAGCAGTTCGAGCCGCTGGGCGTCGCCGCCCGCGACCTGCGGGAGTGCCTGAAGATCCAGCTCACGGAGAAGCAGGGCACCGAGAACCTCCCCTACCGCATCGTCGCCGAGCACTGGGAGGAGTTCTCGAGCCATCGCTGGAACGACCTCGCGAAGGCGCTGGGGATCTCCCCTCGCGAGGTGCAGGACGCCGCGGACCTCGTGGCGACCCTGGATCCCAAGCCGGGCCGCGAGTTCAGCGAGATCACCGGGAACTACGTCGTCCCGGATCTGATCGTCGAGAACCTCGAGGGCGAGTACCGCGTGTTCCTGAACGACGGCAACCTGCCGCGGCTGCGGATCTCGCCCACCTACCTGCAGCTGGTGAAGGACAAGGCGTTCAAGGGCAGCGCCAAGGAGTTCGTCTCGAGCAAGCTGAACTCCGCGAACTGGATGGTGCAGGCCATCGAGCAGCGGCGGCAGACGATGGTGAAGACGATGGCCTACATTCTGGAGCGCCAGCGGGACTTCTTCGACCACGGCGTCCAGTACCTGAGGCCGCTGACCCTCAAGGAGGTGGCGGATGCCATCGGGATGCACGAGTCCACCGTCAGCCGCGTGACGAACGAGAAGTTCTGCCAGACGCCGCGCGGAGTCTTCCGGCTGAAGTATTTCTTCTCCAGCGGGCTGCAGCGCGACGACGGCGAGGACATCTCCGCGCGCGGCATCAAGGCGCGGATCCAGGAGCTCGTCGCCGCCGAGAACCCGAAGCGCCCGCTCACCGATCAGAAGATCGTCGAGCTCCTGCGCAAGGAAGGGACGCAGATCGCCCGCCGTACGGTGCAGAAGTACCGCGACCAGCTGGGCATCCTGTCCTCCCGCTTCCGCAAGCGCGTCTAGAGCAGCACGCCTGCCCGCGGTCGGGCCCAGGCCGCGCCTCTCCGCGGTCGGCAGCGCGGGCGAGGCCACCGCTCCGAACCCGGGGTCAGCGCCCGCGAGGACGAGGAGGTCCCATGCGCGTGAGGATCAGCGCCCGCAACGTCGAGCTCGCCGCCAGCGCCAAGCGTCAGGTCGTGGAGGAGGTCGAGCGGCTCACCCGCTTCTACGACGGCATCCTCGAGGCCGAGATCTCCATCACCCAGGAGAAGCATCGCCAGAGGGTGGACGTGCGGCTGCACGTCAACGGTCGCAGCTACCAGGCGGAGGCCACGGGCGACAACCTGCACGCGCCGCTGGACGAGGCGCTGAAGAAGCTCCGGCGTCAGCTGCAGCGCTACAAGAGCAAGCTGCGCCGCCAGAGCCTGCGTGCCGGCGAGGCGGCCCTGCAGGGCAAGACTGTGCGCGCCGACGGGGGCGCTCCGGCGCTGCCCGAGTTGCCCGAGACGGGCGACGTGCCCCGGCGGCGGCGCGGCGCCACGGGCGCACGCCGTTCTTCGCCACCGGAGAGGCGCGGGCGGGAATGATCAGCGACGGCGCCGGCCCGCTGTCGGTCCAGGCCTTCCTCGACGGCCAGCGCGACGCGCTGCAGCTCCGTCTGCTCGGGGAGCCCCGCGGACTCGAGCGCACGATCCGCACGCCCGAGGCAGCGAGTCCGGGACTCGTCCTCTCGGGTTTCACGGAGCGCTTTCCGAAGTCCCGCCTGCAGGTCCTCGGCGAAACCGAGATCCTCTACCTCGAGCGCCTTCCGGAGGCGGAGCTCGCCGAGACCGTGGACCGCTACCTGGCCTTCGAGCTGCCGTGCGTGATCGTCACGAAGAGCCTGGAGCCGCCGGAGGTCCTGCTCCGGCGCGCGAACGAGCGCGCGATCCCCGTGATCGGCACGACCCTCACGACCGCCGAGTTCTACCGCCGGATCAAGCTCTTCCTGGACCGGCAGTTCGCCCCGGCCACCTGGATGCACGGCTCCCTGGCCGACGTCTACGGCGTGGGGCTGCTGTTCCAGGGTCCCAGCGGCATCGGCAAGAGTGAGTGCGTGCTCGACCTGGTGGAGCGCGGCCATCGGCTCGTGGCCGACGACCAGGTGCACGTCACGCGGCGCGGCAGCGACGTGCTCCTGGGCCGCGGGAACGACGTGCTGGGCTTCCACATGGAGATCCGCGGCGTGGGAATCATCGACATCCAGTCGCTCTTCGGGATCCGCGCCGTGCGCCTCCAGAAGCGGATCGAGGTGGTCGTGGAGCTGGAGCACTGGGAGGACGTGCAGTTCGTCGAGCGCGTGGGCCTCGACGAGCGTCACATCGAGATCCTGGGGGTGCCGGTTCCGCTCGTGCGCGTGCCGCTGAACCCGGGAAAGAACCTGACCGTGATCGCGGAGGTGGTGGCGATGAACCACCTGCAGAAGTTCGCGGGCCGCCATCCCGCCGAGGCCTTCAACGAGCGACTGATCCGCCGGATGCAGGACAAGGCCAAGGCGGAGGCGTACCTCGAGGAGGACTTCGAGTGATCGAAGCCGCCAAGGTAGCGATCGTGATCGCGCACGGGTCGCTGGCGAGCGGCCTGGTGTCGGCGATGGAGAAGGTGCTCGGGCCGCAGCCGAACGTCTTCTGGCTGTCGAATGGCGGCAAGACTCCCGAGACGCTCGAGCGCGAGATCCAGGCACTCGTGGCGCGCCAGCCCGCCGGCAGCCAGGTCTACCTGCTGAGCGACCTCCGCGGAGGCAGCTGTGGCACGACGTCCCTGCGGGCGGCGCGGCGCACGGGAGTGCGAGGCGTCTTCTACGGCACGAACCTGGCCCTGCTGCTGGAGTTCGTGCTGCACCAGGACCTGCCGCCGGAGGCGTTCTTCGAAGCGCTGGTGTCCAAGGCGCGCACCGCCGTGGACGGTGTCGCGATCGAGACCGGGGGCTCGGCCGAGCCGGCGGGCTCCAGCCGCTGACGTGAAGGTCCTCCTGTTTCGCGTGGACGACCGGCTGATCCACGGGCAGGTCATCCTCGGGTGGGGCAGGCGCTTCCGGCCCCAGCGCCTGATCGTCGTCGACGACCGCATCGCGGGGGATCCCTGGGAGCGCGAGCTGCTGGGGTCCGCCGCTCCGCCGGAGGTAGCGGCGGAGTTCCTCTCCGTGGGCGCGGCCGCGCGCGCGTTGCGCGCCGACGGCGGCCCCGAGACGGCGTTCGTCCTGCTGGAGACGCCGCGTTCCGCGGTTCGGCTGGCGGAGGCGGGCTACGTCGTGCCGGAGCTCAACCTCGGCGGGCTGCACCGGGAAGGAGGCCTGCGGCTGACGGCGTACCTGTTCCTCTCGCCCGACGACGTGGCTGCCGTGCGCGCGCTCCACGCCGCTGGCACGCGAGTGTACGCGCAGGACGTGCCCGATGCGCGGCGCCTCGCGCTCGAAGACCTCCTCCGCGAGCAGGAGACGCCTCTCCGGCGGGAGGCGCGATGATCGAGCTCGACCCCGCGCGCTGGTTCGCCTTCGCGCTGCTGGCCGCGGCCGTGGCCGTCGACGGCGGCCCATGGCTGCTGGCGATGCTCGCGCGGCCGCTGCCGGCAGCCGCCGCCCTCGGGCTGGCTTGGGGCGACCCGGCCGGCGGAGCATGGGTGGGTGCGGTGCTCGAGCTCGTCTACGCCGGCGTGCTCCCGGTCGGGGCCGCTCGCTACCCCGACGCCGGCGTCGCGGGACTCGTCGGAGCCGGCGTCGCCCTGTGGCCCGCCGCGGAGCTGGGCGCGCCGGCGCTCGTTCCCGGCGTCGCCTGCGGGCTGATCGCCGGGCACGTGGGGCGCGGGGTCGAGAGCTGGCGCCGCGCTCGAAATGCCGAGCGGGTCGCCCGCGCCCGGGCGCGCGCGCGGGGAGGCGAGGCCGGCGCGCTCTGCCGCGTCGTGCGCCGCTCGATCGCGCGCGGAGCCGCGGAAGGGGTCGCGGTGGCCACGGCGCTGCTCGCCGCGGGGATGCTCGTGAGCGCCCCGCTCCTCGATCTCGCGCCGCGGGTGGCCGCCCTGCGCCCTCCCGCGGTGCTGCTCGCCGCGCTGGGCTGCGGCGCGGTGCTGCGACTCTGGCCCGGGCGCGCCATCCGGCTCGGCCTGACCGGCGGAGTGCTCGCGGGGCTCCTCGTGGTGCTCGCCTTCGGCGGCGGCGGCACGTGACCGCTCCTGGCCTGCCGCCGGGTGTGGGGCGCCTGGTCTGGCGCTCGCTGCCGATTCAGGCGGCGTTCAACGCCGAGACGCTGCAGGGCGCGGGCTTCGCCTGCGCGGTGCTGCCGGACCTGCGGCGGGCCCACGCGGAGAACGTCGGCGCGCGCGCGGCCGCCCTCGCCGGCGGCTTCAACGCCAATCCTTACCTGGCACCTTTCGCGCTGGGGGCGGTCGCGGTGGCCGAAGGGCACGAGCCCAGCGATCGCGTGGACCGGTTCCTGAGGCTCGTGCGCGGTCCGCTGGGTGCGCTCGGCGATGCCCTCTTCTGGGGCACCGCTCGCCCCGCGCTCTTCGTGCCGGCCGCGCTGGGGGTGGTCGCCGGCGGGCCGTGGTGGCTGGCGGCGATCGTCCTCGCGGCGTTCAACGGCCTGGCCTTCGGCGCGCGGGTGAGCACCGCACGCGCGGGGCTGGCGCGCGGACTCGAGGCCGCGGCCTGGTTGACCGGCTCCTGGATCCGCCGTGCTCCGCGGCACCTGCGGGGGACCGGCGCGGTGGCCGTCGGTCTGCTGGCGGGCGTCCTGCTCGCGCGCGCTGTCGGCCTGCCGGGGGGCGGGATGCGCGAGCCGGCGGTGGCGGCCGCCTGGCCGGTCCTGCTCGCATTCGCGCTCTCCGTGCCGCTCTTCGCCTGGTGGCCGACGAGGCTCGGCTGGGGAACCGCGCTCCTCGCGCTGTGGGGGCTGGTTGAGGCCCTGTCGCGATGGACGGCCTCGGCCGCGGGGGTGGCGGCGTGATCACGGGGACCGCCACGGTGCGCAACGAGCTGGGGGTGCACGCGCGCCCGGCGGCGCTGTTCGTCCAGCTCGCGGCCCGCTTCCAGAGCGAGATCCTGCTCCTGAAGAACGGCGTCGAGGTGAATGGCAAGTCGATCATGGGTGTGATGATGCTGGCCGCCGAGCGTGGCTCGGTGCTCGAGATCCGGGCCGACGGGACCGACGCCGACCGCGCGGTGACCGAGCTCGTCGCGCTCGTCGAGGGGGGCTTCGAGGAATGACCACGCACGAGACCGAGCTCGCCGCGCCCGACGGAGCCCGGCCGGCCCGTGAGGAGCGGATGCGGGGGTTTCCGGCGTCGCCCGGCGTGGCGATCGGCTACGCCTTCGTGCTTCTCGACGACGCGCCTCCCGTGCCACGCCGCGAGCTCCGGCCCGACCAGGTGGAGCACGAGCACGAGCGACTCGCCCGCGCGCTCGCGCGCACGCGCGACGAGCTCCTCGAGCTGCGGGGCAAGCTGCACCACGCCCGGGGCGGCGAGGAGGCGAAGATCTTCGACGCCCACCTACTGATGCTCGAGGACGGGAGCACGTTCGACCGGGTGCGGGCCCGCGTCCGATCGGAGCGGCTGAACGCCGAGGCCGCGCTGTTCGACGTGCTGGCCGAGGTGCTCGAGCCCATGGATCGGATCGAGGACCCGTACCTGCGCGAGCGCGCGGCCGACATCCGTGACGTCAAGCGCCGGGTCCTCAAGAACTTGACCGGCCGGGCGCGGCCCTTCGCCAACCTGCAGCCGAGCTCGATCATCATCGCCCACGACCTCTCGCCCACCGTCACCGCGGAGCTCGACAAGGACCGCGTGCTCGCTTTCGGGACCGAGGCGGGCAGCCGGACGTCCCACACGGCGATCCTGGCGCGCTCGCTCGAGATCCCCGCCGTTGTCGGGCTGGGATACGTGTCGGAGGCGATCCGCCAGGGCGAGCCGCTCGTCCTCGATGGGCGCGAGGGGCTGGTGATCCGCCACCCCTCGGAGGAGACGGTGGAGGCCTACCATGCGCTGGCCGTGGAGCTCGAGCGCCGGCGCGTGCGCTCGCTCCGCCTGCGCGAGCTCCCCTCCTGCACCGGCTGCGCGACGCCGTTCCGGGTCGAGGCGAACATCGAGATCCCGCGCGAGGTCGAGGTGGCGCGCCTCTACGGGGCCGAGGGGGTGGGCCTGTTCCGGACGGAGTTCCTGTTCATGCGCGCCGGAGGCTTCCCCGACGAGGAGCAGCAGCTCGCCGTCTACGACCAGATCGTGCGCGGCATGGCGGGGCGGCCGGTCACGATCCGCACGCTCGACCTGGGCGGCGACAAGATGCCTACGGAGCCCTACGGCGAGCCCGAGGCGAACCCCTTCCTCGGCTGGCGGGCCATCCGTTACTCGCTCGACCATCCCGAGATCTTCCGCACCCAGCTGCGGGCCATCCTGCGCGCTTCGGCCTCGGGGCCGGTGCGCGTCATGTTCCCGTTGATCAGCTCGATCGACGAGCTGCGCCGCGCGCGCGAGATGGTCGCCGCGGCGCGGAGCGAGCTCGAGGCCGAGGGCAAGCCGCTCGCCGACCCAGTGCCGCTGGGGGCGATGGTGGAGACACCCGGCGCGGCGCTCCTCGCCGAGGCCCTGGCGGCCGAGTGCGACTTCCTGTCGATCGGCACGAACGACCTGACGCAGTACACGCTCGCGGTCGACCGCGGCAACGTGAAGGTGGCCGGGCTGTTCCAGGCGTTCCATCCGGGCGTGCTGCTCCTGATCGAGCGCACCGTCACGGCTGGGCACGCCGCGGGGATCGAGGTGGCGCTGTGCGGCGAGATGGCCTCCAGCGCGCGCGCGGCGGTCCTGCTGCTGGGGATGGGCCTGCGGACGTTCAGCATGATCGCCTCGCGGATCCCCAAGGTGAAGGCCGCCCTGCGGGAGACGACGGTTGCGGAGGCCGAGGCGCTCTGGGCACATTGCCGGCGGCTCCGGACGGCCCGCGAGATCGAGGAGGTCGTCAACCGGGAGTTCGGCGCGCGGCTGCAGTCCCTGGCCCTCGCGCGCGAGTCGAACGACGGCGAGGAGGACGGGCATGACGGCTGAGACCGGCGCGCGCGGAGTCGCGGCCACCCACGCGGAGATGAAGGGCTACCTGCGGGATCTCCCCGCACATCTGGGGGAGGCGACGGCCCGCGCGCGGGAGTGGGCGCGCGAGCTCCCGCGCCCCGCCGGCCGCGCGGGCGCGGTGGCGCTCGCCGGGCTGGGTGGATCGGCCGTGGGCGGTGACCTCGCGCGGGCGCTCCTGCGCGACGCGGCTCCCGCGCCCTTCGAGGTCGTGCGCGACTACCACTTGCCGGCCTGGATCCGCCACGGCAGCGCGGTCCTCGCCTCCAGCTATTCCGGGAACACCGAGGAGACCCTCTCCGCCTTCGACGAGGCGCGCGCGCGCGGTGCCTCGGTGTGGGTCGTCACCTCCGGCGGCGAGCTCGCGCGGCGAGCGGAGGCCGCGGGGCTGCCGCTGTTCCGGCTGCCGCCAGGGCTGCCGCCGCGGGCCGCGCTGGGCCAGTCGCTGCCGCCCGTCCTCCTCGCCGGCGCCGTTCTCGCCGGCCTCGAGGCGGAGCCGTACGCCGCCGCCCTCGAGCAAGCGGCCGAGCGACTCGCCACCTGGTCGCCCCCCTGGGCCGCGCCAGAGGGAGACAACCCCGCCCTCGCGCTCGCCGAGCGGCTGGCCACCGAGATCCCGGTGTTCTACGCCGGCACGGGCCTGTACGAGCCCGCCGCGGTGCGCTGGCGGGCGCAGCTGGCCGAGAACGCGAAGATGCTCTCGTTCCATCATCTGCTGCCCGAGATGGACCACAACGAGATCGTCGGCTGGCAGGAGAACGCCGAGCTCCTGCGTCGCTGCCGCGCCGTGTTCCTGACGGGCTCGCACGACCATCCGCGCGTCTCGCGTCGCATCGAGATCACGGCCGAGCTGATCGAGCCGGTCGCGGGGGGCGTCGAGGTCGTTCGCGCGCCGCGGGGGACGCCCGCCGAGGAGCTGCTGGGCCTGGTGCTCCTGGGGGACTACGTGAGCCTCCACGCCGCCGCCGTCCACGGGGTCGAGCCCGTTCCCGTCCAGCGCATCTCGGTCCTCAAGGCGGCGCTGAAGGACGGCGGCGCGGCGACCGGAGAGCGCGCCGGCCCCTCCACGCGCGGGGGCGGATGATCCGCCACCGGCCGCCGGGCCGCCGATCGTGAGGGTCGTCATTCCCGTAGCCGGGATCGGCACCCGGCTGCGCCCGCTGACCGACCACGTGCCCAAGGTGATGCTGCCGGTGGCGGGGCGCCCCATCCTCGGCCACATCCTCGCCTCGCTCGTCCCGGCCCGCCCCGAGGAGGTGCGCCTCGTGGTGGGCTATCGCGCGAGCCAGATCCGCGACTACGTGACGCAGGGCTTCGACCTTCCGTTCGCCTTCGTCGAGCAGCGGGAGCAACGCGGCCTGGGCCACGCCGTGCTGCAGGCGCTCGATCCCGAGCTGGACGAGGAGCCACTGCTCGTGCTCCTGGGGGACACGATCTTCGACGTGGACTACACCGCGATCGCCACGCGCGATGCGAACCTCCTCGGCGTGCGCCGGGTCGACGACCCGCGGCGCTTCGGGATCGCCGTCGTGGAGGACGGGCGCATCGTGCGTCTGGTGGAGAAGCCGGCGGAGTTCGTCGGCGATCTCGCCCTGGTGGGTATCTACCGGCTGCGCCGGGCGGGCGACCTGCGGCGCGCGCTGGAGGAGCTCGTCGAGCGCGGCATCACCACGCGCGACGAGTACCAGCTGACCGACGGCCTGCAGCGGATGCTCGAGCGGGGCGCCGCCTTCGAGCCGTTCGAGGTCGACGGCTGGTTCGACTGTGGGACGCCCGAGATCCTGCTCCAAACGAACCGCGTGCTCCTCGAGCGCGCTGGAGCAGGCGTGACGGCGGCAGGGCGCGGCGATGCCGAGTTCGTCGGGCCGGTGCATATTGGGGACGGCGTGGAGCTCACCGGCGCGGTGCTGGGCCCCCACGTCGCCATCGGCGAGGGCAGCCGGGTGCTGCGCAGCACGCTGCGCGACAGCATCGTGGGCCGCGGGGCGGTCATCGCGGACGCGTTCGTGGAGCGCGCCATCGTGGGCGACGGGGCGCGCGTGCAGGGCGGAACGGTCACCGGGCTCGTCCCCCCCGCGAACGGGGCCGCGCCAACGGAGGGAGCGGCGTGAACCCCCAGCGGCACCTCTTCACCTCCGAGAGCGTCACCGAGGGCCATCCGGACAAGGTGGCCGACCAGATCTCGGACGCGGTCCTCGACGAGATCATGAAGCAGGATCCCGGCGGCCGCGTCGCCTGCGAGACCCTGGTCACGACCGGCCTGGCGTTCGTGGCCGGCGAGATCACCACGGACTGCTACGTCGACATCCCGCGGATCGTCCGCGACACCGTGCGCGACATCGGCTACACGAGCGCCGCCTACGGCTTCGACTGGCAGACGTGCGCGATCGTGACCTCGATCGACAAGCAGTCGACCGACATCAAGATGGGCGTGGACACGGGAGGTGCGGGGGATCAGGGGATGATGTTCGGCTACGCCTGCGACGAGACGCCCGAGCGCATGCCGCTGCCGATCCTGCTCGCGCACCGGATCGTGCGCCGGCTGGCCGAGAAGCGGCGGGACGGCAGCCTGCCCTTCCTGCGTCCCGACGGGAAGGCGCAGGTGACGGTCGAGTACGTGGACTCGCGTCCGGTGCGGGTGGACAGCGTGGTCGTGTCGTCCCAGCACGACGAGGAGGTCTCGACCGCGGAGCTGCGCGAGCGGCTGATTCGCGAGGTGATCGTGCCGGTGCTGCCGCCGGAGCTGCTCGACCCGACGGCGATCACCTACCACGTGAACCCCACCGGGCGCTTCGTGGTCGGTGGTCCGCAGGGCGATACGGGCCTGACGGGCCGCAAGACCATCGTGGACACGTACGGCGGCGTGGGCAGCCACGGGGGCGGCGCGTTCTCCGGCAAGGACCCGACGAAGGTCGACCGGTCGGCCTCGTACGCGGCGCGCTACATCGCGAAGAACGTGGTGGAGGCGGGGCTCTCGCGGCGCTGCGAGGTGCAGCTCGCCTACGCGATCGGGGTGGCGCAGCCGGTGTCGGTGATGGTCGACGTGGACGGCGCGGGGGAGGTGGACGGCGAGCAAATCCAGGAAGCGGTGCGCGAGCTCGTGGACCTGCGCCCGCGGGCGATCATCGAGCGGCTGGACCTGCGGCGGCCGATCTACAGGCGGACGGCGGCGTACGGGCACTTCGGGCGCACCGAGGAGGGCTTCACCTGGGAGCGCACGGACCTGGCCGAGGACCTGAAGCGGAAGCTCTCGTAGCGCGCACCCTGCTCTGCGCGGGCTGCAATTGCGGAGGGCGCGGGGCAGCTCTCCTGCGCTGCCTTTCTCCCTCCGCCGCGTGTGAACGTCGGATGCGGCTCCGGGAGTGAGGTGTTACGGCAGCTGCGGAGACTGCCCCGCGCCCGCCCCGCGGCCGCCGCGCCAGCCCGCACTGAACCCGATCCGAACGAACATCTAGTGACCTGCCCGGGGACGTGCGCTCGCCGGTTCACGTAGGGAGAACAGCACAGGAGACGTGATGGACAAGGACACGCAGGCGAGCACGAGGACGCGGACGCAGCCGTACGACGTGAGGGACCTGGGGCTCGCCGGGAAGGGGCGGCTGCGCGCGGAGTGGGCGAGCCGCTACATGCCCGTGCTGGCCCAGATCGGGGAGCGCTTCGAGCGCGAGCGGCCGCTGGCCGGCAAGCGGGTATCGGCCTGCCTGCACGTCACGACGGAGACGGCGAACCTGGTGATCGCCCTGCGGCGCGGCGGGGCCGAGGTGTGTCTGTGCGCGTCGAATCCGCTCTCGACGCAGGACGACGTGGCGGCGTTCCTCGTGGAGGACCACGGGGTGAACGTGCAGGCGATCAGGGGCGAGGACCACGCGACGTACTACGAGCACGTGCGCGCGGCGCTCGAGCACCGGCCGGAGCTCACGATGGACGACGGGGCCGACCTGGTGAGCGCGCTGCACTTCCTGGCCCTCGAGCGCTACGACGACCTCGACCCCGCGATCCGGTCGTGGGCGCTCCGCCTCTCGGCGGAGGAACGGCGCGCGGTCGTGAAGCGCGTGGTGGGCTCCACGGAGGAGACCACGACGGGCGTGATCCGGCTGCGGGCGATGGCCGAGGCCGGAGTGCTGCAGTTCCCGGTGATCGCCGTCAACGACTCGCTCACGAAGCACCTGTTCGACAACCGCTACGGCACGGGCCAGTCCACGGTGGACGGCATCCTGCGAGCCACGAACGTGCTGCTGGCGGGGAGCACGGTCGTGATCGCGGGCTACGGCTGGTGCGGTCGCGGCGTGGCGAAGCGGGCCTCCGGGGCGGGCGCGCAGATCGTCGTGACCGAGATCGACCCGCTGAAGGCGCTCGAGGCCGTGATGGACGGCTACCGGGTCATGCCGATGGAGGAGGCCGTGCCGCTGGGGGACGTCTTCGTGACGGTCACCGGCAACTTGCACGTGCTGCGCGAGGAGCACTTCGGCGCGATGAAGGACGGCGCGATCGTCTGCAACTCGGGTCACTTCAACGTCGAGATCGACCTCGACTCGCTGGGACGCATGGCGCAGGGGCGGCGAGAGGTGCGCGAGTTCGTGGAGGAATTCCGGCTGCCGGACGGACGCCGGATCTTCGTACTCGGAGACGGCCGGCTCATCAACCTCGCGGCCGCCGAGGGGCATCCCGCGAGCGTCATGGACATGAGCTTCGCGAACCAGGCACTCGCACTCGAGCACCTGCTCGCACGCGGGCGGCAGCTGGAGGTGGCGATCCATCGCGTCCCGAAGGAGATCGACGCCGAGATCGCTCGGCTGAAGCTCGCCTCGATGCGCGTCGCGGTGGACGCACCCACCGACGAGCAACTGCGCTACATGGCGTCGTGGGAGCAGGGGACCTGACCGGCACGGGTGGTGCGGGGCGCGTTGACCCCCACCGGCGGCCCCCGTATACATTCGGCAGGTCGTCGTGCGGATCGTAAGGAGCGCCGCGTGATCGAGGTCAAAGTCGCCAGCCTGGGCATCGACAGCTCCACCCAGTCCCCGATCGTGATCCTCAAGGAGAAGGGCGGGAAGCGCTACCTCCCGATCTGGGTCGGCCACGGCGAGGCGAGTGCGATCGCCACCGAGCTGGCCGGGGTCAAGTTCTCCCGGCCGCTGTCGCACGACCTGATGAAGAGTCTCGTCAAGGGGCTCAAGGGCACGTGCTCGCAGGTGGTGATCAACTCGTTGAAGGACAACACCTACTACGCTCAGGTCTTCCTCAAGTCCGGCGAGGACCTGATCTCGATCGATGCGCGCCCGAGCGACTCGATCGCGCTCGCCTTGCGTCTGAAGGCGCCGATCTTCGCGAACGAGACGCTGCTGAACGAGGTGGGGAAGGTCGACGAGGACGGCGAGCTCGAGGAGTCCGAGGAAGCCGCGCCCGAGCCCTACGACGCCGAGAAGCTGAAGGACCACCTGCGCAACATGAACCCCGAGGATTTCGGCAAGTTCACGCTGGGTGAGTGACCCGCTGCGCGACGGCGGTGCTTGCGCGCGGCCCGGAGCGGAGTGACGTTGACCTCGCGCCCGGCGCGAGGAGTCTCTCGCGCCGCGCGAGCAACCCGGACGGCTCGGCCGGCCGGGCGCTCTTTGCAGCGACAGCCTTCGTGGTGCCCCGATCCGCCTCGGAGCGGTCGGGGAGAATAGGGAATCCGGTGCGAACCCGGAGCGGCCCCGCCACTGTGAGCTGCACGAACGGCCCGGGAGGGTGCTCGCCGATCTGACGCGGCGAGGCCCGACCCGCCACCGCGACCCGCCGGCCCCCCGGCGCAGCGGGAAGGCGCCCGGCGCCGGCAGCGAGCCAGGAGACCTGCCCGAAGGCCTTCGACGACGAACGCCTCGCGGGAGGTCGCTCGTGCAGCTCTGCTTTGCAGCCGTGCTCAGACCAGCTCCCGAGGGAGCTGGTCTTTTTTGGCTCCTCCGCCTTCCGGCCCTCACGCGGGCCGGGCTGGTTCCGTGCCTCCTCGCGGCTTCCGCCGCCGGGGCGGCGCCCCTCCACCCCCAGGCCCCTCCCGGGATCCATGGCCGGGTCCAGGACACGGCCGGGATCCCCATCGCCGGCGCCACGGTCCGGCTGGAGGACACGCCCTTCGCCGCCGTCACCGACGCCGAGGGGCGCTACGCGCTCGACGGCCTCGGGGCCGGCAGGCACCGTCTGACGGTGCACGCCGTCGGGTTCGACACGGCCGAGCGGCGCCTGAACGTCCCCCGCGAGGGAGAGGCCCTGCGGCTCGACCTCGTCCTGGCTCGCGGCGTGCCCCTCCTCGAGGAGGTCGTGACACTCGTGGCGGCTGCCGAGGCGCCGGAGGGCGGCGCGCGTCACGTGCTGCGTCGATCGGACCTGGCCAGGGCGGGATCGTTGCCACGCGCGCTCGCGCGCGTCCCCGGTGTATTCGTGAAGGACTACGGCCCCGGCGGACCGCGACAGGTCTCGATTCGGGGGGCCGACCCGCAGCAGACGCTGGTACTCTGGGGGGAGGAGCGGCTGCTCGCTCCAGGTGGCACGGGGTTCGACCTCGCCACGCTGCCGCTGCAGGCGATCGACTCCATCGAGGTGATCGGGCGCGGCGCGTCCAGCCGCTGGGGCGAGGGCGCGGCGGGAGGCGTCGTGCGCATCCATTCCTCGGCGATCGAACCCGCGCGCGGAGGCGTGGCGTCGCTCGAGGGCGGTGTCGGCGCGGGCTCCTTGGGCGCGCGCGACGGCGCGCTCCGGGCCGCGCTGGAGCTCGGCGGAGCCAGGCTCGGCGTCTCGGCGTCGGCAGCCTCCTACGAGGAGAGCTTCGGCCGTGCTGCGGCCGCGGGAGGCGACCAGTGGGCGGCGGCGCTGGGGCTGGGCCTCCCGCGTCTCGGGCTCTCGCTCTCCACGACCGTGCAGCGTGCGGACCGCGCCGCTCCGGGCCCGGTCTTCTCGCCCA
>JBHENL010000204.1:0-12585 GCA_046262075.1 Gemmatimonadota bacterium
GGGTGCGGCTCAGCGTAGCCTCCAGCTGCGACGCTCGTCCCTCCCGCTCGCCGGCGAGCCGCTGGTACGCGAGAGCGTGGGCGATCCCCACGACGATCCAGTAGCGGATCAGCGTGTCCGGGAACTGCGCGAGTGCGATCCGCACCGCGCTCTGCCCGATCCCGGAGCCGCCCGCGACGTCGGCGGACTGCCGCCGAGGGCGCCATGGACGGCGAGGAGCAGCGCCTCCAGCCCGCCCAGGACCAGCACGTTCGCCGCCAGGTGCACGGCCAGGTGCCGGCGCCGGTCCCCCCGTCCGAGCGGAAAGCGCGTGCAGAGACCGAGGATCCCGACGGTGAAGAGCGTCCAGGCCAGGCTCTGCGAGCCGAGCTCGACGAGCCGCGCCGTCTCCACCGTCTGGCCCATGGGTCCGGTCAGGAACAGCGCCTGCCCCACGAGGACGGTGACCCAGACGATGGGGATCACGGCCCAGACCGCCGGATGTGCGGGCACGAACACGAGACGCTGCGGCAGCTCGTGCTCGAGCTCCGCGGGCAGCCGGACGGCGCGCCGGAGGGGGCCCGGCGTGCTCGGCGTGCGGAAGGGGATCTCCAGCCTGACCGACAGACCTCCGCCCTCGGCGTTCACCAGGTCGAGCCGGTGATCGGGGCCGTAGAGCTCGCGCAGGCGGGCGCGCGTGTTCGCGAGGCCGATCCCCTCCTTGAGGCGTCGCGTCCCGCCGGGCAGCCCGGCGCCGTTGTCCCGCACCTGGAGCTCCAACCTTCCCTGTCGGCGTCGCGCCCGCACTTCGATCCGCCCCTCTCCGTTGCGTCGGCCGATGCCGTGACGCACGGCGTTCTCGACGATGGGCTGCAGGAGCATGTTCGGGACTTTCGCGGCGAGCGCGTCGGCGGCGACGTCCCAGTCGACGACGAGCCGGTCGGGAAAGCGGGCGAGCTGGATCTCGAGGTACGCCTCGAGCATCTCCAGCTCCTCGGTCAGGGAGACCGTCGCGCGGCCGTCGTGGTCCAGGGTCAGGCGCAGAAGGTCGCCCAGCCGGGAGAGCATCCGCCGCGCCGCGGTGGCTTCGTCACGCACGAGCGCCGAGATGGCGTGCAGGGTGTTGAAGAGGAAGTGCGGCTGGAGCTGCATCTTCAGCAGCTGGACGCGGGCTTGCGCCAGGCGGGTCTCGACCCGCGCCGCCTCGAGCTCCCGCTCCAGCGACATCCCGCGGTAGAGGAGCGCGTGCGCCAGCGCCGTCACCCCGACGTACCAGAGCACCTCGCCCGCGGCGCCCCAGGCGAGGAGCAACCGGAGCTCCTGCGCGAAGGACGGCGGGTCCCCACCCCACCGGAAGCCGGGGACGACGAACTGGTCCAGCGCCGTGTAGACGAGCATGTCGGTGACGACGAGGACGAGCATCGCGACCAGGTGCGCGGAGAGGTTTCCGCGCGAGCGCTCGGGTCCGAGGGGAAAGCGGCGGGACGTCCAGAAGATCGCGGGGGTGAGGGCGCCCCACGTATAGATGCCGAGGAAGGTGAGGAGGATCGCGTCACGCCCCGCACGGTCCCCACGCGCCGAGAAGATCGCCACCTTTTGCAGCGCGAACACGGCCGCGAGCAGCGTGTAGCAGGCGAACCCGAGGGCGAGCGCCTTCAGTCGCCCGTCGCGCATGCGGGAGCCTCTGCGGAAGGGGCGGCGGCAGGGGAGGCCGCCGGCGTGCCGCCACGGCCATCAAACCGGCGCCGCCCGACGCCGCGGACGCTATCAGACTCGGCGCGTGCGGAACAGCATCGGGGCGGAGCGCGGGTTCGGCGGGGCGGGACGTGGGGCGCTCGGGACGAGCCGGACCTCGGCTCCGGGCAGAGAGGACGCGCCGCCGGGACGAGGCGCGCCATTCGAGGGACGGCGCCTAGTCGGCGTCGAGGAGGTCGTCGAGGATGACCCGTGCGGCGGCCGAGGCGGAGGGATCGCGCGAGACCCCGAAGGCGGTCTGCGTCTGGACCTCGATCGCGACCTCCAGGAGCTGCTCCCGGCCCTCGCGTACGATCCGCATCGGGATCCGGGCACCCGGCCGCTCTGCGTAGAGCGCGCGGAACCGCTCGCCCCACGCGGGATCGGCCCCCACCTCGACCTCGCCCACGGCGAGCAGCAGGTCGCCGGGCCCCACGCCCGCGTCGGCGGCGGGGCTGCCCGGCACCACCGACTGCACGACGACTCGCCCGTCGGGCCCCGTCCCACCCGCGAGGCCCAGCACGGGGACCCGCAGCTCCCGCCGCTCGACCCGCAGGCCGGCCAGGGCGAGGGTCGCCTCGACCGGGAGCGGCTCACGCCCCGTGACGTAGCGCGCGTAGAAATCGTCGACGTCCGTGTCGCCGGCTTCCTCCAGGAGCCGCAGCAGGTCGGCGGTCGTGAACCCCCGGCCCCGGGCGTAGAAGTCCGAGTACAGCTCGCGCACGACGTCGTCGAGCGAGCGAGCGTTCCCGCTCGCGCTGCGGATCCGCAGGTCGAGCAGGAGCCCGACCAACGAGCCCTTCGGATAATAGATGTACTGGTCGCCCCACGTCGGGTCGATCCAGGTCGCGAGGCTCGCGTCCTCGACCGCGACCGACGCGGGCTGGCCGGCGACCTCGCCCAGGTTGCCCGCGATCTCCCCGAAGAACTGCTCTGGGGAGAAGAGGCCCGCGCGGACGACGGTCAGGTCCGCGTAGTAGTCGGTGACCCCTTCCGAGAACCAGAGGAGCTCGGTCGGCTGCCACTGGTCGTATTCGTACGGCCACATCGCCGCAGGGCGGATGCGCTTCACGTTCCAGAGGTGGAACGTCTCATGGGCGAGCAGCGACTGCACGATCGGCAGCGCCGAGTCGAAGCCCTCCGCGACCTGCGGGGGCAGGACGTCGAAGTGGGAGTTGGCGTGCTCGAGGCCGCCGGCGAAGCTGGCCTCGCCGACGTAGATCAGGGTGGTGTAGCTATCGTAGGGTGCGGCTCCCACGATCGCGTTCTGCACCGTGAGGATGCGGTCCAGGGCCTGACGCAGGCGCGCGCGCTGCGGCTCCGTGAACGCGTCGACGGGGTAGACGGCGAGGCGCGCCGGCTTTCCCCCGGCGGTGAAGCGGTCGAGCTGGAAGCGGCCGAGGAAGGTGGGGGCGTCGACGAGATCGTCGTACGACGCCGCCGTGAAGCGCATCGGCGCGCTCTCGGAGAGACCGGTGGCGACCTGCCAGCCCTCGGGCAGCTCGAGCGTGAGCTCCGCGGGCCGGCCGGTCCGCTCCTCCTCGTAGGGGAACAGGTTCGTGCCGTTGAAGAACGCGAAGTCGTCGAAGATCTTGCTCTTGTCGAGATCCAGGGAGTCCGCGTACACCTCGAACGAGAGCCGCGCGACGTCCGCACCCGCCGTGCGCACCCGCCACGTGTCGGGATCCAGCCGGTCCCACTCCAGCGTGCGCCCCGTCCCGTCCTCGGCCGCGAAGCCCCGCACGTTCCGCGCGTAGTTCTCGAGGTCGTAAGAACCCGGCGTCCAGCGCGGCAGACTCGCGTGCAGCTCCTCGCCGAGCGCCGGGAACTCCGCCGTCACGCGGAATACGCGCTCCGCCGGATCCTCGAGGGCCACGGTGTAACGGACCGCGTCCTGCGCGGTCGCGCCGCCGGTGAGGACGACCAGCAGCAGGAGCGGGAGCGGGGCGCGGGCCGCGAGACGGAGCGTGCGGAGATCCACGGGCCCACCTTTCGCTGACGGTTCACCGGGTGCGAGCCCCGCCACGGGGACCGCACCTCGAAACATACCGCGGCCCGCCGCACGCGGCGACGCGCCCCGTGCCGCTCCGGCGGCGGCCTCCACGCAGCGACCCGGCGTCCCTCCAGCGTAGTGCCCGGGACGCGTCGCGTGCCCCGCGTGACGGGCCGCTCTCCGCGTGCCGCGCAGCGCCGAAAGTCGTCCGCCGAGGCCCGGTGCGGTCCTTTCCGCCCTCGCCCAGCCCCGCTCTTCCGTTCCATCCCGCCTTTCGCGCGTCCGATCCTGAACGAGCTCCGGACGGTGTCAATCTCGTAGCGGCGATGCGCGCCGCGGGCGTATCGACCCTTCACGCTGAGAAGTCCGCAGCGGCCCCACGCGTCCCGAGACGCGGGGTGGCCGCACGTTCGCAACGCGCGAGGGAGGTTCGAGACCCCGAATGGAGGTACGTGGTATGATCGAACATCGTCTGTTCAGGTCCTTCCGGCTGCCGGCGCTCCTCCTGGCCGCCGCCGCCCTCCAGTACCTGCAGCTGCGAGCGGGCGAGCCGCGCCTCGAGCTGGGAGGCGCGCAGCTCGCGCTCCCGGAACAGCCGGTAGTAGTCGATCGCCAGGCCGACGCCGAGCACGACCCAGTAGGTCACGATGCCGAAGGCGAAGCGCCGCGAGGAGTAGAGAAAGAGCGTCTGCGCGAAGCTCGCGGGCTCCTCGCTCATCGATCCCGCGACGAGCCGGTCCACCCAGACGACCATCAGCAGCTGCGCCAGCGTGATCGCGACGCCCGCCGGCACGTGCACGGCCAGGCTGCGCCTCCAGGTGTGGCGGTCGAGCGGAAAGCGGCGCCCGAGCCACAGGATCGCCGGCGTGAGCAGCGCCCACGTATACGAGTCGGAGAAGTTGAAGAACACGACTTTCCACGTGAACGGCTCGCCGCGCGCAGCGAGCATCGCGATCCACTGCCCCGAGAAGAGGATCGCGATCAGCGTCCAGGCGCCGAGGGTGGCGCCCCATTTCCCGAGGCGCGGCGGGCGGGTGAAGCGCATGCGGCTAACCTACGACTCGAGAGCGACGGGTGAAAACCCGTGGAGATAGCGTTCGGTGTGGGGGCGAGGGAATCCCGCGGGGACGAACGGTCACCGCCGGGGGTGGAGCGCCGCGGAGCGAGGCCCACGTAACTCGCGGGCGGGGCGGCTTGAGTTCGCGGCGGGAGCCCCGCAGCTTACCGCCCACTCCGCCCACCGCGAGGCTCGCTCTGGACCCCTCTCGTTCCGTCCCCCCCGCCGCGCCCACCGTTCGGAAGCCGCGCCTGGACGTCGTGGACTGCCACGTGCACGTGCTGCCGTGGGAGGTGATGACCGCGGGCGCCAAGCGGCTGATCGAGAAGGGGCGCGACGCGGATCGGCTGACGGCGCTGCGCGAGATCTCGCGCGACCCGGCGCGGCTCGTAGAGCGGATGGACGCGGCCGGCGTGTCGCGTCTCGGGATCGTGGGCTACGTGAGCCCCGACGTGATGGGCTACCCTCGCGAGATCAACGACTGGATCGCGGCCTACGTCGCGGCGGCGCCGGAGCGCCTCTTCGGCTACGGCTCCGTCCACCCGCGCTTCACCGACGACCCGGCGGGCGACATGGACCGCGTGTTGGGGGATCTCCGCCTGGCGGCGATCAAGGTCCATCCTTCGCACCAGCTATACGCGCCCAATGCGTACCTCGAAGGGCTGGAAGCATTGCGCGTGGTGTACCAGAAGGCCGAGGCGTACGGCGCGCCGGTGGCGGTGCACACCGGCACCTCGACCTTTCCGCTCGCGCGCAACCGCTTCGCCGAGCCGCTGCTCGTCGAGGACGTGGCGATCGACTTCCCGCGGCTCACGCTGCTGCTCGCCCACGGCGGCCGCCCGTTCTGGACCGAGCAGGCGTTCTTCCTCGTCCGCCGCTTCCCGAACGTCCACCTGGACGTCTCGGGCATTCCCCCGCGCCACCTCCTCACCCGCTACTTCCCGCGCCTCGAAGCGATCGCCGACAAGGTCCTCTACGGGAGCGACTGGGCCGGCCCCGGAGTCCCGGACTTCGCCGAGCTGGCCGAGGCGTGCCGCGCGCTGCCGCTGGAGCCCGCGAAGCTCGAGGGCGTCCTCGCCGGGAATGCCCGGCGCCTGTTCCGGCTGGACGTGCCGTCGGCCGGGGGTGGCGCCGCGGCGGGCGCCGAGGTGAGGTCGTGAGCTACGTACTGACGGGCAAGGTCGTGCTCGTGACGGGCGCGTCCTCCGGGATCGGCGAGGCCACCGCGCTGCGCCTCGCCAGGGAGGGGGCGGCGGTGGTCCTCACCGCGAGGCGGGCGGATCGGCTCGCGGCGCTGGTGGCGCGGATCCACGCCGGTGGCGGCGAGGCTCGCGCAGTCGCGGGGGACCTGCTCTCTCCCGAGCTGCGGGAGCGAGTGGTGCGTGAGGCGCTGGCGGAGCTCGGAGGGATCGACGCGCTGGTGAACAACGCCGGCTACGGCGAGCGCGGGCCGGTGGAGCTCGTGCCGCTCGAGCGCGTGCGGCGCAACTTCGAGGTGAACGTGTTCGCGCTGGTGGCGCTGACGCAGCTCGTGATCCCCCATCTGCGGCAGCGCGGAGGCGGCCGCATCGTCAACGTCGGCTCGGTCGCCGGGCGGATCGCGCTGCCCTTCTCGGCGGTCTACGCCGCCACGAAGCACGCGCTCGAGGCGCTCTCGGACGGCCTGCGCCGCGAGCTGGAGCCCTTCGGCATCCGCGTGGTGCTCGTACAACCCGGGTTCGTGGCCACGGAGTTCCAGGAGGCATCCGCGGAGGCCTCGCGCGAAGTACTCGAGGACCCGGGTCCCTACACCTGGTGGAGGAAGCTGCTCGCCAGGCAGTTCGACCGCTCGCGACTTCTGGCCGCGCGGCCCGATCAGATCGCGGCTGTCGTCGAGCGGGCTCTCACCGCGCATCGGCCGCGGGCCCGCTACGCTGCGCCGCTGCACGCCCGCGCCGCGCTCGTCGCGCGCCGGCTGCTGCCCGACGCCGCGTTCGACGCCGCGCTGGACGCGCTGCGGCGCTGATTCCAGCAACGGCGGAGCCCGAGCGTACGCTCCGGGCTCCGCGCGATCGGGCGGCCGGGGAAGGCTGGCTAGACGCGCCGCCCGGTGACGAGCTGGACGATCACCAGGATCAGGATGATGACCAGCAGGAGGTGGATCAGGCTGCCCCCGAAGGGCATGATGAAGCCGCCGAGGAGCCACAGGATCAGCAGGATCACGACGAGGGCCCAGAGCACGCGTGCCTCCTTCTTGGAAGGTTCGCCGTTCGGAGCATCGGAGAGAACCGGCCCTCCCGCCCGGCTCGCCCCCTCACGCGAAGAGCCCACGCGCGACGTGGGCTCTCTGCGGCGAATCGGATGGGCGGCGGGCGGAGCCCGGGCGCTAGGTTCGACCTCCCATCAGCTGCACGACCACCAGGATCAGCACGATCACGAGCAGCAGGTGGATCAGACCGCCCCCGAAAGGCCGGACGAACGCCCCGAACAGCCACAGGAGCAGCAGGATCACCACCAACGTCCACAGCACGGATGCCTCCTTGGTGTGGGGAACGGCTCGCGTGGCACCGTGGGCGAGTATATCCGGCGCCCGGGAAGGGGTCAACGCGCAACTTCGCGGCTGCGCTGGAACCAGGCGACCGCGCGTCGGACCGTCTCGACGGCGCTCGTGGCTTCCGGGAGCCCCAGCTCGCGGCGCGCCTTCCCGCAGTCGAAGTGCTGGCCACGCGCCAGCAGGTCGACGGCGGTGACCGAGAACGCCGGCCGGCCGGAGAGCCGGCGCGCGACATCGGCCGCGTGCGCGCCCCGGCGCGCCACCTGCATCGGGAGCCACAGCCGCGGCGGTGGCACGCCGCCCTCGAACGCGATCTGTCTCAGCAGCCAGGCGGCGGTGGTGTTCGCACCGCCGAGCAGGTAACGCTCGCCAGGGCGGCCGCGCTCGAGCGCGCGGGCGATTCCGAGTCCCACGTCCCCCGTGTACACCACGTTGAGCGGGGCGTCCAGGAGCGGGAGGCGCCCCCGCAGCGTCTCGTGGACCATGCGCCCGGACGTGGGCTTGTGGTCGTGCTCGCCCAGGCACAGCGTCGGGTTCACGACGACCAGGGGGAGCCCCGCGACGCACACGCTCAGCGCGGCGGCCTCCATGGCGCGCTTCGCCGCCGAGTAGGCGCCTTCGTGCGGCCAGGCGCCCTCGTCGCGCTCGTCCGCGAGGGGCACGAGCGCGGGCGCCCGCGGCGGCCGGCCGTGGCGGGCGCGCGCGCGGCGGGCGGGACCGATCGTGCTCAGACTCGAGACGTAGACCGCGCGGACGACGCCCGCGGCCCGCGCCGCCTCGAGCGGCGGCTCCACGCCGGCGAGCCCGGCGGCGATCGCGCCCGCGACGGAGACGCGGCTCGTCGGATAGGCGCCGGCGGCGTGCACCAGCGCTGCGCAGCCCTCGAGCGCCCGCGCCAGGGCGGCCGAGTCTCGCAGGTCGCCGCGCACCAGCTCGAGCGGCAGGCCGTCGAGGCCGCGGAGGTCGCTGCCCGCTCGTGCCAGCGCTCGCACGCGCCAACCTTCGGCGAGCAGCGCCCGCACGGCGTGCGCGCCGATCGCCCCCGCGGCACCGAGTACGAGGACGTTGGGCACGCGCGGGCCTCACGCTGCGAGTGGACGACGAAGGAACCTGCCGCGGCGGCTCGCGGTAGTCAGACGCTGACGCGTCGCGAGGCGGGGCTCGCGGCGGCGACCATCCTATCCGGGGGGAACGGTATGCGAAAGCTCCTGTGGCCGGCGGCCGTACTCGGGATCGTGGCGCTCTCCGCCCTCGCGCGGCCCACCGAAGCGCAGCAGGCGTACGGGCGCGGCTTCGGCGCCCGCGTGGGCGCCGACCTGGAGAACGACAATCTGCTGCTCGGCGGCCACGTGAACCTGGGCTTCCTCACGCCCGCGCTGCGCCTGCAGCCGAACGCCGCGCTCGGTCTCGGCGGGGACGGCGAGACCTTCGGAGTCAACGTCGAGCTGCAGTACTTCCTCAGCCCGGGGATCGCGTTCGAGCCCTACGTGGGTGGCGGCGTCGGCTTCCTGACGGGCGGAGGGGAGGATGGTGCCGTGCTCGACGCGGTCTTCGGCCTCGAGGCGGACGTGAGCTCCTCGCTGGACTGGTTCGGGGAGGGACGGATCCTCGTCGGCGACGACATCCACCCCCGGCTCGAGACCGGCTTCACCTTCCTCTCTTTCTGAGCGCTCCTCCGCGACGTCCGGGGGCCGAACCTGCCGTGGACCTGCGGGAGCTCCGTCGCAACTGGGAGGCGCTCGGCGCGCGGGACCCGCTGTGGGGAATCCTCAGCGTCCCGGAGAAGCGCGGGGGGCGGTGGGACCCCGACGAGTTCTTCGCGACCGGCCGCGAGCAGGTCGCCAACCTGCTGGCGAGGCTCGAGGAGCTCGGCGTACGGCCGGGGCGACGCGAGGCGCTCGACTTCGGCTGCGGCGTGGGCCGTCTCAGCCAGGCGCTCGCCGACCACTTCGATCACGTCACGGGCGTGGACATCGCCTGCTCCATGGTGGAGCGGGCGCGCGGCTACAACCGTCACGGTGAGCGCTGCACGTACGTGGCGAACGATCGGCCCGATCTGCGCTTCGTACCCGACGACTCGACGGACCTCGTCCTCAGCCTGCTCGTGCTCCAGCACGTGGAGCCGCGCTTCGCGTGGCGCTACCTGGACGAGTTCGTGCGCGTGCTGGCGCCGGAGGGTGCGGTGATCGTGCAGCTCGTCACACGCGCGCACGGCGGCAGCCTGCACTCGCGGCTGCATGCGATCTCGCCCGCGATGCATCGTGCCGCCCGGCGTCTTCGCAACTGGGGCCGTCCTGCGGTCGACATGCACGTCACGCCCCCGGAGCGCGCCCGGCGGGCCTTCGAGCGTGCGGGGGCCGAGATCGTCGGCGTGGATGGGGGGATCAGCCTGGACGGGCTGTGGGAGCTCGCAACGCATTTCGTGCGCAAGCCCCCGCGTCCGGCCGCTGCGGGTCGGGCGTCCGCGGAGAGCAGCCGCTAGGCTAGCGCACCTCGAGCATCCGCTGCAGCGCCACACGCGCCCAGCGCGCGACCGGCTCCGGCACGCGGATCGGGTTCACGACGCCTCCCTCGCGCAGGTTCTCGAGCGCCCAGCAGAGATGCTCGGGATCGATGCGGTACATCGTGGAGCACATGCACACGGTGGGGGAGAGGAAGTGTACCGCGCGGTCGGGAAAGGCATCCCGCAAGCGATTCACGAGGTGCACCTCCGTTCCCACCGCCCACGTCGTGCCGGGGTCGGCTTCGGAGACGGTGCGGATGATGAATTCGGTGGAGCCGACCAGGTCCGCCCGGTCCACCACCTCCATCCGGCACTCCGGGTGCACGAGCACGCGGACGTCCGGGTGCTCCTTGCGGAACCAGTCCACGTGCTGCGGCTGGAAGATCTGGTGCACCGAGCAGTGGCCCATCCAGAGCAGCATGCGGGCGCGCTCGACCTCCCTCGGCTGGCTGCCCCCGTACTCCCGCTGCGGGTCCCAGACGCGCATCTCCTCGAGGGGGATCCCCATCCGACGACCCGTGTTGCGCCCCAGGTGCTGGTCGGGGAAGAAGAGCACGCGGCGCTTCCGCTCGAAGCTCCAGCGCAGCACCGCCTCTGCGTTCGAGGACGTGCATACGATGCCACCGCGCTCGCCGCAGAAGGCCTTCAGGTCGGCGGCCGAGTTCATGTAGGTGACCGGCATCACGTCCGCGGCGAGCCCCAGCTCGTCGAGCTCGTTCCAGGCGGTCTCGACGCTCGCCAGGTCCGCCATGTCGGCCATCGAGCACCCGGCGGCCATGTCGGGCAGGATCACCGTCTGGTCCGGGCCGGTCAGGACGTCCGCGCTCTCGGCCATGAAGTGGACTCCGCAGAAGACGATCCAGCGCGCATCCGTGCGCTCGGCTGCGAGCCGGGCCAGCTTGAAGGAATCGCCGGTCAGGTCGGCGAACTTGTACACGTCGTCCTGCTGGTAGTGGTGGCAGAGGAGCAGGAGATCCCGCCCCAGCTCCGCCCGCGCCGCGCCGATCCGGGCGTCGAGCTCCTCGGGCGAGAGCCCCGCGTAGCTCGCGAACGGGAGCCCGCCTCCCACCTCCGGCGGGGAGCCGGCGGGCAGGATGCCGAGGGCCGCCGCATCCTGCCCCGCGCTCCGGAGCTCGCCCGGCGAAGCCATCCTCAGCCCCTCGCCAGCGCCGTCAGCGCGGGGACCACCTCGAAGAGGTCGCCCACGATCCCGTAATCCGCCACCTGGAAGATGGGCGCGTTGGGGTCCTTGTTGATGGCCACGATCGTGGAGGCGCCCTTCATCCCCACCAGGTGCTGGATCGCCCCCGAGATGCCGACGGCGACGTAGAGCCGCGGCGCGACCGTCTGGCCGGAGCTCCCGATCTGGCGGTCCATCGGCAGCCACTCGCTGTCGCAGACCGGCCGAGAGGCGGCGAGCTCCGCGCTCAGCGCCGAGGCCAGCTCCTCGACGACCTTAAGGTTCTCCTGCTTCCCGATCCCGCGGCCGACGGCGACGATCACCTCGGCGCGGGAGAGGTCCACCCGATCCTTCACGCCCTGGAAGACCTCGAGCACCTTCGTGCGCGCCGGCGCATCGCCTCCTTCCACGGGCAGTCGCTCGATCGGCGCGGGCGCCGCGCCGTCCCGCACCGCGTCGGCCGGAAAGGCGCCGTTCTGCAGGGTGACGAGCGCGGGTGGCCCGCCGGCGATGGTCACCCGGGCGTCGATCTTGCCCTGGAAGACCTGGCGCACGAACACGGGCCTGTCCCGCTCCACGCGCACGGCCACGCAGTCCGGGACGTACGGTCGGTCGAGCGCGGCGGCGAGCTTCGGCACGAAGTCGCGCACCCGGTAGGTGTGGCTGAAGAGGACGAGTGCGGGCGACTCGCGCTCGAGGAGCGGGCGCAGAGCCCGCACGTGGGCGTCGGGCGTGTACGGTTCGAGGTCGTGCGACTCGACCGCGAGCACGCGCGCCACCTCCTTCGCGGCGAGCGCCTCGGCGGCGGGGCCGGCGTTCGCGGCCGCCACCACGGCGGTGAGCGGCGCCCCCAGCTCGCGCGCGAGCGACTGCGCGGCGCCGAGAGCCTCCCACGACGTCGGCTTCACCGCGCCGTCGCGCTCCTCTGCGAAGACCCAGATCTCGCCGGCCAAGTCAGCGCACCTTTCCGTCACGCCTGAGCCGCTCCCACAGCTGGCTCGCGGCTTGTTTCGGATCGCCCTCGAACACCTCGGCCTTGGACTCCTTCGAGGGGAACGCCAGCGCCTCGAGCCCCGTGGCCGCCGTGCCGCCGTCCACCGCCACCTTCCGGAGCTCCTTCTTCTTGGCGGCCATGATCCCCTTCAGCGTCGAGTAACGCACCTGATTGATCCCGGATTGGATCGTGAGCACGGCCGGGAGCGGAAGCTCCAGCCACTCGAACCAGCCGCTCTCCATCTCCCGCTTCACGCGCAGGCTGCCGTCCTGCACCTGCACCTCCATGATCAGCGTCGAGTGCGGAAACCCCAGCATCTCGGCCAGCATCACCCCGGTCGCCGCGTATCCCTTGTCGTCCGATTGCACGCCGGCCAGGACGAGGTCGGGGCTCTCGCCGCGAAGGACGTCGGCCAGCGCGCGGGCGGTGGCCTGCGCGTCGCCCGCGGTGAAGCCCTCGCCGGCGAGGTGGATCGCGCGGTCGGCGCCCATCGCCAGGGCGCGGGTCAGCGCGTCCTTGACGGAGGGTGGACCGGCCGCGACGACGACAACTTCGCCGCCGTGAGCTTCCTTCAACCGGAGGGCTTCCTCGACGGCGTACTCGTCGTAGGAG
>JBHENL010000205.1:0-5162 GCA_046262075.1 Gemmatimonadota bacterium
CGTCGAGCCCCTCCACGTTCGAGGCTCCGGACTTCCAGGCGGCGACGCCGCCGGGGTTCACCGCCTTGATCCCCAGAGCGCCCGCCGAGCGCACGATCCAGCCCACCGTCTCTACGAACCGCTCCCGCTCTCCCTTCTGGAGCAGGTCCAGGAGCAACGCATTGTTTCCGACGAGTGCCAGGAACCCGGAGTCCAGGATCGGCACGTCGGCCAGCTCGGCGTGGGCATGGTGGGCGCCGAGCGGCGCCACCGCGGCGTCCACCGCGCTCGTGTAGCCGAGTCCCGCGTAGAGATAGCCGGTGGCGAACGACGACGGGATCACGCCGCCCGTCCCGGAGCGCGGCTCGCCCTCCAGGAGCTCGGGCGCGGACAGGGGCTCCCCGCGCGCCCGATCGGGCGAGAGGCGGCGGCCGAGGGGCACCTTCGGCCCCGTGATGTGACAGTGCAGATCCACGCCGCCCGGAAAGACGACCAGCCCGCGCGCGTCGAGGACGGGCGCCTCGGGCGGAAGCTCCGCCACGATCCGGCCGTCCTCGACCAGCACGTCGCGCACCTCGCCGTCGACGCCGTTGGCCGGGTCGTAGACCTCGCCGCCGTGGATGCGCAGCCGTCCGCTCAAGCCGTGCTCCGGCGGCGGGCTTCGCGAGGCGGCAGGCGCTCGAGCAGGCGCGCGAGCCAGGCCTCCTCCGACGGATAGCGCGAGGAGATCGCCGGGCGCAGCGGGAGGGCGACGCCGTCCATGCGGAACACGGTGCCGCCGCTGGCGATGCCGTAGGGCGCGCTCCGCAGCGCCACGGCCGCGCCCTCCGCGAGAGGGTTGGGCTCGGAGTCCAGCACCACGCGCGGGACTTCGGCGAGCCGCCCCAGCTCGGGCTCCGCCGGCACCTCGGCGGGGCTGGCGCAGAGCACGAGTGCCGCGTCCACGCCGCCGCTCGCGAGGAGGCGCGCCGCGCTGAACTCGGCCCCGTTCGACGCGGGGTGGCCGGCGGCGAAGCTCACCGCGACGGGGAAGCCCGTCTGCCACGTGAGCACCGCCTCGGCCCCTACGCGGTTGCCCGGAGCGCGCAGCGGGAAGAGCCGGACGCGCGTGACCGAGTTGAGCGTCGCCACGGTGGCGCGGAGCGCGTGCTGCTCCGTCGGCCCCGCAGCCGGCGCGTCGAAGACGAAGAGCACGTACGGAGCGGCGCGCAGGCGCTCGAGCAGGCGCTGCGCCAGCCGCCGCAGACCCGCTCCGCCCTCGTCGCTCTCTGTCGCGCGAGCGCCGCGCGCGGCCTCGCGCAGGAGCCAGAGGAGATCCACCTCCCGGCCGGCGGGCACGCTCCAGCCTGGGTCGGCGGTGGCCGCGCCGTCACCGCGATGCAGGCGAAGCACGCGCGAATCATCGGGGGAGGAGACCCCCCAGCGCTCGAGGAGGCGCGGGTGCGTGCGCGCCGGGTCGCAGAGCCACAGGACCACCAGGCCACGCTGGAGCGCGACCTCGCCGACGGAGGCGCTCACCTCGCCCCACTCCTGGAAAGCGGCGACCGCCGCAGGGTGGTTCGGACCGGCGGCGGGGTCGATGGCCGCTCCCAGCCGATCGGCCACGGCCACGGCGAAGCGCTGGGCCTCGCACGAGAGGCGGAGCAGGCCCCACACGAGTGGCCGGTGAGCCGACTGCAGCAGCTCCGCCGCGGCTGTCAGCGCGGCGTCGGCGGCGGCGGGCTCTCCGCGCACGAGTGCCTCTGGAGCGCGCTCCTGGCGGGGAGCGAGGAATGCCTCGCGCCCGGTTGCGCAGGCGTGGCGCGCCTCGAGGACGCGGTCGGCCGAGACGACGAGATCCAGGTCGTCGCAGGCGCACGCGCAACGGGTGCAGAGGACCGATCGCACCACACGCGTCGAGCCGCCGGAGGCGTCGGGGATGGGAGAGGAGCCGGGCCTTCCGTGTGGCATCCGTCGACCGATCAGGACAGGGGTGTGGTGGCCGCCTCGGGCTCCAGGTCGCGCTCGACGGTCGCGGCGAGCTGGCGCAGCGCGGCCACGCACAGGGGTGCGGTGGGTGCGGCGGCGAACAGCGTGCAGACCGGCCGGCCGGCGGGGATGCGCTCGCCTGGATGCGGCAGGTCCGCCACCGCACTCTCCGGCCAGCTCGCGACCGCCCCTCCCCGCGGGCGTCGGGCCCGCGACGCCGCCGCTGGGCGGAGTCCACGGAGCTCCAGCCAGCGCGCGCTGTCCCCGACGCGAACGCTCACGCGGGCGAAGAGGATCGCCTTCCCGCGCGTGCCCGCGTGCGCCCGCAGCCACCCGTCCGCCGGCCAATCCCCCTCCAGGGATCCGCGGCAGGCCCGGACGTGATCCGCGAACAGGGGACGGCGGGGTTCGTCCCAGAGCTCCATCGAAGACGTGTGGCGGGGGTTGACCTCGAGCGGCACAACCTCGCCGCGCCGCAGCAGGAAGTCCATGCCGTTCCAGCCGCGTAGCCCGAACGCGCGCGTCACGGCCTGCGCGGCGCGCCATGCCTGCTCACGGACGCTTCCCGTATCGATGTCCTCCGGCAGTCGAGAGACGCTGCCGCAGTAGGCGAAGGGCGCGGCGCCGAACGCCTCGCGCTCCTCCAGTTGCAGGCTCAACGCGAGCGGCAGGGCGCGCGCGCCGTCGGCGAGGAACGCGAGCGAGAAGCTTGGCCCTTCGAGGAGCTCCTGCAGTACCTCTGCGCGCCGCGGACGCGAGGCCGCTCCGGAGGCGAGCGCCACCCCGACGCCGCCGCCACCGGCGCGCGGCTTGCGCAGCCATCGGGCCCCGGGCGGGAGTCCTCCAGCCGGCCGCCGCGCCAGGGTCCGCGGCGTGGGAACGCCCGCCGCGCCCAGCGCCGCGAACACGCGCTCGGGATCGCGCACGGCCCGCAGCACAGCGGGAGGGTTGCCCAGCAGCTCGCGGCCACGCGCGAGGCGGGCCACGGCGGCCGGATGGTTCTCGAGGTCGGCTCCGTACGCGACCGCCCGCGCGGAGAGGCGCGCGGCGCAGCGCGCCGCCGCGGCGGCGGAGTAGGGGAGGCCCAGGTCCCGACCCAGCGCGACGTTGGCCACGCGCGACTTCTGGTCGAGGTCGCCGAACCAGTCCACCGTCGACGGCCGGAAGCCGGCGCGCAGGGCGGAGTCCGCCAGCGCCCGGCTGGACATCGCGACCAGCAGCACGTCGGCCGCGGCAGCGTCGCCCGTCATGAAGGAGCGCCGGCGGGCGGGCCGCCGCGCGTTCTCCGTGCGCGCCGCCGCCGAGGGGCTAGAGCGAGTGCGAGAGCTCGAAGATCGTGTCGGCGTCGAAGGAGCGGTCGTTGGACTCGAAGAGCGCGGCGATGCAGCGGCGGTGGATCTTCATCTTGAGCTTGCCGACGCCGAGGGCCCCGAACACCGTCTTGCCGTGTCGCTGCGCCGCGTCGTCGCCGGCCTCGATGCCCGCGATCCCGAGCGGAGGGACGGCGTTCAGGTCCACCGCAACGCGCAGGTCCGAGGCCGCTTTCCAGTCGGTCTCGTCGAGCAGCTTCACTCCCTCGGGGCCGGCGGCGATCAGGATCTCGGCGCCCTCGAGCAGCGGTCCGGCCTGCCCTGGCTTCGGAGCCAGCGCCGACTCCAACTCCTCACCCAGCGCGCGGCGGAGCTCCTGGAGCTTCGCCGCCAGACGCTCGGGGTTCGAGCCGGTGAAGCGCACGCTCGCCCCGGCATGGACCAGCATCGCGACCGTCCGGCTCCCCACGGCCCCCACACCCGCCAGAACGACGGCGCGCCTGCCCCGCAGGTCGCCCACCACGCGCTCGACGCTGCGCACGGCGGCGGCCGCGGTGGTGTTGGACCCGTTGGGGTCCAGCATCGCCGAGACCTTGAAGGGGCCGAAGAAGTTGCTCGGGATCTGGTCGAACACCTTCTGGGCGGCGTGTACGTCGCCGCCGCCCACGAAGATGGCCGTACGGGCGAGGTCCTTGGGGCCGCGCGTGAAGATCGCTCCCTGGACGAACCCGGCCACGTCCCCGGGCGTCACGCCCCCGTAGCGCAGCAGGTCGTCGGCGCCCGCGTCGAGGGCCACCACCGAGTCGAAGGCACTCGGCAGACGATCGACGTCGAGCTGCAGCAGGAGCTTCTTCAAGCCGGGCTCCTGGCGGACAGCCGCCGGTTCCCCGGCTACTTGCTGGCGCGGAAGTCCGCGTCCTCCAGCTTGTCCTCAGAGCCCGAGGCGAAGGGGTGCCGGGCCGAGGCCTTACGCGACGTCACGGTCTGCGCGTTCGGCTCGCCCTTCATCGCGCGCGCGATCGACTCCTTCGTCGCCTGGTAGTTGTAGCTGTAGATCTTCTGGTCGTCCTCGGCGTCCCAGTGGATGAAGACGCCCACGAGTACGCAGAGGTTCTCGTCTCCCGGGAGCACGCCGGCCTCGACCGAGTCCGCCACCGCGCGGGCCACGGCGGCCTGTGCGGGCCCGAACATCTGGACCGCCTGCTTGGCGCCCTTGATCGTGACCTTGTTGAACAGGATCGTGTCCGGCTTGCAGGGCAGGTTCGGCGCGACGACGGCGAGCAGCTTCGTGAACCCGTCGGTGTTCGATGCGAGAGCGCTCGCGAACGCGTAACCCACCGGGCCGTCCTTCGGACCGATGAGCAGGTCGACATGGGCGACCTCGTTGCCGTCGCCGACGAGGGACTCGCCGACCATCAGCGTGTTGTTGGGCATGCCGTCCTCCTTCTGGGGTTGGTCTGCCGGAGTCCGGCCGCGGGCAGCGGCGGGCTCGGGCATCTCGAGCATCTGGCGAGGCGGGGCCGGAGTGAAACGGCCGACCGGGCAATGGAACCCGGGCGGCCGGCTGGTGAGGCGTCCGCGGAACGATCGGGAAGGGGCGTTGCGGCACGGCGCGCACCCCGCGTCCACCCCCGGCCGGGAGGCCCCGCAAGCGCGGCGACACTACCACGTGCTCCGGCACCTTGTCAAGGAACAGCGGCCGGCGCTCCCGCGCACGGTCGTCCGCGTCCCGTCGGTCGCCCGCCCGGAGTTGGACGTGTGCTCGGGGGCTAGGCTGCGGCCGGCGCGCTGCGGCAACTCTGCATCCGTCGGTCCAAGAATGTCTCTCACCGCGATGTCTGTAAAGCACCCTTGACAAGATGGTCAAGCTTACTTTACATGGGGAGTCCACCCTCCAACTCAGGT
>JBHENL010000206.1:0-15188 GCA_046262075.1 Gemmatimonadota bacterium
CGAGCTCGGCGGGGAAGGCGCGGTGGTCCTGCACCTGATGGATGGCGCGGGCGACGCCGGCGAGGTGCGGCTGCGCCTCGAGACGCCCCTGGCGAAGGTGGCGCTCCTGCCCGACGTGCTGCGGGACCTCGAGCTCAAGCGGCTCGGGTTCGACACGCTCGACCTCTCGTTCGCCGACCAGATCGTCGTGCGCCCCGTGCCGCTCGCCGAGATCCCGGCACCGCCGCCCGACTCACTCGTCGGTGGCGCCGAGCTTCCCGCTCCTGGATCGGGGTCGCCCGCGCCGGGCCCGGTCTACGACGCCACGAGCGAGGAGGCCTGATGCCGCGCGAGAACATCGTGGTCGGACTGGACATCGGCACCACGAAGGTGTGCGCCATCATCGCCGAGGTGGACGAGGTGGGTGTCAAGGTGGTGGGCGTGGGCACCACCCGCTCGGAAGGCCTCCGACGGGGCGTCGTGGTGAACCTCGACAAGACGGTGGAGTCCATCACGCGGGCGGTGGAGGAGGCGGAGCTGATGGCCGGGGTGGAGGTCCGCTCCGTGTACGCCGGCATCGCCGGCGACCACATCCGCTCCGTCAACAGCCACGGCGTGATCGCCGTCCCGCGCGGCGGTGTGGAGATCACGCGCTCCGACGTGAACCGGGCCATCGACGCGGCAAAGGCGGTGGCGATCCCCATGGACCGCGAGGTCGTGCACATCCTGCCGCAGGACTTCACGGTCGACGACCAGCGCGGGATCAAGGACCCCACGGGGATGGCCGGGGTCCGGCTCGAAGTGGACGTCCACATCGTCACGGGTGCCGTCTCCTCCGCGCAGAACGTCGTCAAGGCCATCCAGCGCGGCGGCTACCAGGTCTCGGACCTGGTCCTCGAGCCGCTGGCGTCGGCCTACAGCGCGCTCACCGAGGACGAGCGCGAGCTGGGCGTGGTGCTCGTGGACATGGGGGGCGGAACTACCGACATCGCGCTCTTCCACGAGGACGCCGTGCGCCACACGAGCGTGATCGGCCTGGGCGGCAACAACGTCACGAACGACATCGCGATCGGGCTGCGAACGCCGGCGCGCGACGCCGAGCGGATCAAGGAGCGCTACGGCGCGGCACTCGCCCGCGCCGTCTCCAGCGACGAGGAGATCCGGGTCCCCGGGGTGGCCTCCCAGCAGGAGCGGCGCGTGTCGCGCCAGCTGCTGGCCTCGATCATCCAGCCACGGATGGAGGAGATGCTGCAGCTCGTCGTGCGCGAGATCCGCCGCACCGACTGGGCGGGCAAGATCCCGGCGGGGATGGTGCTCACGGGCGGGGCCTCGAGCCTCGAGGGCACGGCCATGCTCGCCGAGGAGGTGCTCGACATGCCGGTGCGCATCGGCTACCCGATGGGCGTCACGGGCCTGACGGATTCCATCCAGGACCCGAAGTACGCCACGGGCGTGGGTCTCGTGCTGTACGGCGTCGAGCGCGGCAACGAGGAGGCGCGCTTCAGCGGGCGCGACGACGACGGCGTCTGGCAGAAGGTGCTCGAGCGGATGCGATCGTGGCTCGGGGAGTTCCTGCCGTGAGAGATGCGCCGTCTGCACGGGGCACCCCGGGACAGCTGCGGGGACCTCGACGCCTCCGTGCGCAGGAGGAGGCGGGTGCCCCAGCATCCGGCCGAAAGGGAGCCGAAAGGTCCCTCCCGTCACTAGAGGGGGGCACAAGATGTTGTGGTGTGGCTTTCACCATGCTACAGTGACTTGTGTCCGGAAGGATGGCGGGCCGCGCCGCGGCGCCGTGATCCGGAGCGGTGCTCCAGGGCCCTTCCGCGGCGGAAGGCCCGCAACCACCCACCCAGTCTGGAGGAAGGCGATGATCTTCGAGTTCGACGAGGCCGACCAGCGGTCGCAGTTCGCGCGCATCCGCGTGATCGGCGTGGGGGGCGGAGGTGGGAACGCCGTGAACCGGATGATCCTGGAGAAGCTCGAGGGCGTCGAGTTCATCTCGATCAACACCGACGCGCAAGCACTCCTGCAGTCGGAGTCCCATCGCCGGATCCAGATCGGCAAGCAGGCCACGCGGGGGCTGGGGGCGGGCGCGCGGCCCGACGTAGGGCGCGAAGCGGTGCTCGAGGACCGCGAGGAGGTGCTCGCGGCGCTGGACGGCTCGGACATGGTCTTCATCACGGCCGGCCTCGGCGGCGGCACCGGCACGGGCGCCGCCCCGGTGCTGGCCGAAATGGCGAAGGAGCTCGGCGCGCTCACCGTCGCGATCGTGACGAAGCCCTTCGCCTTCGAGGGCCGCAAGCGCATGCAGCAGGCGGAGGAGGGCCTGCGCGAGCTGAAGAAGCGGGTGGACACGCTGATCGTCGTGCCCAACCAGCGGTTGCTCTCCGTGGTGGGCCAGGGCACCTCGCTGCAGGACGCCTTCCGCGTGGCCGACTCGGTTCTGCTGCACGCGACGCAGGGGATCTCGGACCTGATCACGGTCACCGGACTCGTGAACGTCGACTTCGCGGACGTGAAGACGATCATGACCGAGATGGGTGACGCGCTGATGGGCACCGGCTACGGCACCGGCGAGCACCGCGCGCTGGAGGCGGCTCAGGAGGCGATCTCGAGTCCGCTCCTCGACGAGGTGTCCGTCTCGGGCGCGCGCGGCGTCCTGATCAACATCACCGGTGGCCGCGACCTGTCGCTGCACGAGGTGAGCGAGGTCTCGTCGGTCATCCACGAGGCCGCGGGCCCGGACGCGAACATCATCTTCGGCGCGGTGATCGACGACACCATGTCCGACGAGCTGCGCGTGACCGTGATCGCCACGGGCATCAACGCGGCCGACGAGCGTCGCGAGGCCCGGCTCGAGCGGCCGCAGGTCGTGGAGCTCACGCCAAGGCGCGAGGAGGAGTACGTGGGGGCCGCGCTGGGACGGCGCGAGCCGCATGGACGACTGTTCCAGAGCGACGTGGTGGACCAGGACGCCCGGGGCGACCTGGAGATCCCGACCTTCATCCGCCGCCAGATGGACTGACCCCCGGCGCGCGACGCGACGATGCGCGCCGCGTGCCTCGCTCTGCCTGTGTGCCGGAGCGTCGAGCGCGGCCCGATGCCGGCGCGCATGGGTCATCGGTCGTAGATCCGAAGCGCCGATGGGCGCAGAATCGTTGCGTCCACCGGGCGTGCGCCTATATTGCGCGCTTTCGCGGAAGCCGCTCCGCCACGCCGGAGACTCGTTGCCCGTCCAGTTCCCTTCCCGCCGGCTCCGCGCGTTGCTCGCCGATCCGCGCCTCCGACTCCTCGGCGGCCTCGCGGCGCTCACGGCTGCGGCCCACCTCCTGCTGCCGGAGCCGAGGGAGCCCGGCCCTCGCGGGCGGCCTCTCCCCCCGCTTCCGACCTCCCTCTACGCCTATGCCGCGCCCGCCGTGCTCCACGATTCCCTGGGCTCGGGCGAGACGCTCTCGGCGATCTGGGAGCGGAACGGCCGCGACGCCGAAGAGATGACGCAGGTCGTGGGCGCCGTCAGCGCGGTGTTCGACGTGCGCCATCTCCGCTCCGGCACCCCCGTGGAGATCTTCGCCGGTTCGGCGAGCGCGCGGGGCGTGGGGCCGGCCGGACTCCCGCTGCGCCCGCCCTACGCCGCGCCGCTCGATTCCGTGCTCATCCGCGTCGACCCCGACCGCACGCTCGCGATCCGCGCCGCGGCGCCCGGCGCGGCCGGCTTCGTGGGCGAGCTGCGCGAGACGCCCGTGAGCGAGGTGCGCCGTGCGTACGTCGGCTGCATCGAGGCGTCTCTGTACGGAGCCCTGGTGAGCGACGGCGAGGACTTCTCGCTGCTGGCACTCGAGCTGGACCGCATCTACGGCGGCGTCATCGATTTCTACAGCGACCTGCATCCCGGCGACTGCGTCGCCATGTCGTTCCGGACGTTCGTACGGCCCGACGGGACGTTCCGCCTCGGGCGCATCGAGTCGGCGGAGTTCGTGAACCGCGGGGCGCGTCACGCGGCGATCTGGTTCGAGGCTCCCGACGGGGAGGGCGACTACTACGATCTGGACGGCAGGTCGCTGAAGCGGCAGTTCCTGCGTTCGCCCCTGAAGTTCACGCGGATCAGCTCCGGGTTCACGATGCGGCGCTTCCACCCGATCCTGAAGCGCTATCGGGCGCACCCCGGGATCGACTACGTGGCGCCGACCGGCACGCCGGTTCAGGCGGCGGGGAAGGGCAGGGTGGCCTTCGCCGGGTGGAAGCGCGGCTACGGAAAGGTCGTCGAGCTCACCCACGGACAGGTCTACCGCACGCAGTACGCCCACCTCTCGCGCATCCCCGCGGGCGTGCGCGCCGGCGCACGGGTCTCGCAAGGCGACGTGATCGGCTTCGTCGGCTCGACGGGCATGTCGACCGCTCCGCACCTGGACTACCGCTTCTCGAAGAACGGCATCTTCGTGAATCCGCTGGACGAGGCCCTGCCCATCGGCGATCCGGTGTCGCCCGAGTACGTCACGCTCTTTGCGGAGCGGCGGGACCGGGCGATGAGGGTGCTCGAGGAGGCCTACCGCACGGTTCTCGTGGACGGCACTCGCGAGCCGGCACCCGGCGCGGGCTCTCTGGCCGCGGCCAGCCCGTGGCTCGGGATCGCCGATCAACCGGCGCAAGGGCCTGGCGGCTTCGGCGACGATTGAGCCGCCGCGCCAGGGCGCGCCGGCCCCTCCTTCCTCCCCGACGACCTCGCTTCGGCCCGTAGCCGGGACCTCCCGGGTCCGCGCGTTGTACAATCCACCGCGTGCTTGCAAATTGAGCCTTCCTCCGACGCGTCACCGCTCCCGGCCCCGCGCCCAGGACCCTTCCGCCCCTCCCATGCCCCGATCCTTCTGCCTGCCGACCTCACGCCTGCGGCCCGGCCGCGGCACGCCTTCCCCGCGGCTCGCCGCCGCGGGGCTAGTCCTCTGTGCCGCGCTGGCGTGCAGCGGAGGGGGCGCACCCTCCGGGCCGCCCGCCGACGTGACTCCTCCCGGCCCGCCGCAGCTGTCGCGGATCCGGGCCGAGGTTCCTTCGGCGGGGCAGACGACCGTGCGCGGGGAGACGGGCGCGGTCGAGGGTCTGGCCACCGTTCGAGTCGACAACGCTGCCGCGGCCGCGCGCGGCAGTTCGCCCGCGGCCGTGGAGGTTCGCGCCAGCAACGACGGCGCTTTCGCGGCCCGCGTGGCGGCGCAGGCGGGCGACGAGCTCTCCCTCGTGGCCAAGGACGATGCCGGCAACGCCAGCCAGATCGTCCGGATCCCCGCCGGCCCCGGCCCGGAGACGTTCCGGCTGGCGCAGCTCTCCGGCTCGGGTCAGACCGGTGTGACGGGGCGGGCGCTCACGGAGCCGTTCCAGGTCCGCGTGCGCGGTGGCACCCCGGCCATGGACCTGAGCGGCGTCGAGGTGCTCTTCGAGGTGGTCTCGGGGTCGGGTAGCCTCGACCGCGCCTCCGCGCGCTCGGAGGAGGGGGGCGTGGCCACGGCGCGGCTCACGCTGCCGGCTGCGCAGGGAGTCGTTCGGGTGCGCGCGCACCTCGCCGGCTCGTCGCAGGAAGTCCTCTTCGAGGCCGAGGCCACGGGCGCCCCCGAGATCGTCACCGTTTCCACGGGTGCAGCCGACCGTGGAACCGAGATCACGGTCATCGGGCGGAACTTCAGCCCCGTCGCGTCGCACAACGTCGTCGAGTTCAACGGCGTCGAGGGCGAGGTGCGGAGCGCCCAGCGCGACCGGCTCGGCGTGCGCGTGCCGGCCTTCGGCTCCGACGGCCCGCTCACCGTCACGCTGACGGGCGTGCGCAGCAACGGCGTGCCGTTCCTGGTGAAGGGCGAGCCGCCGCCGTTGCCGGCGGTGGGGAGTGCCGAGACGGTCCGGCTGACGCCTTCCGCCGGCGGCGTGGCGGCGGAGCTCCGGCTCGGGTTCCTCGCCGGCACGGAGGAGTACGTCGTCGCGGTGCAGGCCCTCACCTCTTCGTCGGGGCAGTTCCGTCACGGGATCGCCGGCGATCTCGCTGGGCCCTCGCTCGCGGAGCCGGAGATCGAGCCGCCGGCGAGCTCGGGCGGCCCCGGAGGTCAGATGGGATTCGACTCGCTCCTGCGCCGGCGCGAAGCGCAGCTGGCGAAGATGATCGAGGGCAAGCCGCGCACGTCCGGCCTGTGGCTGAGCGGCGGTGAGCCACAGGTGGGCGACCGCGAGGAGTTCCGGGTGATCCACACGGACGATCCCGCCGCCGACATCGGCGATGGCGACAACTTCGACACGGTGACGGCGGTCCTCCGCTACAAGGGCGCGCATACGCTGGTGTTCGTGGATGAGCGCACGCCCGCGCTGGATCTGACGGACGCCGACGTGCGGCAGGTCGGCGACCGCTTCGAGCGACAGTCCTACGTCGTCGACCGGCAGGCTTTCGGCGACGAGTCCGACATCGACGGGGACGGGCGCGTCACGATCCTGCTCACTCCCACCGTGAACGAGCTCAACCGGGGCTCGGACCCCCGCCAGGGAATCATCATCGGCTTCTTCTTCGGGATCGACCTGCTGCCCGGATTCTTCCCCGCGACCACGAACGCGCGCGAGATCTTCTACGGGTTCGTGCCCGATCCGAGCGGCCGCTTCGGCACGGTGATCCCACGCGATTTCGCGCTGCCCACGCTCGACGAGGTGTTCGCGCACGAGTTCCAGCACATGATCAGCTTCAACGAGAAGGTGCTCGTGCGTGGTGGGCAGAGCGAGGACACCTGGCTCAACGAGGGACTGTCGAGCATCGCCGAGGACCTCAACGGGTTCGACGACGGCAACCTGGGGCGGACGGCGTTCTTCCTCGATGCTCCCGGCGAGCACGGCCTGGCCCTCCCCGCGGGCCCGGATGGGCTCGGCCAGCGCGGCGCGGCGTTCACCTTCCTCCGCCACCTGGGCGACCAGCTGGGCCAGGACGTGTACCGGGCCCTGGTGCAGACGAACGCCACCGGCGTCGGCAACGTGGAGCTGGCGACGGGACGCGCCTTCTCCGAGCTCTTCGCGGACTGGATCTCCGCGCTGCTCCTGGACGACGCGACGGCCGGCGACCCGCGCTTCCAGATTCCCTCGCTCGAGCTCCGCGCGGCCTACGAGCACGTCCGGCAGCTCAACCCCAGCCTCGGCTTCGGCCCCTACCTGGCGCTGCAGACGCTGAACGTCCCCGGCGGCAACCTGAACGCGAACAGCGTCGGTACGGCCGGCGTCTTCGCCACGGTGCGCACGTCCGCGGGCTCCAACGAGCGCATTCTCCGCGTCACCGCTCCCGCCTCGAGTCAGGCTCAGGTCACGGTCGTCCGGACGCGCTGACCGCGACCCGCGGCCCATGCGCTCCTCCCCACCGGTAACGATCGCGCTCCTGGCCGCTCTGGCGCTGCCGTCCCCGGCGGCCCTCGCGCAGGACGGCCGGGGCGGCGAGACGCCGACTCCAGCCGCCGCCGCCGCGCGCGCCACGCGACCCGACGAGCATCCCGACCTGGAGGGCACCCGTCTGCTCCTCGCCGAGGCGGAGGCCCGGCTCGCCTCCGGCGACGCGGCCGTCGCGCTCGCCACCTTCGAGCGCGCCACCGCCGAGCTGGGAAAGGTCCTGCTCTACGGGGAGCCCGACTCCGACGCCTGGGGCGACGCCACGCGACGCGCAGCCGCCGGCGCGGCCCGCGCCCACCTCGCTCTGGGGGAGCCCTACCTCGCGCGGCTGGAGGCAGCGCGGGCCCTGAACGTCGATCCCGGCGACGCGGGGCTTCGGGCGCTGCTGGGGACGAGCTTCTACCGCGAAGCGCGCTTCGTCGAGGCGGAGGAGGCGTTCGCCGAGGCGCTGCGGCTCGACCCGGAGCTCGCCGCCGCGCATCTGGGGAAGGGGCTCGTGGATCTCTCCGCAAACCGTCTCGCCTCCGCGCGCGAGCGGCTCGAGCGTGCCTACTCGCTCGAGGGCGACCCCGAGAGCCTCTGGTTCCTGGCGCGCATCGCGCTCGTCGAGCGCGACTACGGGAGCGCGGCGCGCCGCCTCCGCGAGTACCTCGACCGCGCGCGTGGGCTGTCGCCGGAGCGCCGGGACGAGGTGCGCGAGCGCGCGCGGGTGTACGCCCGCCTGGACGATGGAAGGGGATCGCGCTTCACCAGCCGCGTCACGCGCGGGCAGCTGCGCTTCGACGTCGCGCGCGGCGACGAGGTCCCGCTCCTTCCGGTGAGGCTCAACGGTCGTGATCCGGTCTATCTGATCTTCGACACCGGCGCTCAGGACCACGTCCTGGACCTGACCTACGCGCGCGAGCTGGGCCTGGAGCTCTCCGGCCCCGCCGGGCGCATCGAGAGCGCGCTGGGCGCGGTGGAGCGGCGCCTGGCGGTGGTGGACTCGCTCGACCTGCAGGGGATCGGCGTCCGCGACGTGCCGTTCTCGGTGGCCGACCTCGGCGCGCTGGGCTTCCAGGGGCGGCGCAGCTACTACGTGGCGGGCGTCCTGAACCCCGCACTCCTCCTGCGCGACTTCCTGGTGCGGGTCGACTTCTTCCGCCGCACGATCGAGCTCGAGCGCTACGACACGGGCGGGTCGAACTACCTCGGGCGCGGGGCCGCGTTGCGGCGCGTGTCGGTGCCGTTCCGCTTCAACGCCGACGCGACGGGGATGATCGTGCAGGCCGAGCTCGCCGGCTCACGCGGCCACCCGCTGCTGGTGGATACGGGTGCCAGCGACGTCTATCTTTCCGCCCTCGTCGGCCGGGTGCTCGACCTCGACCCTCTCGCCGTGCGCATCGGCCTCGGTGACTACCGCAAGGACCGCCTGCGCGCGCACTTCCTGCGCGACCTCGGTCCGGTCGAGGAGGGTGAGCTGCCGGGCAGCGGGGTCGTCCTCGAGGGCATCCTCGGCTACCCCTTCTTCCGCGACATGCGGCTCGTGCTGGACTACTATCACGGCTTGCTCCTGATCGAGAACTGAGTGGTCCGATGACCCAGACGACGGGCGACCTCTGGTCCAGGCTGCGCCGGCCGCTGCTGGACCCGCGGGGGCGCTTCGCGTGGGCCGATCCTGCCTTCGGCGGCTTGCGCCTGTGGGTGGACGGCCGCGAGCAGCCGCTCGAGGCGCTCTTCGCGCGCATCGTCTACAACGACGTCGAGCGGCAGGTGCTGGCGGTCGGATTCAGCGAGACGGCCGAGAGCCGCTCGGGGTGTGACCTGCTGGTTCGCCTCGAGCGTGGCGAGGCCGGCGTGCGGCTCGAGGCCGCGCTCATCGGCCGCCTGCCCAAGCGGCTCGAGCTCGGCAGCGAGCTGCTCGCCGAGCATCCGGGCGCTCCGGACCCCGTCTCTGAGAGCGTGGCCGCGCCGCTTGCCGCGGTAGGGGTACGCCGGATCTGATTCGCTGCCCGCGAGCGGAGCCGGGCGTTCTCCTTGACATCCTCCGAACGCTGCGCGTACCCGTTTCCTTCTACAAATCATGGTGTCTGCTGTACGGTTCCCTCTACATGGCTGGAGGATTCGATGAGACGGACTACGCTCTTGCTGGCCGTGATCCTCCTTGCGGCGGCGTGCCGTGACGGCGGCGATCCCCTGAGCGGCCCGGCGCCCAGCTCCATGCCGGCGCTGAGCGGCGTGCCCGACGCGTACGCTCCCGGCCGCGTCCTGGCCCGCTTCCGGCCCGGCGCCCGTGCGGCCTCGATCGCCGCCGCCCATGGAGCCACCGTGCAGCGCGAGGTCGTCCTCGAGATCCAGATGCTGCGCGTCCCCCTGGGGCAGGAAGTCGCCGTCGCCCGCGCGCTGGCCCGCAACCCCAACGTCGAGTTCGCCGAGCCGGACTACCTGCGGACCTTCGGCGATCCTTGCGACGCGGGCGGCTGCGGCGCGCCCAGCGATCCCTTCTTCGGCTACAAGTGGGATCTCCACAACGACGGCAGCATCAACAGCGGCGCCGGGGCGTTCCTCGCCTCGACGGGGAAGGTCGACGCCGACGAGGATTGGCTCGGGGCCTTCGACCAGCTCGGCAGCTTCAGCGGCTCCGCCAAGCTGGGTATCATGGACACCGGGATCCTGCCCGACCATCAGGACTTGACGGGGAGGGTCGCCGCCCAACGGGACTTCCACAATGGCGACGGCACCGCGGACGACGACGATGGGCATGGCACGCACGTAGCCGGGATCGCCACAGCGCATGGCAACGACGGAAAGGGTGTGCCGGGCGTGGCTTACGGCAGCAACGTCGAGCTGGTGATCGCCAAGGTCTGCGGGCCCACCTTCCCGCCTCCCGGAGGCTATGGGTGCTACAGCTCCAGCATTTCCGAGGGGATCAAGTGGGCGGTGGACAACGGCGCCCACGTCCTGAACCTCAGCCTGGGCGGGAGCACCGCCTCGTCCACGGAGCAGTCGGCGCTGCAGTACGCGCGTAGCAACGACGTCCTGCCCTTCTGCGCGGCCGGCAACGACACCGGCAAGGTATCGTACCCCGGGGCCTTCCCCGAGTGTGTGGCGGTGAGCGCCACGGACTGGGGCGACGACCTGGCCAGCTACTCCAACTTCGGGCCCGAGGTCGAGCTCTCCGCCCCTGGCGGGGACACCGAGAACGCGGACGGCTACAGCTACATCCTGTCCGCGTACAGCAGCGGGACGACGAGCTATGCGTTCATGGCCGGCACTTCCATGGCCAGCCCGCACGCCGCCGGCCTCGCGACGCTGCTCCACGCCCTCGGCGTGGCGGGCGCCGACGACAAGCTCACCCGCATGAAGAGCAGCGCCGACGACTTGGGGGCTGCGGGTCGCGACGATCGGTTCGGCGCCGGGCGGATCAATGTCTACAACGCGGTGAATGGGCTCGGTGGCGGCGGTGGCGAGAACGGCCCGCCCGTGGCCTCGTTCACGTTCAGCTGCTCGGGCCTGAGCTGCTCGTTCGACGGTTCGGGCTCCGCCGATGCCGATGGGAGCATCACGAGCTACTCCTGGAGCTTCGGGGACGGAGCTTCCGGCAGCGGCCCGTCGGTGAGCCACACCTACGCGACGGGAGGCACGTACACGGTCACGCTCACGGTGACCGACGACGACGCGGCCCCGGACGACGAGGCGAAGGCGGTGACCGTGAGCGGGGGAGCGAGCATCAGCCTCACGGCGCGCGGTTACAAGGTGAAGGGCCAGCAGAAGGCGGATCTGAGCTGGACGGGAGCCACCTCCACGAGCGTCGACGTCTTCCGCAACGGAGGGAAGATCGTCACGACGTCGAACGACGGCGCCTACACGGATGACATCCCCAGGAAGGGTGGGGGGAGCTACACCTACAAGCTCTGCGAGGCGAGCACGTCCACCTGCTCGAACGAGGCGAAGATCAGCTTCTAGAACGGCAGCTCGCGTTTCGCCGATCGGGGCTGTGCGGCGACGCACGGCCCCCGATCGTTTGAGGTGGGCCCGGCGGCAGCTTGGGCCGGAGCGGCGTGGAGTCCTTGCTGCCCCGGAGGAAAGGTATAAATTCCTAGGCTGTCGTCATTTAGCCGCTTCGGCCGCCGCTGCGGCCCGCGGCTCCAGCGCGCGCTCTCGACGCGGCCGACGTGTTGCCCGGCTCAGGCTTCGCCCCGACCCGCTTTCTCTGGACCTTGATCGTCTCCCTGCGACGTCCATCGAGCCGCCTCGGCGCCCAGTGTGCCTCCGGCCGGAGGCCGCCGCGTGCGGCGCGCGCCCGGATGCCGCGCCAACGCCCGTCAGCGAGCTGGCCCGCGGCCGAGGTGCGACCGACAGGCCGCATGCGCCCGGCCAGGAGGCTGAAGAGGATGCTCCCATTCCATGAAACGAGAGATCCTGATCAACGTCGCGTCCAAGGAGACGCGCGTTGCGATTCTCGAGGATGACCTGCTCGTCGAGCTGCTCGTCGATCGCGAGGGGGAGGAGCGGCACCTAGGGGACATCTACAAGGGGACGGTGACGGCCGTCCTCCCCGGGATGCAGGCCGCCTTCGTCGATATCGGGATGGAGAAGAGCGGCTTCCTGCACGTCTCCGACCTGGCCGACTTCTACGACTCCGAAGACGAGGAGGACGGGGACGGGAACGGCGGCCGTCGCGGCGGCCGCCGGAGCCGGCGCCGAGGTCTCGAAGAGACGCAGATCCAGGACGTGCTCAAGCGCGGCCAGGAGATCCTCGTCCAGGTCACGAAGGAGCCCATCAGCACGAAGGGCCCGCGGCTCACCGGGCAGATCTCCCTGCCCGGCCGCTTCCTGGTCTACATGCCCGGCGTGAACCACGTCGGGGTCTCCCGGAAGATCGAGGACCGAGAGGAGCGGGCGCGACTGCGCAGCCTGCTCCAGGAGATCCGCCCGGAGGGCGGTGGCGTGATCGTGCGCACGGTGGGGGAGGAAACCTCGAAGAAGGGCTTCCAGCGCGAGATCGACGGGCTCGCCGGCACCTGGAAGCGCATCGAGCGCAAGGCGTCGACGGCGGCCGCTCCCGCGTTGCTGCACCAGGAGGCGACGCTCACGTCCGGGCTCGTTCGCGACGTCTTCTCCGACAAGGTCGACAGCCTCGTCGTGGACGGAAAGGAGCTCCACGACGGCATCCGCCGCTATCTGAAGGGCGTCTCGCCCGACCTCCTGGACCGGATGAAGCTCTACAGCGACCCGATTCCGCTCTTCGACGCCTACGGCATCGAGGCGGAGATCGAGAAGACGCTCGAGCGCAGCGTCCAGCTCAAGACGGGCGGGCACATCGTCATCGAGTCGACCGAGGCGCTGGTTTCGATCGACGTGAACACGGGCCGCTACACCGGCAAGAAGGACCCCGAGGCCACGATCCTGCGCACGAACCTGGACGCCGCGCGCGAGATCGCGCGCCAGCTGCGGCTGCGCGACGTGGGCGGAATCATCGTGATCGACTTCATCGACATGGAAGTCCGGGCCAACCGCAAGCGGGTGTTCCAGGAGTTCAAGACCTGGCTGGGGCGGGACCGAGCGCGAACGAAGGCCTTCGAGGTCTCGGACCTCGGGCTGGTGGAGATGACGCGGCAGCGCGTGCGGCCGAGCCTCTTCCAGTCGCTCTCCGAGCGCTGCCCCACGTGCGAAGGGCTGGGGCGGGTGCTCTCCCGCGGCACGGTGGCGCGGCGCATAGAGCGCGCCGTGCGGCGCGTGGGCCTGGCCGGCAACGAGCGGCGGCTCGAGGTGCGCACCCATCCGGAGGTGGCCCTGTACCTGATCGACCAGGAGCGCGTCACGCTGCAGGCGCTGCGCAAGCGATACAACCTCGAGCTCGAGATCCGCGACGACCCGCTGATGCGAGTGGACGAGTTCCGGCTGTACGCGCTGCCGGGGCACAGGGCGCTGGAGCAGCTGGCGGGCTGAGGCACGCCGCCCGCCGGCGGGCGCTGGAGGCGTCGAGTTCCAGGTACTGTCAGCGAGCCGCGAACGTCGCGGCCAATCGAACAGATCGGATTGGGCTAGAAGCCGGAACCGGCGGCGCAGCTCAATCCTCCGTGCAGCAGTCGCGCCGGATCTGCTGAGCGATGTCCCGAGGTGTCGAGGCGATCGTAGAATCTGATCACCGCCCGGAAAAGGCAGTCAGCCTGCTGCTCCGGAGGGCCGCCGCGCCGCAAGCAATCCTGGATCTCGCCGATCCACTGCTGCGCGTCGATGACGATGAAGCGGACGAACTTCTCGTTCTTCTCCGTCACGCACCGCCCGTTCGGACGACACTCGAGGATGCATTCGCGGTACCGGCGGAAGCATTCGAGCACCTCGCGGGTGACCTGGCCCGCGCAGATCGCCGCCTCACTGAGATCCCGGGGACACTCCCGCCGTTGGGCCCGGGCGCGGCAGCGAAGAAAGTTCTCGAAGCACTCGTCCAGACACCGTTGGCAGCCCCCCTTGACGCTCTGCAGGGAGCGATCTCCGGGGGCGGTCCCGGATCGAGTGGCACCAGCTGGACCTGAGGGCCCTGTGGGTGCGAGGTCACAGGCGGCGGTGAGCAGGGCGCCAAGCCCTACCAGCACCGTCTCCATCGCCTTGCGCCTGGAAAGAGAGGTCTCGTCCTGCGGCTGGCTGTCGCGGTCGGACGTGCATCGGCTCTCCGAGGCCGGCGATCCGTCAGACTTCTTCTCGCGTCGCATGATGCACCTCCTGTGCGCGGACGTCGCACGTGCGGCTTGCCGGTAGCGTCTGGCCCGTTACGGGAACAAATTCCGTAATGTTCGTCAACGACGAAGCTGCGGTAGTCAACGGGTCGAGGCGCTCGAAGTTCCCCTGCGGACGTTCGCGAGCGGGACGCCGTCGCGCCCGCCTTTTATGAGGCATCACCCCCCGTCCGGTAGCAATCCCATCTTAATCAGGCACTGCGACGGTTTGACAGCGGGGCGCCGGGCATGTAACTTTTTTGGCTTTCCGGCGGGCCCGATCAGGTGCCCGCGGGGAGGCCGGTTCCGCGCGCCTCCGGCGGCACTCACGAGGGCTTCCATGTACGCGATCATCGAAACCGGCGGCAAGCAGTTCAAGGTCCGGCGGGACGGGCGCGTCCGCGTCCCGAGCCTCACGGGCGAGGTCGGCGATCGCGTGACGTTCGACCGTGTGCTGTGCGCGTCGGATGGCGGCGATCTGCGTGTGGGGGCCCCGCTGGTCCAGGGTGTACGGGTCGTCGGCGAGATCGTGCGCCATGGTCGTGGCAAGAAGATCGTCGTGTTCCGCATGAAGCGGCGCCACCGCTTCCGCAAGAAGCAGGGACACCGGCAGGACTTCACCGAGATCGCGATCCGGGAGCTGGCGCTCGACGAGGACGAGCCCGAGCGCCGCGCGGACGAGGCGGGGACGCCGCCTCCGTCGTCGAAGGACGAGGAGCTCGGCGCGGAGCAGTCGTCCGGCCCGGCCCGTCAAGTGGGGCCCTACGTCTGCGACGACTGCGGGCGCGGCTTCGCCACTGAGCGCGGCCTGCAGCAGCACCGTGCCAAGGCGCACGTCGAGTAGCGCGCCGGCAGCATCGATTCAGTCGAACGGGAGGAACCGAAGATGGCTCACAAGAAAGGCGTCGGCAGCTCGCGCAACGGGCGCGACAGCCACGGCCAGCGGCTCGGCGTCAAGAGCTTCGGCGGCACGCGCGTGAACGCGGGCACGATCCTCGTGCGCCAGCGCGGCACCCGGTTCCATCCGGGGGTGAACGTGGGGCGCGCCAAGGACGACACGCTGTTCGCCACGGCGGATGGCGAGGTGCGCTTCGAGCGCTTCGGCAAGACCAGGAAGAAGAT